>JBBREC010000192.1:0-6312 GCA_038203295.1 Caulobacterales bacterium
CTCGACCCCTCCAACGCGCGACCTATGGCCTACGGTCTGATCCCGACTCCCCCGAAGCCATAGATGCAAATGCGTCGCATATGCATTTATGGCTCGGTAATTGCCTCTCGGATGACCGCCAGGCGGGCCAGGACGAGCCACCGGCCGGCGCGGGGAGGCTGGAGCCACTGATTACAGACTGATTACATAGGGCGGCCTACGGCCATTCTCAGCCCTTCGAAGGCTGGCGAATTCACCCTAAGCCCTTGATTTACTGAAGTTCCTGGTGGAGCCGAGGGGAATCGAACCCCTGACCTCCTCATTGCGAACGAGGCGCTCTACCATCTGAGCTACGGCCCCCTGGAAGCCCAGGAAGGCGCGGAATAACCCTTTTGAGGCGGCCCCTGTCAAGCGCCTCTCGGCGCTTCGCCTTGCCTGCGCCGCAAAGGCCGCTAGAACCGGGGCCATGGGCAGCTTCCTTTTCTTCGTGATCAACGGCCTCCTGACCTTGCTGGTCTACGCCATCATCGTCAGCGCGATCCTGTCGTGGCTGGTGGCTTTCGACGTGATCAATCTGCGAAACCGGGTGGTCTACAATATCGCCCACTTCCTCGACGCCGTGACCCGGCCGATCCTGGCGCCGGTGCAGAAGATCATCCCGGCCCTGGGCGGCGTGGACATCAGCCCGATCATCGTCCTGCTGGTGATCCAGGGGTTCCGCCAGTACCTGCTGCCGATGATCTTCGCGCCGGTCATCCAGGCCCTCGGCTGAGGCCATGCAGATCGCCGTTCGCGTGACGCCTCGGGGCGGGCGCGATGGGGTCGACGGCTGGATCCGCGACGACGCCGGCCGGCTGTTGCTGAAGGTGCGCGTCGCGGCCGCTGCGGCCGACGGCCAGGCGAATGCCGCGGTGATCGCCTTCCTCGCCAAGGCGCTCGGCCGGCCGAAGTCGGCGCTGACCCTGGTCAGCGGCCAGACCGCGCGGGTCAAGCGTGTCGAGGTCGAGGGCCTGACCGCGGCGGACCTCGCCCGCGCTTTCGGCGCTCCCCCCGCCTGAGGACGCCTAGGGGTTCCAGGCCCGCTCGCCGTGGGCGGACATGTCAAGGCCGTCCTCCTCGGCTTCCTCCCGGGCGCGCAGGCCCGTGGTCCGCTTGACGACGAAGACGAGCGCGAACGTGGCGATGACCGACCAGGCCACTGTGGAGGCCACGCCCAGGGCCTGGGTCAGGGCCTGGCCGGCCATGTCGACGCCGGGCGCATAGCCAACCCCGCCCAGCCGCCGGTCGGCCAGCACCGCCACCATCAGGGTTCCAAGGATTCCGCCAACACCGTGCACCGCGAAAACATCGAGGCTGTCGTCGACCTTGAGCGTCTTCTTCACGAGCTCGACGGCGTGGTAACAGACGAAACTGCCCGAGGCGCCCAGCAGGACGGCGCCCAGGGGCCCCACGAAGCCAGAGGCCGGCGTCACCGTCGCAAGACCCGCCACGACGCCGGTCACCACGCCGATCATGCTGGCGCGCTTGAAACGGCGCCATTCGATCAGCGCCCACACCAGGCCCGCGGTGGCCGCCGACAGGTGGGTGGCCATCAGGGCCGCGGCCGCGTCGCCGTTGGCGGCCAGGGCGCTGCCGGCGTTGAAGCCGTACCAGCCGACCCAGAGCATCGCCGCGCCCATCATGGTCATGCCGGGATTGTGCGGCGGCGAAAGGTCTCTGGGGAATCCGTCGCGCGGGCCGAGCCGCCAGGCCAGCACCAGGGCCGAGGCCCCGGCTGTGGCGTGCACCACCAGACCGCCAGCGTAATCCATCACATGGCGGCCCATCAGCCAGCCGCCCCCCCAGACCCAGTGGCAGACCGGCGCATAGACCAGGAACAGCCAGAGGCCGGAAAAGAGCAGCACCGCCCCAAACCGGATGCGCTCGACCACCGCGCCAACGATCAGGGCCGGGGTGATGATCGCGAAGGTCATCTGGAACATGAAGACCAGGTTCTCGGGCAGCGCGCCCGAGAGCGACCCGCGGTCGACCGACAGCAGGGCGAACTTCGCCAGGTCGCCGATCAGCGGGCCCTGTCCGGAGAAGGCCAGGCTGTAGCCGCCGAACAGCCAGAGCACGGAGGCCAGGCAGGCGATGGCGACGCAGTGCATCATCACCGAGAGCACGTTTTTCAGCCGCACGAGGCCGGCATAGAAGAGCGCGAGTCCCGGCAGGGTCATGAGCAGCACCAGGGCCGTGGCGGTCAGCATCCAGGCCGTCGCCGCCGGATCGGCGCCCGGCGCCTGAGCCATTGCCGGAGCGGCGGCGACCCACGCGCCGAGGCCCGCAAGGCCGCCGAGGGCCTTCGCTCGCATTCCCATGGATCGTCTCCCCCCATCGTTCGCCGCTATGGCTCGGCGATTCTCCGGACAGGGCATTATGGGAGGCGGCCGCATCGCTGCGAGCATTTTTTGGACTCGTGCGTCGGAATTGGACGGCGGCGGCGGCAGGCTCTGGCCTGTCCGCCGGCTTCGGGCGAAGATCGGTCATGTCCCGCGCCGACCTCGCCCGGCTGATCGCCGACGCCCGTCGCATGGTGGTGTTCACCGGCGCCGGCATCTCCACGGAATCCGGCGTGCCCGACTTCCGCAGCCCAGGTGGCGTGTGGAGCCGGATGAAGCCGATCCCGTTCCAGGACTTTGTCGGCAGCGAGGAGAAGCGCAGCGAGGCCTGGACGCGCGCCTTCACCGGCAAGGCGGGCTGGGTAGGCGCGAAGCCCAACGCCGGCCATTTCGCGGTGGCGCGGCTGGTGGCTCAGGGCAAGGTCGAGGCTGTGGTCACCCAGAACGTCGACAACCTGCACCAGGACTCCGGCGTGCCGCCCGAGCGGATCGTCGAACTGCACGGCAACGCCAGCTACGCAGCGTGCCTCGACTGCGGGGAACGGCACGAGCTGAACGACCTCAAGGACAGTTTCCTGAAGGTCGGCGAGGTTCCCTACTGCCGGGTCTGCGGCGGGCTGGTCAAGACCGCCACCATTTCGTTCGGCCAGCAGATGCCGGCCGGGCCGATGGCGCGGGCGGAGGCCGCGACGCTGGCCTGCGACCTCTTCCTGGTGCTGGGCTCGTCACTGTTGGTCTATCCGGCGGCGGGGTTCCCGCTGATGGCGAGGCGCAACGGCGCGCGGCTGGCCATCGTCAACCGCGAGCCCACCGAGCTCGACAGCGACGCCGACCTCGTACTGCACGACGAGATCGGCCCGGCGCTGAGCGCCGCCGTGGCCGCGAACTAGGCCGGATCGGACCTATTTCTTCGGCGGAGTCGCAGCCGGCGGCTGGGCGCCAGGCGGGGGCGCCATCGAGGCCTGGGCGGCCTGCATGCCCTGCATGACGCTGACCACCATGGGACCGCAACGCTTGAGCTCGGCCTCGAAGTCCGCCGGGGCCATCTTGGCCGCCACCGGCTTCAGGTCGGTGGCGAAGTTGAAGGCCGGAGCCTGCGCCTTGATGCGCCCGGCGAAGTAGAAGATGCCCAGGCCGGCCTGCGGCTGGTTGGCCTTGTTGCCCGACAGAGCCGCCATGGTCAGCATGCAGCGGACATCGCCCGCGGCGCCCGTAGCCTGGGCGTTGGCGGCGCCGGCGAGCAGGCTTGAAATCAGAACGGTGATGGCTGCGGCGCGCACGAGCGGCTCCTTGAGATGTGTTCGACAACCGGCTTGTGCGCCGGTCGGGGGCGTTCGACAATTAGAAGACGGGTGCGAATGACCGATGAATCCGCCGCGAAGATGGCGGCGCGGGGCGCTGTGTCAGCCCGCGGTTCCGCCCACCGCGTCCTGGCCCCGCCAGAAATCCGCCAGCGCCTGGACGAAAGCAGCGTAGGACCACGCTTGGGCTGTGGCGCGCGCGGCATGCCGCATCAGCGCCGCGCCGCCCGCGTTATCGTCGGCAAGCAGGGCGGCTTCGACGAGCGCTTTGGCGCACGCCTCGCAATCGTCTTCCTCGACCCAAAGACCGTTGATGCTGTTGGTATATTCGCGCGGGCCAAGACCCGTGAACCCGGCGACCAGACAGCCCGACGCCATGGCCTCGACCGTCGTCAGCGCCATGCCCTCGAACCGGTTGAGGCTCAGGAACACGGCGGCCCGGCTCATGGCGGCGGCCACCTCCCGTTCCGAAACCTGGTCGAGCGCAGCCCATCGCCAGGTCGTAGGTCCCGTATATAGCCGCTCGAACATGTGACGGATCGAGAGCAGTTCCATGCGCCGTTTGCGCGGGATGCAGGCGATGATCGCTTCCTTGGGCGCTGGCGCGAACAGCCGCTCGTCGGCGAAGCCGGGGATCACCGAGATCCGGTCATAAGCCAGGTAGCGCGAGATCCAGGCCGCGACGCCCTGGCTGCAGGCGAGGAACTCCCGATACTGGCCGGCGATCTCCGGCGCCAGCTTGCCGAGCCCGCCCGTGGCGATGGCGAAATAGGGATTCTGGCAGAAGACGAGCTTGCGGTTCGGCAGGCGCGCGAAGCGGGTGAACGCCTCGGCGGTATCCTCCGGCAGCACCAGGATGTCGCTGTCTCCCAGGGGCGCGGTGTCATCGTCGATCCGCGCCGTATGCTGAAACCAGTCAGGCCGCGCGCCACCGCCCACGATCCGCACCACGGCGTCCAGGCCCATGGCGTTCAACGCCTCCACATGGCGGAATGTCACCTTGTTGCCGCCGTTCAGCTCCCGGGGTGCGAACACAAGGTAGACGATCCTGCCCACGCGAAATCCCCCGGAACCAACACGCATCCCTGCCCAGCGGCCGGGCGATCGGCGTCAAGGTGATGACCGGCCGCGTTCAAGCGGCGCAAGCTAAATCACGCACGGCTTTGCTGACAGGACGGATGGTGCCGCTTACAGGACTCGAACCTGTGACCCCCTCATTACGAATGAGGTGCTCTACCAGCTGAGCTAAAGCGGCCTGTCGTTCGGCGGGCGCTGGTGATCGTCCGCCGTGAGGGGCGCTACTTAGCGACTCTCGGCCCGCTCGCCAAGCGGCGTCGCCTCGAGGCCTTGCTGGCGGAGACCTGAGGGAGCTCCGCAGCCCCGGCGTCGTCATCCGCATAGCCTTGATCGTCGACGGGATAGAGCACCGGCTCGCGGACGCCGCCGTCGAGGAAAGGGGCGCCGATGAACGGCGCAGAGTCGGCGTAGGCGATCGGCAGTTCAGGCAGTTCGCTCATCCCGCGCTCGGCGCGCTCGTACCGCGGATGGATCAGGTCCCCGGTTTCGGCGAAGGTGGTGACCAGGCGCGCCCAGTCCGAGGCGTGGTAAGCGAAGGCTCGGCCCTCGGGATCGAGGTCGGACCAGTCCGGCTCCTGCGGGGCGTTCATCCCCTGGGCCATCCAGAGCCGGGCCTCGTCGGGCTGGCCAGATGCGAAAGCCACGCGGGCCTTCAGTCCGGCGATCCGCGCAGTCACCGGTTCGCCATCCAGCGCCTTGACGGACGCCTGGGCGGCGGTCGGATCACCGGCGATAAGGGCCTGTTCGACATAGAGGATGCGACTCTCGCGATGGCTGGGGTTCTGACCGGCCAGCACCAGCAGGCGCTGGGCGCGCTCGCGCGGGGTCTCGTCGGTGCGCAGGTCACGGTAGGCGAGCCACAGCGCCGGGTGAGGCGCGGCCTTCCAGGCGTTCTCCAGGGTGGCCGAGGCGCGGCCAGTCTTGTTGTCGGCGGCCAGCAGGCGCGCGGCCATCACCACGCCCGGCGCGAAGCCCGGCTGCAGCTTGGCGGCCTCGACGGCGGACTCCTGGGCCTGGCTGCGGCCCCTGGATTCCGGGGCGTTCTCGAGCTGGGCGGCCAGGGCGGCCAGCAGGGCGGCGCGGGCGCGCTCGGCTACCACAGGCGGGACGATCTTGCGGTCGAGGGCGTTCTTGACGAGGTCGAGGCCGGCGCTCCAGTCGGCCGCTTCCAGGCGTGCCTCCAGCAGGGCGCGCCAGGCCCAGCGGGCGCTGCGGGCCTCGCCAAAGGCCTCCTGGGCGTGGCGCAGCGCGGTCTCGCGCTCGCCATGGGCCAGGGCCAGTTGCATCAACCCCTTGTGGCCGGCCAGCCGCATCTCCGGGAAGCCGAGCATGGCGGTGTAGGCGGCCTTGGCGGCGGCCGCGTCGCCCGAGGCCTCGGCGGCCTGGGCGGCCAGCACCCGCACCAGGCCCGGCGTCTCGTCGGCGAGGTCGGCGGCCTTCTGGGCGAGGCGCCGCGCGTCCGAGCCGTCGCCAGCGGCGGCGGCCAGGAAGCCCCGGGTCAGGGCCTCATTGGCCTGGCGACGGCGGTTCTCGGCGCGGCCGCGCTCGGCGCGCTGCGGGGCGGCCAGGATCCA
>JBBREC010000193.1:0-6216 GCA_038203295.1 Caulobacterales bacterium
AAAACCGCCGCGACAGGCGCCTTGCCGAGAACCAAACCGGTAAGCGCCAAGTCGTCGTGATCATCCGCGAGCGGGGCGGCGCCTCACTCCCCGCCGTCTTCCGCTCGGAAGCCGCCGCGACCAACTTCATCCGATCGCACGTCAAGGCCGGGACCGTGGTCAACGCCGATGAGGCGTCGTCGTGGGACAGCCTGCACGCCAAATTTGAGATGAAGCGCATCAACCACGGCGAGGCCTATTCGCTGGACGGCGCGTGCACCAATTGGGCGGAGGAATACTTCTCCCGCCTTCGCCGCGCCGAGATGGGTCACCACCACCACATCAGCGGCCCCTACCTGCTGCGCTACGCCCAAGAGGCCGCGTGGCGTGAAGACAGCCGCCGGGTTGCCAACGGTGAGCAAGTCGAGCGCGTGGCGCAGCTCGCCATGATCGCGAAGCCCTCGGTCGACTTCTCGGGTTACTGGCAGCGCCGCAAGGCCGCTTAGTCTCGGGCGACGGCCCATCGGCGGGGTGAGCCGGTGATGGTCACGATGCCCTGATCGGCCAACCGGCCCAGCACCGCCTGCAAGCTGCATGAGATCGAAAACAGCCGCTCGTGGTCGTCGGGATCGACGCCGTGCAACGCCATGACCATGCGGGCCAATTCCGTGGCCCTGAGCGGCCTATCGGCCTTCCTGAGCACCTGTAGGACGGTGCGGCTCCAACGCTCCCGCTTAGCCTTATAGGGCCGGATTACGGGAACGGCGGCTAGATCCGTTTCGGGGTCGAACATCAGTAGGACAGCGCCGACGTGCGCCAGGTCATCGATCATCTGATTGGAGCTGGGCGTGGCGATCAAAAGGCCCTTTAGCTTGCCGTACTTCTGGCGAAGGGCGTTGATCACGTAGAGGTAGGGGCGGCGGGCTTTGGTCATGCCCCGAAATGTGGGGTCAGAGCCCTCCGTCGGCTTGTGGCGGTTGCGCCATAATACCGGTAATCCGCAGGTCGAAGAACCCACGCTGTCGCCGGAAAACCCCAGGCCAAAGGCAATCCGCAGCGCCGGAACCCCCCCTCGCATGTGTCGGAATCTGAGGCGCCGGCTTGACAGATTGATGTCAAAAGTGACTGAATCGCACAATTCCTAAGCAGTAGCCGACGCTTTAGTCGACACACCTGCGGCGTACCTGATTATCGCAGACAACTAAAACCAGTCAGCGGCGGGACCAGCCCGCCGCTCGGGTGCAAAATCAAGGGGATCATCTTGCGCAACCTTTACCTCGGTGCGAGCGTCATCGCGCTTACCGCTGTGTTATCTTCTGCAGCCTTTGCCGAAGCGGCAGGTGCGGACTCCTCGTCCGTCTCCGAAGTCATCGTCACGGGCACGCGCGTTGTCGGCCTCAAGGCCGCGGACAGCGCCGCTCCGGTGCAGGTGCTGGGCGCCGCGGCGCTGAAGCGGGTCGGACAGCCGGACCTGATCCAGGCCTTGGCCCAGAACCTGCCGTCGTTCACGGCCGAGGCCACTGGCGGGGACACCGGCAACCTGACGCTGGCCGCCGCGCTCCGCGGTCTGAGCCCCAACGACACCCTGGTGCTGGTGAACGGCAAGCGCCGTCATACGACTGCCAACCTGCACGTCCTGGGCGGACCCTACCAGGGCGCGGCCACGGCGGACCTCAGCCTGATTCCGGTCGGAGCCATCGACCACATTGAAGTGCTGCAGGACGGGGCCGCGGCCCAGTACGGCACCGACGCCATCGCCGGCGTGGTCAACATCATCCTGAAGTCCGCCAAAAGCGGCGGAACGATCTCGGCGACAGCCGGCCAGTACTACAAGGGCGACGGCGAGACCGGCGCCTGGTCGGTGAATTTAGGCGCGCCGCTGGGCGAAAAGGGCTTCGTGAACGTCACGCTTGAGCAGCGCTATCACGACTTCAGCGCTCGGGGCGGCGCCGACCGCCGGGTTTTCAATCGTGATGGGACGATCAAGTCGAGCGCTAACGCGATCAACAAGGCCGGCCTGGCGGGTGCGTTCAACTCGCCGCAGGTCAACCTGATCAACGGCGACGCCGCCTACAATATCTACACAGGATACCTGAACGCCGGCTACGAGATCTCCGAGTCGGTAGAGGCCTATGCCACGGCCAGCTACTCGAACCGCGTCGCCGAAGCCTATGAGAACTATCGCGTGCCCAGCAAGGTCACCCGGCCCGGGCCGAACGGCACGACCATCGTTCCCTTCCCCAACGGCTTCAGCCCCAAGGAGTACCTCGACGAGGAAGACTTCTCGCTGGGCGGCGGCCTGAAGGGCCTTAACGACGGCTGGGAATGGGACCTGGGCAGCACCTATGGCCGCGACAAGAACCTTATTTCGACGATCAACTCGGCCAACGCCTCTCTGTTCGCCGACACCGGCGTCACGCCGCGCAACTTCTACGACGGCGCGTTCATTTCCACCCAGTGGACCACGAACCTCGATGTCTCCAAGCCGTTCGACGTGGGCATGGCCACGCCGCTCACCTTCGCTTTCGGCGGCGAGTACCGGCGTGAGACCTACGAGATCAAGCAGGGCGACCCGCTGTCGATCTACAAGGAAGGCGGCCAATCCTTCCCGGGCTTCCAGCCGACCGACGCCGGGAAGCACAAACGCACCAACTACGGCGCCTACGCCGACCTGGCGGTCTCGCCGGTGCAGAGCCTGCAGGTCGACCTGGCCGCGCGCTACGAGCATTATAGCGACTTTGGCAGCGCCACCGTCTTCAAGCTGACCGGCCGCTATGACTTCTCGCCGATGGTCGCCATTCGCGGCACCGCCAGCACCGGCTTCCGCGCGCCGACTCTGGCCGAGGAGTTCTACTCCGCGACCAACGTCGCCCCGACCTTTGCGGTCGTGCAACTGCCGGCCAACTCCGCTTCCGCCGCCCAGATCGGATTCAACAAGCTGAAGCCCGAGAAGTCGATCAACTTCTCGGGCGGCTTCGTGCTGCATCCGGCCGAGGGGCTGCAGATCACCGCCGACGCCTACCAGATCGAGATCAAGCGCCGTATAATCCCGACCGGCACCCTGATCGGCCTGGACGGCACCACGGTGATCTCCCAGAACGTACTCAACGCCATCCGCACTCACGGAAACGTCCTCGACCCGACCGGCCTCAGCTACGTCGGCGTGAGCGTGTTCACCAACGCCGCCAAGACCCGCACCCGCGGCGTCGAAATCACCGCCAACTACGCGTCGGATTTCGGCGACATGGGTCGTGTAGACTGGTCGGCGGCGGTCAACTACAACAAGACCACGGTGCAAAGTCAGTCCCCGCTGCCCGCCCAGGTCCGCAACGTCGGCTACGGCCAGACCGCGATTCTCAGCCCGACGGCGCTCAGCTATCTCGAGACCGCGCCGCCGCGTGTAAAGGTAGTGCTGGGGGCGTTCTGGGCGATCGACAAGTTCAGCATCAACCTGCGCGAGACGATTTACGGCAAGTCGTCTGAGATCCAGAGCACCAACGGCACCGGCACCGGCGGAATTGTGGAGAAGATCGGCACCACGGGCATCACTGATCTTGACGTGGGTTACCAGGTCACCGAGGCCGTTAAGGTCAATGTTGGGGCCAACAACCTCTTCAACCACAAGGCGCCGACGATCCCGAACATCTCGGATGGCGCCGGCGGCGTCCGCCCCGCGGATGGCTCCAACGTCTATGACGCGCCACTGGGCTTCTCGCCCTTCGGCATCAACGGTGGCTACTACTACGCCCGCGTCACCTACACCTTCTAGCGACACCAATCGGAGCCTGGCGGTTGACGCCGGGCTCCAGTCGCTGAAGACATTCCTGCGGCGTCCGCCCCCGGGCGGGCGCCGTTTGTATTTCGACTCATGAGGACCTCCCGAGAACGATGGTGACGGCGAAGGCGCCTCCCGGAACCCTGGCCGCCGCGCTCGATCAGGCGTCGCGGCGCCTGGCGCTCGATCCCGGCCAGGCCAGGCTCGAGGCCGAGGCCATTCTGAAGGTCGCCGCCGATCACCCGCCGGCCCTGCTGATCCTGGGTTCGGCCCGCCGGCGGCTGGGCGATGCGTCAGGCGCGCTGGCGGTCCTGGCGCCGCTAGCGGCCGTCTATCCGCGCGCGGCGCTCACGCAGTATGAGCTGGGGATGACGCTGGCCGACCTCGGCGAGGCGGCGGCCGCGCTCATGGCGCTGCGCAACGCGACCGCGCTCAACCGCGATCTGGCCGAGGCCTGGCGAGCGCTGGGCAACCGGCTGTTCGCGGATGGCGACCTCGCCGGCGCCGAAGCGGCCTACGCCGAGCACGCCCGCGCCGCCGTGCAGGACCCGGCGCTGAAGCCCGCGGCCCAGGCCCTGTTCGAGGGCGCCCTGCCCGATGCCGAGCAGCTGCTGCGCCGCCATCTCGCCGGGCGGCCGGACGATCCCGCGGCTCTGCAGCTACTGGCCGAGGTCTTCGCGCGGATGGGGCGCTACGCCGACGCTGGCCTGCTCCTCGACCGTTGCCTCGCCATCGATCCGGAGCTCGACGGCGCGCGGTTTGCCCATGCCGACGCCCTCTTCCGGCAGCAGAAGGGCGCCGAGGCGATACCTCACCTGCAGCGCCTGCTGGCGCAAAATTCTGCCGACCCGGCCTATCGCAACCTGCTCGCGGCCTGCCTGGGCCTGGTGGGCGAGGATGCGCAAGTGATCGCGATCTATGAGGGTCTGCTTGCCGACTATCCACGGCAGCCGAAGGTCTGGCTGAACTACGGCCACGCCCTACGCACGGTCGGCCGGCGCGACGACGCCATCACGGCCTACAAACGCTGCATCGTGCTCGCGCCCGAGCTTGGCGACGCCTACTGGAGCTTGGCGAATCTCAAGGTCGCTTCGTTCGATCCGGCCCAGGTCACGGCGATGGCTGGCCAATTGGCCCGGCCCGACCTGCCGGCCATCGACCGACTGCACCTGCACTACGCGCTCGGCAAAGCCCTGGAGGACCGAGGCGACGCGGTCGGCGCCTTCGACAACTATGCCCGCGGCGCGGCAATCCGCCGTGCAGAGGCGCAATACGACCCGGCCGAGCTTACCGCCCTCGGCCGCCGGTCTAAGGCGCTCTTTACAGCAGACTTCTTCGCAGCCCACGCCGGTAGCGGCGCCTCGTCCGACGCCCCGATCTTCATTGTCGGCCTGCCGCGATCGGGCTCGACCCTAGTGGAACAGATCCTCGCCAGTCATTCGGCGGTGGAGGGCACGATGGAGTTGCCCGACATCGGGCTGATCGCCAAGGGGCTCGGCTTCGGCAGCCGTGACGGAGAGGCGCCCTATCCGGACGTCCTGGCCAGCCTCGATCTGGAGACGCTGAAGAAATTGGGCGAGGCTTTCCTCGACACCACCTCAATCCACCGCAAGCTTGGCCGCCCGTTCTTCCTCGACAAGATGCCCAACAATTTCCAGCATATCGGGCTGATCCGCCTGATCCTGCCGCGGGCCAAGATTGTCGACGTGCGCCGCCACCCGCTGGGGTCATGCTTCTCGGCGTTCAAGCAACACTTCGCGCAGGGTCAGGCCTTCTCCTACGACCTCGCCGACCTGGGGGCCTACTACCGCGACTATGTAGAGCTGATGGCGCACTTCGATTCGGTGCTGCCGGGCGCCGTTTGCCGGGTGATCTACGAAGACCTGATCGAAGACGCCGAGGGCGAGGTCCGTCGCCTGCTCGAACATTGCGGCTTGCCCTTCGAGGCCGCCTGCCTGAAATTCCACGAGAACGCTCGGCCTGTGCGCACCGTCAGCTCCGAGCAGGTCCGCCGGCCGATCTATCGCGACGGCCTTGAACAGTGGCGCGCCTACGCGGCGTGGCTCGACCCCCTGAAAACCGCACTGGGTCCAGCATTTGAGAACTGGCGCGGCGATGCACTGTGAGGCGCCTATTCCATTTGCAATCGCGCAAAGCCGTCTAATCGGCGATCATAATTCGGTGGAACGTTGGCGGGCCGCGCATCAAGACTGCACCCGCCCAGTCTGGGCAGAAGAGTCGGGGATTGTATGGATCGCAATGGATTGAGCCGCCGCACGCTCCTTGAGCGTCTGAGCCTGGTTGGCGGCGCAGCACTGATGATGGCTGGCATGGAGGCGTTCGGTTACGGCATCGCCTCGGCGAGCGACGCCCCACCGCCACTGCCCGGGTCGGCCAAGGGCAAGAAGTTGATCATCCTGGGCGCCGGCGTCGCGGGCATGGCCACCGCCATCGAGGCGATG
>JBBREC010000194.1:0-6162 GCA_038203295.1 Caulobacterales bacterium
CGCCCGGCTCATCGTGCAGGCGCGCGCCCTTCAGCAGCATCAGCGCAAGTGGCGGGGTGACCAGCACCGCCACGGCCAGGGAGGCCAGGGTGGCGATGATGAAGGCGGCGGCCAACGGCGAGAAGAACGCGCCCTGCAGGCCATGCAGCAACAACACCGGCAAGAGGACCAGGGCCAGCATGATGGTCGCGTAGATCACGGGCGCCCGCACCTCGACCGAAGCATCGAGGATCACTTCGGCGGCCCCCATGGCGTCGCGGCGCGCGCGCAGTCGCCGGACGATGTTCTCCGTCCCGATCACCGCGTCATCGACCACGACGCCGAGGGCCACGGCCAGGCCGCCAAGCGTCATGGTGTTGATTGTGGAGCCCAGCTTGTCGAGCACAATCACGGCGGTGAGCAGGGCCAGCGGGATAGAGACGAAGGCGATAGCCACCGTTCGCAGGTCGCGCATGAACAGGAACAGCACCAACGCGATCAGCACCGCGCCGATCGCCAGGTCATCGGCGATGCCCTTCAGCGCCGAGCCGATGAAGTTGGCGGGACGGTGCAGGCCCTTGTTGACGGTGACGCCCTGGGCCCGCAGCGCCGGCTCCAGTTCGGCCAGGGCCGCCTCGACGGCGTGTGTCGCCTCCAGGGTGTTGGCGCCGTACTGGCTGGAGATCGACAGCAGCACGCCGGGTTTGCCCATGATGATGGCGTCGCCATTCAGCGGTCCCGCGCCGTCGACCACCTCCGCCACGTCGCCGATGCTGGCGGGTGCAGCGCCGGCCACACTCGGCAACGGTGCTGCGGCCACGTCGGCGGCGGTGGTTGCCTGTCCTCGCGGTTCGATCAGGATTCGCTGCTGGGGGGTGTCAATGAAACCGCCGCCGGAGACGCCGGTGGATTCCTTCACCGCGGTCAGGACATCGGTGAGGCTAAGGTCACGCGCGGCAAGATCGGCGGGCCGCACGCGCACCTCCAGCCGCCGCACCTCGCCGCCATAGACCGTCGCCCGCGCGACGCCCGCGGCGGACAGCATGCGCGGCCGGATCGTCCACTGCACCAGGTCGCGCAGCTGCATGGGCGAGAGCTTGTCGGAAGTGAACCCGATCTTCAGCAGGTCCATCGTCGACGAGGTCAGCGGCGTGACCTTGGGCGCAGAGACGCCGGCCGGGAGACCGCCGATCTCGCTCAATGCCTCGGCAACCACCTGACGCGCGCGGTAGGGATCGGAGCCCTCGGCAAAGACCACCTTCACCACGGAGATGCCGGCCTGCGACTCGGAGCGCACGGAGGCGACCCCGGCGGCGCCATTCACCGACTGTTCCACCGGCCGCGTCACCAGTTGCTCGACCTGCTCGGCGGTCAGCCCGGGCGCCTCGGTCTGCACCTCGGCCTGGGCCGGCACGAAGTCGGGGAAAACGTCGAGCTTGGCGTGGCTCAGCACGACGCCGCCGTAGATCAGCAGCATGACGGCCGCGGCGATGACCAGCCGGGGCCGCTTGAGCGTCCAGCCGACGATGGCGGAGAGCATGCCTATTCGCGCTCCGCAGGAGTTTCCGCCGCGAACAGCTGGGCCGCGCCCTTGGTCACAACGGGTTCGCTCGCCCGGAAACCGCCGGTGACGAACAGGCCGGCCGGATCAGAAATCCCGGCGATCACCGCCCGGCGCTCGAAGCTGCCGCCGTCGCGGCGCACGTAGGCGAAGGTCTGGCCGGCGGTGCGCAGGAGGGCCGCGCGCGGGATGATCACACCAACCGCCGGAGCCCCGGCCGCGAGCCTCGCAGGGGCAACGGTGCCGGCGGCCATTCGCAGAGCTTGCGGACCACTTACCAAAGCCAGCAGTCCGGTGGACTGCAGTCGCGGATCTCCAACCCGCGCGGGACCGAGTATCGCGGCATGCGCCAGGCCGCTGGGTCCCAGGTCGATGGTCGCTGTTCCTGTGAGATGCGAAAGACCGCTCGAAGCGTCGATCCGGACCAGGGCGGCGCGCCCGGCGGCGATGTCGCCGATCAGCCGTCCGCGGCGGGCGTCGGACATGGCCTGCAGGGACGGACCCCACTCCAGTCCGATCCGGCGGCGCAGCAGCGCCAGCTTGGCGGCGTCGGCGCGGGCCTGGGCCGCGGCCGCCTCGGCGACGCGCCTGGAGACGGTCTGGTCCTCGGCGTTGAGCGTCCTAGTGCGTGCGGATTCAGCCTGCGAGGCGCCCAGCGCGGCGGCGGCGGCTGCGATGTCGGCGTCCAGCGTGGCGAGCGGCACCGGATCCACGGCGCGGGCAAAACCGCTCACCGATGCCGTCCTGCGGACCGCCGACAGCGGCGCCGTCACCACGCCGAGCCGGGCCTGCGTCGCGGCGTCGATCCTGAGCAGGATCGGAGCCGCAATCGCCGGCGACGCGATGGCGAGGCTGAGCGCCAGCGCCAAGCCGCGCATGGAAAAGGTCATCGTGTTCCTCCCGGCGACGGCAGGGCCGCGCCCAATACGTTGGCCTCGGCCGGGTCGAACGGGCGTCGCAGCGCGTCCTCGAGATCAGCGATCGCCACCGCCTCCGCGCGGCGGGCCGCGGCGAAGTCGAGTTCGGCGTCGAGTTCGGCGGCCTGGGCCGCGAGGTCCTCGACCCGGTCGGCCGCCCCGGCCCTGACCGCGCGCGCCGTATCGGTGGCGGTGCGCCGCGCGGCGGGCAGCGCACGCCGGCTCTGCCGGTCCAGGTTCGCGCGCGCCGTGGTCAGCGCGCTCGCGGCCGTATCGACGGCGCTGAGGACCCCGGCCTGCACGGCCTCCAGCGAACGTCCGGCAGCGGCGCGCGCGGCCTCCGCCTGGGCGATAGCCGCGCGGTTGAGATCGTAGGGCGGCAGGACCAGCGAGAGGCTGAACGGCAGCTTGTTGACCCCATGATCGTAGGTGTAGCCCGGTCCCAGGCGGACTTCGGGATACTGCCTGGCGACCTCCAGGCGCAGAGCGCCTTCAGTGAGGTCATAGTCGGCCAGGGCTCGCAGGACGTCGCGTCGCGTCAGCGCCGCATCCCGCCGCCAGGCCGGCAGCGCGTCCAGCGCCGGCGGCTCTCCCGGCGCGGCGAGCCTCAGCCCGTCGACCGCGGCGGGGCCGACGCCCATCGCCTTCGCCAGATCCAGCTCCGCCTGCCCCCGGCGACCCCTGGCATCGGCGAGCCTGCGTTCGGCTGTGGCCAGCTCGGTCTGAGCGGTCAGCGCCAGGAACCGGTCGTCCTCACCCGCAGCCACCCGGCGCTCAAGCCGCTGCAGCCGGTCGCGGCGCAGGCCCGCCGCGCGGTCGGCAATCAGGATCGAGGTATCGCCACACTCCAGATCGATCCGCGCCCTCTCCAGCGCGCTGCGCACCGCCCAGGCGACCTCGGCGTAGTCGTACCAGGCCCGGAGCGCCTGCAGGTCGGCGGCGCTCATCCGCGCGCCGCGACGCACGCCCGCGTCGACCGGGACGTCGGCGGCCGCACCGTAGCCCCAGCGCGGGCTATCGTCGGCGTACTCCGCCGTCAGCGTCAGGGTCAGGCCGGGCGCTTGCCGGGCTGTCCTGGCGGCGGCGAGCGCTGTCAGGTACCTGGCTCTCGCCTCTGCGACCTGCGGATTGCCGGCAAGCGCGGCGGCGAGCAGATCGGCGTTGCTCCACGCAGCGCCGGGCTGCTCTGCCTTAAGGCGCCGCGCCTCCAGCTTGGCCGGAAAACGGTCGAACGGCGGGGGCGTCGGCACATAGTGGGCGCAGGCCGCAAGACCGAGGACCGCGAGAGCCGCACTGAAAGCCGCCGCACCTCTCATCTCCCGACGACGAGCACCTGGAATGTGCCGGGCACGCGCGGCGGGCGGCCACCTGGGGTGACGGGCGGTCCGACCTGCGAAGTGGGCAGATAGATACGGCCAGTCCGCGCATCGAGCGCAAGGGTCCGCGCACCCACCTGCGTCGTCGCGGTCTCGACGATCGCCGACTTGCCCTTGCTGACCGCGATGACCGAGAGTGTCCCGGCCCGCCCCGACGGCACGAACGCCAGCTTCTGGCGCGGATCGAAGGCGATGCCGTCGGCCCCCTTTCCGGTGGCCAGGGTCTGCAGAACCTTGCCGCTGCGCACGTCCACGAAGACCGTTGCGCCGTCGCAGGCCGCCATCAGCATGCGGTCAGCTGCGTCATAGGCGATGCCGGTGGGGCTGTCGCAGCTGGTCAGGTCGTAGCGCGCGGTGACCTTGCGGGCGGCGATATCCACGACCGCGATCTGGTTGCGGTCTTCAATGTTCACATAGGCGTTGCCCGCGCCATCGACCGCGGCAGCCTCCAGGTCGCCGCCGATGACGATCGTTCCGACCGCCTTGTGCGCTTTCGGATCGATCAGGGTCACGTCGCCGCCGGAATGGTTCATGACCAGCACCAGGCCCGAATGGGGGTCGAAGGCGGCCGCATCCGGGTTCCTGCCAGCCTGAACGGTCGCCACCATGGCGCCGGACCTGGCGTCGGCGAACACCGCGGCGCCCGTGCCGCCGTTGGTGACAAGGATCTCCTTCCCATCGTTCACTGGCAGGGCGTCATGCAAGCCCGAGCCGGGCGCCAGGCCCGGCGTCACCGCCCGGGTCGCCAGGTCGACGGCCATCACCGAGCCGCCGTGCGCCACGAGCACGCGATTGTTGGCTGTATCCACCCGGACATAGTCCCAGCTACCGTCCGGCCCACCGATGCGATCGATCACGTGGTAGCCGGGCCCAGCCGCCTGGACGGCGGGCGCGATTGCGAGGAACCCCAAGGCTATGATGGCGCTCGGCATTCTGGACATGTCGGTTTTCCTGGCCCCAGCCGATCGCGCGACGTTAGGCGGTGGCGCGGGCCACGTCGATCTCCGTGCCACGACAAGCCTTCAATGTCGTCGGCGGCCGGAGAAAAAACCGGCCTCTCATCTTCGGGACCCGCCTGCGTTGCCGGATTTGGACGCGCGCGGCGTCTCGTCGCGGGAGGCCGGCACGCCGCCGATTTGCCTAGCAGCCTTTTGATCTTCAATCGTTTCGACAGGCCATGCCGTCGTCTTGCTTATGGCGACGCACGCTCTGGACCGTCAAAATCGACCGCGAACGGGGGCTGTCCGGGAGGCCGTCAGGATGCAGCTTACAGATCGAGACGCGCCGCTGTCCGGCCAGACCTGCGGGGGGGCGCTCACTGTCCCGTCCTCGGCCCGCAATGCCTGGCTGGCGCAGCATATCCTGCCCAATGAACCCAACCTGCGGGCCTGGCTGCAGCGCCACTGGGTCAACGGTCTGGAAACTGACGACATCGTCCAGGAGACCTACGCGATCCTGGCGACCCTCGCCGATGTGGATCACATCGACTCTCCGCAGGCCTATGCCTTTCAAACCGCGAAATCCCTGGTCATGCGCCACTTCCGGCGAGCCCGGATCGTCCGGTTCGATACGATCAGCGACGCCGACCTGTTGAGCGCCGCGGCGGACGAGCCCTCGCCTGAACAGCAGGTGTCCGCCCGCGAGGAGCTACGCAGTGTCAACCAGTTGATCGCCGGCCTCCCGGCCAAATGCCGCGAGGCGTTCAGTCTACGCAAGGTGCATGGTCGATCCCAACGCGACGTCGCGGCGCAGATGGGAATCTCGGAAAGCACGGTCGAGAAGCACGTCGGACGGGCCCTGCGAATCCTGATGTCCAGGATGAAGACGGCCGGCGTCGAGCGGGCGGCGTCCCAGGCCGCTCCGGGGGCTGAAAGCCGTGACGCGGTGGGCTACGTCGAGCCGCTCGCCCAACCCGCCTGTTAACTCCGCCGTGGCGCCAAGCCGCCATAGCGGACAAAAAAAGACCGGCCCCGTTTCCGGGGCCGGCCTGATGTGGACTTTGGGTGCGGGGACAGGATTTGAACCTGTGACCTTCAGGTTATGAGCCTGACGAGCTACCGGGCTGCTCCACCCCGCGGCAAACCCCGACCATTCTAAACGAATGGTCGAATGTCTGGGTAACAACTCAAACAGCCGGCGAACGACTGCCTGGGCTGAAATCATAAATTGAAGGGTCCAGAAGGATCAACACATCCGTTTGGTAGACCTGGCGACGACCTACTCTCCCGCGCCTTAAGACGAAGTACCATCGGCCCAGGGGGGCTTAACGACCGAGTTCGGAATGGGATCGGGTGGGGACCCCCCGGCAAAATCACCAGGTCAACGAAAC
>JBBREC010000195.1:0-5976 GCA_038203295.1 Caulobacterales bacterium
CCGATCTGGTGGCCCCAGGTGTCGTTGAAACCCTTGAAGTGGTCGATGTCGATGATGCCGAGACACAGCGGCTTGTTGCTGGCGTCGGCTTCGGCGCAGGCCGCTTCCAGAGCTTCGTCGAACGACTTGCGGTTGGCCAGGTTGGTCAGGCCGTCGGTCATGGCGTCGCGGCGGACCTGTTCCAGGTTCTCGCGCAGGCGGGTGAGTTCGGCGTTGGTCTCGGCCAGCTGGCTCTCAAGCGACTTGTTCTCGGCCTGGACCGCGCGGGTGGCCGTGGCCAGGTCGTCGATCACCGCCTTGGCCTTGGCGACATCCTGGCCGGCAAGGGTCTCGGACGCCGACGCCAGCTGTTCGCCGTAGATCGCGCTGGTCTTCTGGGCGGACTCGATGGCCAGTGTGACGGATTGCAATTCGCGGCTGAGGGCGTCGCCGGCGTCCAGGATCTCGCCGTTACGCTTGCTGTCGGGCAGGAACTGGGCGGCCAGCGCCTCTCCAACACTCTCGGTGAACGGCTCTCCGGCGGCGATCAGGCGTTCGATCTCCTCGGCCAGCGGGCTGGTCTTCAGGCCGACGTAGTGCACCCACAGTTCGAAGTTCTGGATGGTCGGCCAGACGCCATGGGCTTCCATGACCTCGACGGCCTTCATGGCCAGCTCGTACGACTGCGGGCCGCGCAGCGAGGTTTCGATGTCCGCGGACATGGCTTCTTACGTCCCCAAGAGGCGGCCGCTCAGGCGCGGCGACCGCTCTGGGGAGCCAGTCTAATTCCGAAGCACAAACACAGAGTTAAGCCCGCTCAACCGGAGATTGTCGGAGGTGCTAGACTCGCCTCAATCGTCGGTGCGCGGCGGGGGCGGCTTGGCCAGGAAGGCGGGGACATCATGGCCGAATCCGACGACGCCATCGTCGCCGTCGTCGCGGTCGCGAGGCTGGCGGTCGCGGCTGCGGTCGGGACGGTCGCGGCGCGGCTCGTCACGCGGCGCGCGTTCGGCCTGGGGGCGCTCGCCCTGCGGACGGTCGCCGTTCGGGCGAGGGCCGCGATCGCGTTCAGGCCGGCGCTCGGAACGCTCCTGGCGCTCGCGGGGCGGACGGGCCTCCTCACGCGCGGGTGTGGGCGCGGCGGCTTCCGCCGGCGCGGGCGCGACCTCGGTGGGCTCAGGGCGCGGCTCGGCGCCGCCGCGGCGGTTGCGGCCGCGCGCCGGACGCTCGGCGCGTGGCGGAGCCGGCGTCTCGGACGACTGGATGATCTCGGCCGAGGGATTGAAGGGTTCCATCGACGCCGTCTGGCCGTGTTCCGGCACCGGGCGCGGGCGGCGGTCACGGTCCCGCGGGCTGGGGCCGGAACGTCCGCGTTCGCCGCCACGGCCGCCATCGCGTCCGCGACTGGAGCGCGGCTCGTCCTTGATCGACGACCAGTCGATGTCGAGCGTGATCTCTGCCGGCGCGTTGCCGATCAGCTTCAGCACCTTGTCGAGGTTGCGGGCGTCGCCAGGCGTCGACAGCATGAAGGTCTGGCCAAGCTTCCCCGCGCGGCCGGTCCGGCCGATGCGGTGGACATAGTCGTCGGCGTGGCTCGGAACGTCGTAGTTGAAGACGTGGCTGACGTCCGGGATGTCGAGGCCGCGGGCCGCGACGTCAGAGGCCACGAGCAGCTTCAGCGAACCGTTGCGGAAACTCTCAAGCGTTCGCATGCGGGTCTGCTGATCAAGGTCGCCATGGATCGGGGCGGCGTCGTGCCCATGGGTCTTCAGCGACTTGGCGACGATGTCGACTTCGGACTTGCGGTTGCAGAAGACGATGCCGTTTTTCACATCGTCGCGTTCGATCAGCGTGCGCAACGCCGTGCGCTTCGCCTTGTGGTCCTGGGTCGGAATCCTGACCAGGTACTGGGTGATCGTCTCCGCCGTGGTCGCCGGGCGCGAGGCCTCAATGCGGATCGGGTCGTTGAGGAACTGCTTGGTAAGCCGGGTGATTTCCGGCGGCATGGTCGCCGAAAAGAACAGGGTCTGCTTCTTCACGGGGGTGAGCTTGAAGATGCGCTCCAGGTCCGGAATGAAGCCCATGTCGAGCATCCGGTCGGCTTCGTCGACGACCATGATCTGGACGCCGGTCATCAGGAGCTTGCCGCGTTCGAAATGGTCGAGCAGGCGGCCGGGGGTGGCGATCAGGACGTCGACGCCGCGGTCGAGCTTCAGTTCCTGGTCGGAGAACGAGACGCCGCCGATCAGCAGAGCCCAGGAGAGCTTCTGGCCCTTGGCGTACTTCTCGAAGGACATCGAGACCTGGTCGGCCAGTTCGCGGGTTGGGGCGATGACCAGGGCGCGCGGCATGCGGGCCTTGGAGCGTCCGGCCTTCAGCCGGTCGATCATCGGAAGGGTGAAGGCCGCGGTCTTGCCGGTCCCGGTCTGGGCGATGCCCAGCACGTCACGTCCCTGCAGGGCGTAGGGGATGGCCTCGGCCTGGATCGGCGTTGCGGTGGTGTAGCCGGTGTCTGCGACGGCCTGAAGGGTCGCGGGCGAAAGGCCCAGTTCTGAAAATTCGGTCATTCGTTACAGGTGAGGCGGGCCCCGTTCCCGGAAGGGGAAAGAGCGCCCACGGCGGCGCGGACGGATATCGTCCCGCGCGGCGGAAGATACGGGCCAACTCCGCCAAGTCAACGCGTGGACGAACTTAGAGGTTCAGAGGTTTCGCCGGGAGACACGATTTCGGGCGGCCGGAAGCTCAGGTCGGAGGGGAAACCGGCGCTGTCGGTCGACGCGCACGGGTCCTCCTGGGGATGGGTTTCGGCTCCAGAGGTGTCCAGGCCGTGCGGTCGGCAGCCTTGCTGTGCAGCGCCGCGGAGAACGAGCGGACGGCCTCGCCGAGTGCATAGGTGAGGGTGTCGGCGGCCGCGCTGGCTTCGTCGCTGGCCTTGCTGGCCGTGGCGCGCGGTGCGGCGAGGGGAGAGGCCCGGTCAGCCTTGCCAGCCTTCCTGGCCTTGCGGGCGTCGTTCGCCCGGATGATCCCGGCGCCCGCCACCGCGCCAGCCGCCAAGATCGCCTCGGCGATCAGCGCCTGGCCGGCCCTGGACGCCAGGATGTCAGCCAAAGCGCCTTTGCGCACAGACTTGCCGATCTTGACGTTGCCGATCCGCTTCGGAAGCAGGCTCTTGGGTTTCTTGGGCATCAGGTTCTCCGTGGACTGCAGGGAGAACGGCCGGCGGTGAAGCGCGTTCCGGAAACTGCGCCAGGTGTGGTTACCGCGGACAGGGCCGGCGCACCCGCATCCTCCGACGGGAAGCGCTCGCGTTGACGGCGCGGTGCAGGTTTAAGCCAGCCGGGCGCTGCGCCGCGGACCGGTACATCGCCTCCTGAGAGCACACAGGGTCGGGACTTCTGACCTGGCGGTGAGCGTGGAATGGCGACAATTCCGCCCTGGCGTCACGGTGTCGCAACGGCCTTGATCGTCCCGCTTGCAGTGTCGGCGTGCAACTCGCCCATGAAGCTGTAGGTCCCGGGCTTCAGTGGCCCAATGACGAAACTGACCCTGCCGTTCGGGGTCACGTCCTTTTCCACGTGCAGGTCCTCGCTGTCGAATTCCTCGGTGGCGGCATCCTGATTGATCAGCTCGATCCTGACTCGCACCCCGGCAGGGACTTCGACGGTCTCCGGGGTGAAGCGGTGATCCTTGAGCGTCAATGTTACCGCATGGGGTTGTGACGCCGCCTGGGCGGCGCCAACACCCGCGATGAGCAGGACGGACGTCAGTATGGTGGCGATATTGCGCATTGGCGCTCCAGTTCACTTCTCCCCGCCAAATGCTGCAATTGACAATCGTTCGCAAGTAGCTATGCGACTAATTATCAACTGCAAGGGCGTTTGAATGCGAGTTCGGTGGTGTTTCGCGGCGGTGGCGGCCGCGGTTCTGGTAAATTCGGGTGCGGCGATGGCCGAGCCAGGGCTCTCCAACGTCGTCTACAGCCCCTACGTGAAAAAAGGTGTCACGGAGGTCGAACTGCGCGCCGGCCGGCTTACCGGCGGCCCGCTGAATGGTGAGCAGGCAGCGGTTGTGGAACTGGAGCACGGCGTCAGTGATCGGGTCAGCCTGGCGATCCTGGCTGAATTTGAACACCACGCCGGCGAGGCAAGGAAACTTGACGCCATCGCCGTGGAGGGCGTCGCCTACTTCGGCCAGATCCCTGGCCTTGGCGTCGATGTCGGCGGCTATCTCGAATACGAGCAGCGTATCCACAACGAGTCCGGCGTGGCGGAGGCCAAGCTGCTGCTGGCCAAACGCTCCGGCGCCTTCGAGGGCTTGCTGAATCTGATCGCTCACAGGCCCCTCTCGGACCGGGCCGGCGAACACGACACGGAGTTCGCCTATGCCGCACAGGCGACCTGGGATGTCGGCGCCAACGCGCGGCTCGGCGGGCAGGCTTTCGGCGATCTTGGAACCAACCGCAGCTTCGGCGGCCGTCAGCCCCATTACCTCGGCCCAGTCGTTCAATGGGAGGTCAGGCCCGCCTGGCTCAAGGGCGGTGAACTCGAATTCGAAGGGGCCTATCTGCTGCCCGTCGGGACCGCTCGTCATGACACGAACGGTCAGGTCCGGTTCGTGGTCGAGTACGAACGACGGTTCTGAGGCTTACAGCCGGTGGGTCGATAACGGCCCCGCTGACCCCGCTCACCTGCCGCGGTTGGGCCGGGCAACCCTTCAGGTGGGCGCTTAAACCTGCAGGATCCGTTGCCGCCAGCCCGGCGTTTTCCTGGCTGAACGGGAAGCGAAACCCGGGCTTTCGATCCACCAGAGCTCTGAACATCACCTCGGCGGGGGGAAGGGTGGCTGCGGCCAGCGTGCGCTTCGAAGGCTTCATGGTGGTCTACGCCATTGGGCCGGCATCATTTCGACCAGGCCCCGGAAGCGGCTGACCCTGGCCCTCTGCCCTTGAGTTCCGTAGCCGTCAGCCTGTCGCGAGCTGCTCGGCTATCCTGTTGAGACTCAGTCGCAATCTAACATTCGCATGTCGGGGGAAGGTGTTTTTCCGAGACGGGTAACAACGTTACTGTGCGCGAAGCCATCGGCAGAGAGAGGTGGCGTCCCGGCGACCGGCATCGGAAACCGCAATGTTCAGAGGTGTGTCCATGAAGTTGAGAACCTTGTTTACGGCGGTGGCAGCGATTTCGATCGCCGCGTTCGCAGCCACGGGGGCTTCGGCATCCGTGCTGGTGACCTCGCCAGGCGCCTATGGCGGCCCGTCGCTGGACCTGACGCCCTATGCCAACGGCAGCTACAACTTCACGTTCGGCCCGGTGACCGTCGGCCCCGGCATGACCTTCACCGCCAACCCGGGTTGCTCTGGCGCCTATCCGTGCGGCGGTAACAGTGGTCGTGGGTCGGTCGTCGGCCAGGGCAGCTATGGCCTCGGCGCCAACGGCAGCTTCGGTGGCGCGGCGACGTATATCGGCGTCGACAGCGGCACCGGCTATGACACGATCATGTTCTCCCAAGCCCAGACCCAGTTCTATGGCTACTGGAACTATGGGCCGGGATTCGGCGACAACGCCACGATCTCGACGGTGGATAGCCTCGGCACAGTTCTACAGTCGTTCGACCTGACGGTGCTGGCGCCTATCTCGACCCCGGGCGGCTTCAATGCCTTCCAGTTCCGCGGGATCGAAGGTACGGACCAGTTCCAGGGCATCCGGTTCGGCGGCAACTACCTGCTGCTCGCGGCGACCGCTACGGGCGATCCGACTGACGGCGGCGTGCCCGAGCCGGCGACTTGGTCGATGCTGATCATGGGCTTCGGCGCTGTGGGCAGCCTGCTCCGCCGTCGCCGCCGCGCAGTGGCGTTCGCCTAGGGTCCGTACTCAATAGGGTCTAGCGGCGCAGTTGGGTTTTTGATTCAAGGCTTCTGGAAGGGAGCCTTGAGATGGCCCAGCAGGTTCAGTGGCTTAGCGATGCGGAGTGGGCTCGGATCGAGCCGTTGCTGCCGCG
>JBBREC010000196.1:0-5924 GCA_038203295.1 Caulobacterales bacterium
TCCCACCCTCTCCGCCAATTCCACCGGACACAGCCGGGACATTCCGCCCTTGGCGGCCACAATCGCATGACCGACCTCCCCACCCTTTCCGGCCCCGTCGTCCTGCCCGCGTCGGGCGGGCCTGCGCGGTCGATGGTGATCCTGCTGCATGGTTATGGATCGAACGGGGAGGACCTGATCGGGCTGGCGCCTTACTGGCGGGCGGCGCTGCCGGACACGGTTTTCATTTCGCCCAATGCGCCGCAGGCCTGCCCGGGCGCGCCGGGCGGGTATCAGTGGTGGGCGTTGACCAGCCTTGCGCCGGCGGCCCGGGCGGCGGGCGTGCGGGAGATGGCGCCGGCCCTGGACGCGTTCATCGACGCCCTGCTCGCGCGCTATGGCCTCTCGGAGGACCGGCTGGCGCTGGTGGGGTTCAGCCAGGGGACGATGGCGGCATTGCATGTGGGGCCGCGGCGGGCGCGGACGCTCGCGGGGATCGTTGGCTATTCCGGCATGCTGGCCGATCCCGGCAGTCCAGCTGAAGAACTCCTGACCCGGCCGCCAATCCTGCTGGTGCACGGCGACGCCGATCCGGTGGTCCCGGTCGCCGCGATGCATCAGGCCGAAGCCGCTCTGTCGCCGCTGGGCTTCGACGTGACGACCCATGTCTCGCCAGGTCTCGTCCACAGCATCGATGAGCCCGGCCTTCGGCTCGGCGGCGCGTTCCTCAGCCAGGTGCTGACTTAGGGTCCTGGCCTAGAGGTTCAGCTTCACCACGGCGGCGTTGAAGGCGTCCATCTCCCGCGCCGAGCCCACGGTGATCCGCGAGACGTTGGGCCAGATGGGCCAGGATCGGCCGATCTCGATGCCCTCGCCGGCGAAGGCTGCCTTCACGTCCTTGGCGGGCTTCTTCCAGTCGACCATGAAGAAGTTGGCCCTTGGCGGGATGTAGCTGATCCTGCGCTTGTCCAGGAGCGCGAGAGAATTGTCGCGAACCCGGACCATCTCGGCCCGGCGAGCTGCGATCAGGTCGGCCTGCCCCAGGCTCACCGCGCCACAGACCACGGACGGGTTGGGTAGCGCGTAGCTCGCCATCTGGCCGTCATAGCGCATGGTCTTGGCCATCAGGTCGGGCCGGGCCATGGTCAGAGCCATACGCATCCCCGCCATGCCGAACAGCTTGGAGAAGGTGCGAAGGACGATGATGTCCTTGTCCTGCGCCGCCAGGTAGCTGCCAGTCGGGACGCCGGCGAAATGGGTGTAGGCCTCATCCAGCAACACGATGGAGCCCGCCGGCTTGTTGGCCAGCAGCCATTCCACATCGGCCATCGGCGTGATCGTCGAGGTCGGGTTGTTGGGGGTGCAGATGTAATAGACGCCGGCGTTCGGATCGGCCGCCAGCATGGCCTTTACGTCGTGGCGGTAGTCGGCGGTCAGCGGAACCTCGGACACCCTGGCGCCGATGTAGCGGCCGACGCTGGGCGCCAGCTCGAAGGTCGGGTTGGCGATCACCAGTCCCCGGGTGGGCGAGCAGTAGGTGACCACGATCCGGGCCAGCGGGTCGCTCGATCCGGCCCAGGGGATGACATAGGCCGCCGGCACCTTCTCCACCTCGACGACCGCGTTGATGAAGTCGGTGCGCTGCGATCCGGTGTAGCGGTTGCCGGTGGCGACCGCGGCGGCGGCAGCCTTGGCGGCGGGCGCCAGAGGACCGGTCCAGCATTCGTTGGCGCCGATGTGGACGGTGGCGCTCACCGCCCTGGGCGCGGCGCCCGTGGCCATGCCGGCGTGCGGGTTGGTGGCGGCCGTCTGGGCATAGGCCGTGCCGGCCAGGCTGGCGGCGGCGGGGCCGGCGGCCAACAGGCCGAAGATCCGCCCGAACGACCGGCGGGAATAACCCCGGCTCAGAAGGTCGGCTTCGAAGTCCTCGGAAAGGTCAGTGGCGTGGTCGGTCATGGCGCTGTCCCCCTGCTCAAGTCGCAGGCAACGGTAGCCCTGTGAGGTTCTGACGCAATCCGGCCGCGCGCAGAGGGCGCGCAAATTCAGGGTGTGGCGGCCGGGCGCCGGAAAACTATGCGCCGTCGCCTTCGGTTGCGCCGCTCGCGTCTAAGCTAGGCGGAACCGGGTGCGGGTCGGGAAGGAGGCCTTCAGCTCGGCCCACCCCGGGTGGCCGGCGTTGGCGCCCATCGGCGACCTGTCCTTCTGGATGGCTTTTTCCAGCCGCTTGATGCGGTCCTTGGTGCCCGGGTGGGTGGCGTAGAGCGAGGTCGTCGCCTTGGTGCCGGGCGGCATCAGCCGCAGCATGGTGCTGTAGAAGGCCGTAGCGCGGCCGGTGTCGTAGCCGATGGTGTGGAAGACGCCGACGATGTGGTTGTCGGCTGCGTACTCCAGATCCTGAGAATAGCCGCTGGTGATCATGTCGAAGATCGGCCCTTCGAAGGCGGTCAGGAATTCGTTGGTGACGAGCGCGCCGATCGCGCCAGTCTTGCCGCGGCCCACCCTCTCGACGATGCGCTGCTTGGCGATGCTGGACATGCCCTGGGTGAAGCGCTTGTTCTTGATCTGGGCGACGCCGTGGCTCAGTTCGGCGTGGCCGACCTCGTGGCTGATCACCGCGGCCAGCTCATCCGGCCCGGCCACATAGCGCAGCAGGCCCTTGTGCACGCCGATCTTGCCGCCGGGCAGGGCCCAGGCGTTGACGGTGTCATTGTCGATCAGGGCGATCTGCCAGGGCAGGCCGGCGCGCTTGCTGGTGGTGATCACTGGTCGGGCGAACTGCTCCAGCGCGGCCTGATCGGCGCGCGAATTGTAGCGGCCGCCCGACTGGTCGATGAAGCGCTCGTAGTAGCCCTCGCCCATCGCGATCTCGTCGGCCTCGGTCAGGTTCATGCCGGACACGACGTCGTTCACCTGGCCCACAAGGTTGCCGATGTCGCCGGTGTTGAACCCCCCGATGCTGCTGGGGATCTGCGCCAGCGCCGGGGTCGCGCCCAGCGCCGCGCCGGCAGCGGCGCCGACGATCAATCCGCGGCGGTCGATGTGGTCGCGCATGGTGTCCCCCATCACTTGGTCTTCAGGGCGAATTCACCCAGCCAGGCGGCCGGGGGAGGCGTTTCGAGATAGGCGTCGCAGCGGTCAGCATACACCCGCGAGGGCGGATCCGCCGAGGCCAGCTTGAGGAAGATCGCCCGGGCCGCGCTGAAGTCGCGGGCGTCGTGCAGCTCAAGGCCGTGCTCGAAGTCCGCGATCCGCGCCAGCGCCGCGTCGCCCACGTCGCCACGGCGGCCCAGCACCTCGAAGACCACGATCGGCTCGGTCTTGCCCTTGACGATCAGCCGGTCGAGCCGGCGCAGCACATAGGCCTCGCCCACCGCCTGGGCGGTGAGCTCGCTGATCATGATCGAGGTGCCATATTCCTTGTTTGCCCCCTCGAGCCGCGCCGCCAGGTTCACCATGTCGCCGGTGAGCGTGTAGTTCAGCCGCTGCGCCGAGCCCATGTTGCCGGCGATCGCGAAGCCGGTGGCGACGCCGATGCGGGTGCCCAGCTGCCCGGCTGACAGGTAGTCGACGACCACGTCGCGATTGAAGGCGACTAGCGCGGCCTGGCAGTCGAGCGCTGCGTCCACGGCCTTGCGCTCGGCGGCCTCCACGTCCAGCGGCGCGCCCCAGACGGCCATCACCGCGTCGCCGATGAACTTGTCCACGTAGCCGTCGTGGCGGGCGATCACCTCCGACATCAGGGTCAGGTAGCGGTTCATCAGTTCGACCAGCTTCTCGGGCGTGTCCTTCAGGCTCTCGCTGATGGTGGTGAAGCCGGCGATGTCAGTGAACATCACCGTCATCCAGCGGCGCTCGCCGCCAAGCTTCAGCGCGTCTGGGTTCTCCATCAACTGGTCGACCAGCGACGGCGCGAGGTAGTGCCGGAACGCATGCTGCACCCAGCGCTTCTCGCGGTCTTCGATGACGAAGCGGTAGGCGTAGACCAGGGTGTAGGTCAGTACGACGGCGATCAGCAGGCTCAGCGTCGGCGCCACCACATAGTTGTGCAGCGCCACGACCGAGGCCAGGACTTCGGCGGCCATAACCGCCAGCCCGATCGCCGCGCCGGTCACCGGGGCCAGCAGGAAGAAGGCCCAGGCCAGCAGCAGCGTCGCCAGCGCCACCAGGGCCAAGGTCGCCGCCGCGCTCATCTGGTGCAGGGCGACGTTCTTGGTGAGGGTGTTGATCGCCGCGGCATGGATCATCACCCCGGGCATCGAGCGCCGGATCATTGACGCCGAGAATCGGCCGGGGTCTGCGGCAACCTTGCAGCGCGCCGGGGCGGCCCGCGCGTCGGCCCGCTCGTTCCATGCCAGCCGCTTGGAGCTGCGGAACCGGTCTTCCGTGTCCAGCGCCTCGCCGAACACCACCACCTTACCGGCGAAGGCGCGACGGAAGTAGGCTTCGTCGCCCGTGTCGGCGCAGGCGTAGAGGTCGACAAGGCTGTAGACCGGCACGTCGCCAGCCCCGGTGTTGAAGTTGACGATGAAGTCGCGCTTCGGCGCCTTCGCGCCAGCCCGCCCGGCCAGTTCCACGCCGAACGACGGCGTCTCGCCGCCCTCGGCGTTGCCGAACGCGCGCCAGTAGCGCCGGACCACATCATCATCGTCGAGCTGGAGGTTGAGCAGGCGCAGGTTGTCCTGGCCGCGCGCCGCCATGATCTGGCCGGCGTAGGGCGCGAGGCTCTGGCCAGACAGCTTCGCCTGGCCCAGCACGATCCGGTTTTCATCCGCCGCGCGGCGCAGCGCCAGCAGGAACGGCCGGTCATAGCCCAGAAGGAGCTCGGGCCGGTCGAGCGAGGTGGGGAAGATCATGTCCAGCCCGATCGCCTTGGGCCCGGCGGCATTGACCGCGTCGATGACGTAGCCGAGGTAGGGCGTCCAGGCGACCTTGGGCGTGGCGGAGAAGGGCGGGCTCGCGAAGGTCTGCTCGTCCACCGCGACGATCACCACGTCCGATTTTCCCGGTGGGAACAGCGGCCCGTACGCCAGGTGGCGCAGCGGCAGCAGGAAATCGAGCCCGCGCAGGTCGAAGTCCCGGGCGGCGGGCAGGGCCGCCAACAGTCCGGCCAGCAAGGCGAGGGTCACAGCTGCGGTGATGCGCCGGCGGCGCCTGCGCAGCCAAGCTCCGAACCCGCCGGGTGGACCGCTAGGGCGCGGAGAGCGGGACGACACGGTTGGCTACGCTGTCCGCCACATCGAGCGCCGGGTCGAAGGAGAAGAGGGCCGCGGCCACCACCCTGTCGCCGGCCAGGACTTCGGCCTTGTAGGGCATGCCCGCCGCAAGCTTGGCGCCGGTGGGCGGATAGGCAGCCCAGTCCCTGGCGACGGGGGTTTGCCAGATGACGGGTTCACCGTCCTTGTCCATGTCCTTCACGCGCAAGGTGACCGCGCCCAGGGCCTTGTCCCACTTGAATACCGGCTGCGACGACTTCAGGGCGCGTTCGTCCCAGTTCTGGCCGGTGAACGGGGTAACCCGGTTGACGGTTGCGCCGGCTTCCGAGGCCGAGGCCAAGACCAGCGGAGTCGCCGCCCGGCACCCCGGTGTCACCCGCTCGGTGAGCTTGCCGCTGGCGACCTTGCTGCCGGTCAGCGCGACCGTGATCGTACCGCCCTGGATGGTCTCCATCCGGCAGCCCGACAGGTAGCTCATCGACAGGCGCCCCTTGGGGCCGAGCGCGATCGTCTGTTTCGCGAAGACGTAGTCCATCGCCTGGACAGGCGCGCCCGGCGTCGCGGTTTCCACCACCGCGACCGCATCGGTGCCCAGCTTGTGCAGGGGCGCCTGGGCGGTGGGCGCGCGCATGGCCATGGCCCCGGCGTCGGCGCCGGCCGGAGCGGCGGGCTGGGTCTTCGGCTTCCCGCTCATTGACGGCAGGCTGGAGGGCAGGCTGCCGGCCATGCCTC
>JBBREC010000197.1:0-5863 GCA_038203295.1 Caulobacterales bacterium
GTAGCGTTCGTAGCCTTCGCGCTCGAGCTCGTGCGCCAGCTCCGGCCCGCCGGAAGCGACGATGCGCCCACCCGACAGCACGTGGACGCGGTCGGGTTTGATGTAGTCGAGCAGTCGCTGGTAGTGGGTGATCACCAGCATGCCGCGGTCGAAACCGCGCAACGCGTTCACGCCATCCGAAACGATCCGGAGTGCGTCGATGTCGAGGCCAGAGTCGGTCTCGTCGAGGATCAGGAAGCGCGGCGACAGCATCGCCATCTGCAGGATTTCCATCCGCTTCTTCTCACCACCGGAGAACCCGACGTTGAGGGCGCGCTTGAGCATGTCGAAGTCGATCTTCAGCTCACCAGCCTTGAGGCGCGCCAGCTTGAGGAATTCGGGAGCGGTGATCTCGGCCTCGCCACGCGCCTTGCGCTGGGCGTTCATGGCGGTGCGGATGAAGGTCAGGGCCGGAACGCCGGGAATCTCCAGAGGATACTGGAACGACAGGAAGACACCGCGGGCGGCCCGTTCGTCGGGCGCCAACGTCAGCAGATCCTCACCGTCCAGGGTGGCCGAGCCGCCTGTCACCTCGTAGCCGTCGCGGCCGGTGAGGACGTAGGACAGCGTCGACTTACCGGCCCCATTGGGGCCCATGATCGCATGCACCTCGCCCGCCGGGACCTCCAGGGTCAGCCCCCTGAGGATCTCCTTGCCGCCGACATTGGCGTGAAGGTCTTTGACGTTCAGCATCAGCGGGTCTCGTCGGCGAGGTATTGGGCCATGACGCGCAGGGCGTCGGCGACGGTGTCCACGATTTCCTGCTTCCGCGGCGCCGCGGCGCCCGGATTGGCGGAGCGTTTGTCGGCGGAGGTGACGCTGGCGCGGCCGGCTTCGAAATAGGCTGCTATGCGGAAGTCAGCGTGGTCGAGGCTGACGGTATAGCGACGGCGGTCGAGCGTCAGGTCCTGTTCCGACAGGAAGGCCGCATCGGCCTTCAGCGCGCCCTCGAGTTCCTCGGCTCGCGCGAGGTCTTCTTCCTGCTGGCGGTGATCGGCGTCTTCCTTCTCGCGGCGCGCAGCGTCGCGGCGAGCCTGTTCGGCGTCATAGGCGTCCTTGAGGGACAGCCGCGCCACAACGATCCTGTCCTCGGTCATCCAACGCTTCCTTCGAGAGAAATGTCGACCAGCTTCTGTGCCTCCACGGCGAACTCCATGGGCAATTCCTGCAGCACATCCTTGACGAAGCCGTTGACCAGCAGCTGCACAGCCTCTTCCTGTGAGAGGCCGCGCTGCATGACGTAGAAGAGCTGATCTTCCGAAAGACGCGTGGTCGTCGCCTCGTGTTCGAACTTCGCCTGGCCGTTGCGCGCCTCGATGTAGGGCACGGTATGGGCGGCGCAGTGCTTGCCGATCAGCAGGCTGTCGCACTGCGTGAAATTGCGCGCGCCAGCAGCCTTGGGGTGGGCCGAGACCAGGCCGCGGTAGGTGTTGGACGAGCGCCCGGCGCTGATCCCCTTGGAGATGATCCGCGAGCGGGTGTTCTTGCCCAGGTGGATCATCTTGGTGCCGGTGTCGGCCTGCTGACGGCCGTTGGTGATGGCGATGGAGTAGAACTCGCCCGATGATCCCTCGCCGCGCAGAATGCATGAAGGGTACTTCCAGGTGATCGACGAACCGGTCTCGACCTGGGTCCATGAGACCTTTGAGCGGTCGCCGCGGCAGTCCGCGCGCTTGGTGACGAAGTTGTAGATCCCGCCCTTCCCGGTCTCGGGATCGCCCGGGTACCAGTTCTGAACGGTGGAATATTTGATTTCCGCGTCGTCCATCGTGACCAGCTCGACCACGGCGGCGTGGAGCTGGTTCTCGTCGCGCATCGGAGCAGTGCAGCCTTCGAGATACGACACGTAGGAGCCCTTGTCGGCGATGATCAGGGTGCGCTCGAACTGGCCGGAATTCTCGGCGTTGATCCGGAAATAGGTCGAGAGCTCCATCGGACAGCGAACGCCCGGCGGGATGTAGACGAAGCTTCCGTCGGAGAAGACCGCCGCGTTCAGACAGGCGAAGTAGTTGTCGCTGACCGGCACGACCGTGCCTAGGTACTGTTTCACCAGCTCTGGGTGCTCGCGGATCGCCTCGCTCATCGAGCAGAAAATGACTCCAACCTGGGCCAGTTCCTTCTTGAAGGTGGTGACCACGGACACGCTGTCGAAGACTGCGTCTACGGCGTAGCGCGGGGCGCCGATGACGCCGGCCAGCACTTCCTGTTCGCGCAGCGGGATGCCCAGCTTCTTGTAGGTCTCCAGGATGTCCGGATCGACTTCGTCGAGGCTGTTGATCCCCGGCTTCTGGCTGGGCGCGGCGTAGTAGTAGCTGTCCTGGTAGTCGATGCGCGGGAAGTGCACTTTGGCCCAGGCGGGCTCTTCCATCGCCAGCCAGCGCTCAAAGGCGTCGAGGCGCCAGTCCAGCATCCACTGCGGTTCGTTCTTCTTCGCCGAAATGAAGCGGACGATGTCGGCACTCAGGCCCTTGGGCGCGAAGTCCTGGGCGATGTCAGTGACAAAGCCGTGCTTGTATTTCTCGAGGCTCTCCACGTGTTCGACGGTCTGTTTGACGGCGGCCATCAGGCGACTTCCTTGCGGCGCGCGGCGTGGCGGGCGTGGATCGCGAGCCAGGCATCTACGAAACTGTTCCAGTCGGCCGCGGTCGTGGCCCAGCCGCCGGAGATCCGGATGGCGCAGCCGGCCAACTCGCCCTGGTCCATTGCGGTAAGGATGGCGCTGGCCTTGACCTTGCCCGACGAGCAGGCCGACCCGGCGCTGACCATGACGCCGGCGAGGTCGAGGCCCATGACCTGCAGATCGGAGGCGAAGCCGGGGCTGGCGATGCACAGCGTGTTGGGCAGACGCGGCGCGGCCTCGCCCATGACGACGCACCCTTCGGCCTTCAGACGGTCAGCCGCGGCGTCGCGCCACGCAGACTGGCGGTGAAGTTCATCCAGGTTGCGTTTTGCGACTTTAGCAGATGCTCCGAAGCCATTGATTCCGGGAACATTTTCCGTTCCCCCTCGACGACCTCGCTCCTGGCCGCCACCGTGCTGGCGGCGGGCGAGCGTGGCTCGGGGGCCGAAGGTCAGGGCGCCGACGCCCTGAGGCCCGCCGATCTTGTGCGCGGAGACGCTGAGGGTGTCGGCGCCGATGGCGCGGCTGTCGACGGCGATCTTGCCGACCGCCTGGATGGCGTCGACGTGCAGCCAGCCGTCGGCGGCGCGGACAAGTTCGGCCGCCTCGGCGACCGGCTGAATGACGCCGGTCTCGTTGTTGGCCAGCATCAGGGCGACGAACGGCTTGCCGTCGGCGGGGTCCCAGGCGGCGAGACGCGCCTTCAGCCACCCCAGGTCGGCGAGGCCATCGCGGGTGACCGGCAGCGCCTCGACGGCGATGCCCTGGACGCGGGCGGTTTCCTGCAAGCTCTCGTGTTCGAGGACCGAGACGATCAGACGCCGGGCGCCGGCGATCACGGCGCTTTCAAGCGCCAGGGCATTGGCCTCGGTGCCGCCACTGGTGAAGATCACGGTGGAGGGCGGCGCGGCGATCAGGGCGGCGACGCTCTCCCTCGCCTGCTCCACCAGCGCCCGGGCGGCGCGGCCGGCGGCATGCACCGATGACGGATTGCCGCCCTGCTCGAGGGCGTGCGCGATCGCGGCGCGGGCTTCCGGCCGCACCACGGCGGTGGCGTTATAGTCCAGGTAGGTCATGCGGCCCGCCGGTCGGCGGCGAGGCGACCGGTCACGACATCGGCCAGGCTGACGGAGGCGAGGTAGTCCTCGATCCGCGAACCGAGGTCCTCCCAGAGATCATGGGTCAGGCAGCGCTCGCCTTTCAGCATGCAGCCCTTGCCGAGGCTGGCGCAGCGGGTGGCGCGCAGCGGCTCATCCACGGCGTGAACGATGTCGGCGATGGTGGTCATTTCGGCGGTCTTCGCGAGGCGATAGCCGCCGCCGGGTCCGCGCGAACTCTGCACAAGACCCTTGCGGCGCAGGCGCGCGAACAGCTGCTCGAGATAGGAAAGCGAGATTTCCTGACGCGCCGCGATCTCGGCCAGCGCCACCGCGCGGGTGGCGTCGCATTGACGCCGGGCGAGGTCGGCCATGGCCATCACGGCGTAGCGGCCTTTGGTGGAGAGACGCATCGGGTGCGGTCCAATCCGGTTGTCGCGCAGTTTTCTCGCGTTTCGCGGCGACCCTATGTTACAAGCCGCCGCCTTGCGCGGGCCCGGTCCAGCCGGTGGTTGCGACTTAGGAAGACCTAGCGCGCTAGTCAAGTATTCCGGCCTCTTATCTGTGGGCCGATCTGAAAGGGTTCGAATGCCAGAAGTGGTGCTGACCGGCGCGGCCGGACGGATCGAGGGTCGCTATACCCAGGGCAAGACCGAGACGGCGCCCGTCGCCCTGATCCTGCACCCGCACCCCAAGGCCGGGGGACAGATGAACAATCCGGTCACCGTGCAGCTGTTCCACCTGTTCATGAAGCGCGGCTTCTCGGTCCTGCGCTTCAACTTCCGCGGCGTCGGCCGCAGCCAGGGCGAGTTCGATAGCGGCATCGGCGAACTGGCGGACGCCGCCACGGCGCTGGATTGGCTGCAGTCCACCAATCCCGCCGCCTCGCAGTGCTGGGTGGCCGGCTATTCCTTTGGCGCATGGGTCGGGATGCAGCTGCTGATGCGCCGACCCGAGACGGACGGCTTCATCTCGGTCTCGCCGCCGACCAACGCCTATGATTTCTCGTTCCTGGCCCCCTGCCCGGCCTCCGGGCTGATCCTGCACGGCGGGTCGGACACCGTGGTCCCACCGATCGAGGTCGAGCGCGTGGTCTCCAAGCTGCGCACCCAGAAGGGCATCGTCATCGACTACGACGTGGTCGAGGGCGGCACCCACTTCTGGATGGAGAACCTGCCGGAAGTGGAACGGCGCGTCGGGGCCTATCTCGACAAGCGCCTGGCGGCCGAACCGGCCTGACCCCGTGACGACGCCGGAAGACGCCATCCGGGCGCGCCGGCGTCTGACCAACAAGCTGATCGCGGCGCATGACGCCGTGCGTCTGGCCCCGTTCTTCGCCGGCGACGCGCGGCTCATCGGTGGCGAAGGCGGCCTGCTGCTCGGCCGCGACGCGATCGTGCAGGCGTTCGGCCAGCAGTTCGCCGACCCGAGCTTCGGCGACTATGTGCGCACACCCGACAGCGTCCAGCTCGATCACAACGGCGCCCGCGCCGCGGAAACCGGCGACTGGGTGGCGCATTGGGACGGCGGTGGCATGGGCGGACGCTATATGGCGGTCTGGAAGAAAATCACCGGCCAGTGGGTCATCGAGAGCGAGCTTTACGTGACGCTGAAGGGCTAACTCTACGGGTTGATCAGCATGGCCCGCTCGTGATCGCCGAGCACGCGCCACTTGCCCTCGGGGAGGTCGCCGAGGCGCAGGGTGCCGATGCGGATACGGACGAGATCCATGACGTGCATGCCGACCAACTCGCACATGCGGCGGATCTGGCGGTTGCGGCCTTCCTTGAGAATGAAGCGAAGTTGCTGGCCCTCGGCCACCGTGACCCTGGCGGGCTTGAGCTGGCGGCCGTCCATGGAGAGACCGTGGCAGAGACGGGCGAGCTTCTCCGGCGTGATCCTGCCGGTGACGCGGACCAGGTACTCTTTCTCAAGATCGGACTCTGGCCCGATGATCGCTTTCGCAAGCACCCCGTCGTCCGAGAGGATCAGCAGGCCGCGGCTGTCCATGTCGAGGCGGCCCAGCGGTGCGAGGCGGGTGTCGCGGTCGGGAAGCGAAGGACTGTCGCCAACCAGTGCGGCCTTGGTCAGCAGGCGCACGGCGGGC
>JBBREC010000198.1:0-5811 GCA_038203295.1 Caulobacterales bacterium
ACGACGCCGATCTTGGCGTCCGGATAGAACGACAGCCAGATGTCCGAGAAGGTCTTCTTCGGCGCGCCGGGGAAGGCCTTGGTCAGGCCCTGCATCTGATAAATGTATTGCTGCGCCATGGGGCGTCCGCACCGCTCGTCAAAAAGAATGGGGATTCGAGCGTGCAGATAGCGGCGGGGAGGCCCGCGCGCAACGCCATCCCGTTTTTGCATCGCGCCGGGAACCGGCAACCGCCCTTCCGCGTACTCCAGTCGAAGAGGTCGATCCGGCCTGACGATGCGCGAGGAGAAGTTCCATGCACAAGGATGAAGCCAAGGGCGCCGCGAAGGATGTCGCGGGTTCGATCAAGGAAGCCGCCGGCAAGGCCACCGGTAATGATCGCCTGGCCGCCGAAGGCGCCGCCGAGCGGGTCGAAGGCAAGGTCCAGAAGGGCGTCGGCGCCCTGAAGGACGCCGCGCGCGACGCGCTGAAGAACTAGGCTCACCCGCCGAAAACGTCAGGGGCCGCGCTTCGCAGCGCGGCCCCTTTCGTATGCGGAATTTGCCGACCGGCGCGCCCGACCAAGGGAAGCTGGGGCGCACCGGTCGATTCCGAGACGCGCGGTCCGAGAGTGACCGCACGAGGCCTCAGAAGGTGTAGGCGACCTTGCCGTAGTAGTAGCCGCCGTTGATGCCGAACGCCGAGAAGTTCGGATATTGGGTGACATAGCCGTTGGAGTTGGCGCGGAAGAAGTCGTTACGCAGCGCCGGGTTCACCTTGTCGGGGTACTTGTTGAACAGGTTGTTCGCCCCGATGGTGAGCTTCACCGGCTCAAGCAGCTGGTAGCCGATCTCCAGGTCGGTGATGACGGTCGAACCGATGCTGACCTTGTAGCAGCCGGTCGTTGCGGCGGTGACCACCAGGGGGCAGCCGATGCGGCTGTTGAAGTTCGACGCCTTGCCGTAGAGCGACTCCTTCAGGTTGACGGAGAGCTTGCCCCACTTCCACAACGCGCCGCCGACAATGCGGTACTTCGGCGAGGCGGTTTCCAGGTTGGAGATCGAGTTGGCGTCGAACAGTGAGACGCCGGCGAGTTGGGCGGGCGGCGCCAGGATCTTGGTCACCTTGGTGGTGTTGTAGTTGCCGACCAGGCTCCAGGCGACGGTGCCCATGTCGGCGAAGTCGCTGCTGGCGGTGACTACCATCTCGGCGCCGCGGGTGCGGGTGTTCAGCCCGTTGGTGAAGATGGTGATGCCGGTCTGGGTGACAGTCGGGTCAAGCACGTTGCCGTTGGCCAGGATGGCGGCGCGCACCGCCGGCAGGTTCACCGAACCGCCGGATCCGAACAGCGAGCCGGAGCCCGCCACCCGATCGCGAACCGTGATCTGATAGGCGTCAAAGGTCACCGTGATCCCGCCGCCGGGGTGAGCGACGAAGCCGCCCGAGAAGTTGGTCGACTTCTCCGGCTTCAGGCCGTTGACGCCCACAAGCCTGGCCGCCGGCGAGTTCGGCGGCAGTTGCACAAAGGCCGCGGTCGGCGAGACGTTGGTCGCCGAATAGTATTCCTCGGCCAGCGTCGGGGCGCGGAAGCCAGTGCTGGCGGTGCCGCGCAGCGCGAAGACTTCGGAAAAGTCGTAGCGGGCCGTGCCCTTGAACACCGTCGTCGAACCGAAGTCGCTGAAGTGCTCGTAGCGGACCGCGCCGTCCAGCTTCAGGGCCTCGACGGGCGAGGCGGCGATGTCCGCATAGAGGGCGTAATTCTTGCGCCCATGGCTGCCGGCGTCGGTCAGCGCGAAGCCCGGATAGGACTGCGAACCTTCCTTGTAGCGCGACCCCGCGTCGCCCGGTTTGATCGTGTAGCGCTCCTTGCGGTACTCCGCGCCCAGCGCCAGCGTCACCGGCTTCGCCATCCCGGCATCGAACTCGCGGGTGACGTCGAAGTTGCTGGTCCACTGGCTGGCGATGAAGTCGCCGGCGTGGAAATCGGTCGGCGAGAAGCCGGGCGTCGTGAGCGTCGAGGAGTCGACGTAGAGCGAGGCGTTGATACTATCGACCGTATTGATCGAGACGTTGTCGCGGCCATAGGTAGTCGAAAGGTCGAACGACCAGCCGTCGCCCAGTTCGCCCTTCAGGCCGCCGGTGACGGCGTAGTCGATCTCGTCGATCTGTTCCTTGGGGCTGAAGCCCGCCGGGCGCGGCCGGGTGCCGTCCTTGCCGACCACCCGGTTTGGCAGGCGGTAGTTTTCGTAGGCCTGGGCGAACTTCGAGCCGTAGGTGCCCATGGCATAGGCTTCGAGGGTGTCGGAGAACTTGTAGCCGGCGTTCACCGAGCCGATGTTCAGCCGGTATTCGGCGTCGCCCGCGATCCGGTTGAGATAGGGGAACAGCGGATCGTTGCGCAGGTCCGGGTAGCGGTAGAGCGCCGAGTTGGTCGAGCTGAAGGGCGGCGTGTTGAACGGCGTATTCAGGGTGCGCGGGTCGGTGTCGCCGCGGAAGCTGTAGTCGTGATACTTCGTTTCGAAGGTCAGGTTGACGTAGGCGTTCTCGATCGGCGCGACGCCCAGGTTCATGGTCAGGTCGCCGGTCAGGCCGCCGCCGCTCATGTATTTTCCGCCCGAGGCGACGATCGAGCCGCCGCTGTCGGCGGTCTTCAGGATGATGTTGATGACGCCGGCGATGGCGTCTGTGCCGTACTGGGCCGCGGCCCCGTCCTGCAGCACTTCGATGTGGTCGACGGCGCCCAGCGGGATGAAGTTGAGGTCAGCCGTGGCGCCGCCCTGGAAGGCGCCCGCAAGCACCGCCAGGTTGGCCGTGCCGTGCCGGCGCTTGCCGTTGATCAGCACCAGCGCATGGTTGGGGCTGAGGCCGCGAAGCTTCGCCGAAAGCGTCAGGTTGGCGGCGTCGCCGCCGAACGCCTGGGCGTTGAAGGATGGCACGTTCTGGGCGATGGCCTGGATAAGGTCGGTCTGGCCGACCCGCTGCAGCGCGCTGGCGTCCAGGACCGTGATCGGCGCCGGGCTGTCGACCGCGCGAAGGCCCGTGACCCGCGTGCCGGTGACGATGACCTGGTCGAGTTCCGTGGTCTCCGCGGCAGTGGCCGCGCCAGACGCCGGCGCCTCTGCCGCCTGAGCGGCCTGTGCAACGAGACCGAGCGCAAGGCTCGAAACCCCGACGGCCAGAAGCCGCTTTGTAGATCCCCGCATAACTATCCCCGTCTCTATTTGTTTGTTTTTCCCATCCTCAAAAGCATTTCCCCCGCACGCAACTGGCGCACCGGCTGCATAAGCCAGTGTCATCTTGAGGTCAGCTTGCCCGCTCATATCGGGGACGCAACACGGGCCATGTCATAAGAGCGTCGCGATGCGGCTGCTGCACGCCGGCGCCGCATTACATGCCGACTATTGCCCATCATGTGTGCACCAGTGGGGAACGCCCCAAATTCAGTCATCTAGGTGCGACGCTATCGTCCCTGTACGAGGCAGCGAAGTTGTCGCGGCACACAGGTCCTCGCGCGGGAATTATTCGCGGCCGCACGACTGAAATCGCCGCTGTAGAGAGGCATGACCGGCCCGGCCGAATATTTTCGACGGCCTGGTTCAGATCCGGGCTTTTCGCTCAACAGCAGCGCATTTGCCTCCTAGCGGGCATACATCGTCGCCTTTCGGGGCGAGGCGCCGCAGGGACACGCGCCCGGTCCGGGATGTGACTGTTGCACGGGCAGCGCGCCGCCGCCGTTATCGCCGGCGCTTCACCGGCTTGCGGACGGCGTCCGTCGCGGCGAGAGTGGCGCTTGAAACCGCCGCCGGCCGATGGCGGATTGGCTCACCTGTTCCGTCTCCGGAGATTTTCAAGATGTCCAAGCTGCTCACCGTCGCCACTCTGCTCGCCGGCCTGGCTTTCGCCGGGTCCGCCAGCGCCCAGATCGTCCACGTAAACCCGACCAAGGGCTTCATCGCCAAGGCCGTGACTGTGCCGGCCGGCGCCGACATGATCTATGTCAGCGGCATTACCCCCGCCCCTGCCGACAAGGCCAAGCCTGCCGAGCTCGGCGACACCAAGGCCCAGACCATCAGCATCCTCGGCCAGATCGAAGGCATCCTGAAGGACCAGGGATTTGCGCTGAGCGACGTCGTCATGATGCGCGTCTACCTGGTCGGCGACACGGCCAAGGGCGGCAAGATGGACTTCGCCGGCATGATGGAAGGCTACAATTCGTTCTTCGGTTCGCTCGAGAACAAGCCCGCTCGCGTGACCATGCAGGTCGCCTCTCTGGTCGGCCCGACGATGCTGGCCGAAATCGAGGTCCAGGCCGCGAAGCCGAAGATGGCGATGCCGATGCCGATGACCAAGAAAAAGTAGCGACCCACCCGATCGCGGAGGCCCGGCGCACGGACCGGGCTCCGCCGTGGCGGCAAGCGGCGCCATGCGCCCTTGTCAACGCCCGGCGGCGCACGTTCCAATGCCGGCTAAAATCAAGGGGTGGGCCTCATGTCTCTGAAAACCGCGGCGCTCGGGCTGTCGCTGCTGGCCTTCGCCACGGCGGCGCAGGCCCAGACCAGTCCGTTCGCGTCCTATCAGGACCAGCAGGCGGCCATGAAGGCCGGGACCCTGACCTCTGAGGCGCTGGTCAAGGCCTACCTCACCCGCATCGGGGCCATCGACGATGCCGGCCCGAAACTGAACGCTGTATTGGCGCTCAACACCCACGCGCTCGCCGACGCCCGCGCCCGCGACGCCGAGCGCAAGGCCGGCAAGGTGCGCGGCCCCCTGCACGGCATCCCGGTGCTGCTGAAGGACAATATCGAGTCGGCCGACGACACCGCCACCACCGCCGGCTCTCTGGCGCTGAAGGACAACGTCACCAACCGCGACGCCCCTATCGTCAAACGACTGACCGACGCCGGCGCGATCATCGTCGGCAAGACCAACCTCTCGGAATGGGCCAACTTCCGCTCGTCGCGCTCGATCAGCGGCTGGAGCGGTATGGCCGGCCTGGTGCGCAACCCCTACTCCCTCGACCGCAGCGCCTGCGGCTCCAGCGCCGGCTCGGCCGCGGCGATCTCGGCGGGCCTGGCGACGCTCTCCATCGGCACCGAGACCGACGGCTCGATCACCTGCCCGGCCGCAATCAATGGCGTGGTGGGCCTGAAGCCGACGGTGGGCCTGGTCTCGCGCACCTTCGTCATTCCGATCTCGCCTGAGCAGGACTCGCCCGGCCCCATCACCCGCTTCGTCGCCGACGCCGCCGAGATGCTGACCGTCATGGCCGGTGCCGATCCGGCCGACCCGGCCACCGCGGAGGCCGACGCCCACAAGGTCGACTATGTGGCCGCGCTCGACGCGAAGTCGCTGCAGGGCGCGCGCGTCGGCGTCCTGCGCATGAACCAGGGCCGCTCCGGCCAGACCGACCAGGTCTTCGAGATGGCGCTCACGGCCCTGAAGAAGGCCGGCGCCGTGCTGATCGAGGTCAAGGGTCTCGACGACGCCAGCCTCAGCAAGATCGCCGCGGCCGAGGGCGAGGCCCTGCGCATCGAGTTCAAGGCGGCCCTGAATGGCTACCTCAAGGGCCTGCCGCCTGCCGTGAAGACCCGCAACCTCGATGACCTGATCGCCTTCAATACCAACGAGCCTCGCGAGATGGCCCTGTTCGGCCAGGAGGTCTTCGAGACCGCGACCAAGGCCGGCCCGATCACCGACAACACCTATCTGGAGCGCCGCGCCTCCGCGAAGAAGCTGTCCCGTGAGGCGCTGGACAAGATGTTCGCCGACAACAATGTCGTGGCCCTGATCGGCCCGTCGACCGGCCCCGCCTCGATCGTCGACCCGGTGAAC
>JBBREC010000199.1:0-5722 GCA_038203295.1 Caulobacterales bacterium
CTCCTCATTTCGAGAGACGCCATGACCCGCATCCTGATCACATCGGCCCTGCCGTATATCAACGGCATCAAGCATCTGGGGAATCTTGCGGGCTCCATGCTGCCGGCCGACGTCTACGCGCGGTTCCAGCGCGCCCGGGGCGTCGAGACGCTCTATATCTGCGCCACTGACGAGCACGGCACCCCGGCCGAGCTTGGCGCCGCGGCGCTGGGTCAGGACGTGCGGTCCTACTGCGACGACCAGCATCAGATCCAGCGCGACCTTTATGAGCGCTTCGGCATCAGCTTCGACCACTTTGGGCGTTCGTCGTCGGCGCAGAACCGGGTCCTGACCCAGCGCTTCGCCCAGGGACTCTGGGAGTCTGGATTCATCGAGGGCCGCACCACCCAGCAGGTCTATTCCAACGCCGACAAGCGGTTCCTGCCGGACCGCTACGTCGTGGGAACCTGCCCGCATTGCGGCTACGACGCCGCCCGCGGCGACCAGTGCGACAACTGCACGCGCCAGCTCGATCCCATCGAGCTGATCCGCCCTCGCTCGTCGGTCTCGGGTTCGGAAGACATCGAGATCCGCGACAGTCTGCACCTGTTCCTCAAGCAGACCGCCTTTGAGGGAAAACTTCGCGACTGGATCGCCGACAAGACCGGCAAGTGGCCGGTGCTGGTCACCTCCACGGCGATGAAGTGGCTGGACGAGGGGCTGCAGGACCGCGGCATCACCCGCGACCTGGAGTGGGGCGTGCCGGTCAACGCGGGCGACTGGGGCCCCAACCCGGCGGGCGAGTTGCCCGACGTCGCGGGCCTGGCCGGCAAAGTATTCTACGTCTGGTTCGACGCGCCGATCGAATACATCGCCTCCACCTGGGAGTGGAGCGCCTCCAAACCCGGCGCCGACCCGGCCAACGAGGCCGAGTATGAAAGCTGGTGGCGCGGTCCCGCGGCGGCTGACGTCAGCTATGTGGAGTTCATGGGCAAGGACAACGTGCCCTTCCACACCGTGGGCTTCCCCTGCACCCTGTTCGGCCTGAACGAGACCCGCGGCGCGGACGGCACATGGCGGCCCGCGTCCAATGCGCCCTGGAAGCTTGTCGATACGCTGAAGGGCTTCAACTGGCTCAACTATTATGGCGGCCGGTTCTCTACCACGCACCAGCGCGGCGTATTCGTCGACGCGGCGTTGGAGATCCTGCCCCCCGACTACTGGCGCTGGTGGATCGTGGCCAATGCGCCCGAGAGTTCCGACGCGGTCTTCACCTGGGAGCAGTTCCAGGCCCAGGTGAACGCGGACCTCGCCGACGTGCTCGGCAACTTCGTCAACCGGATACTGAAGTTCACCGAGACACGCTTCGAGGGTGTCGTGCCGGACGGCGGGGAATGGGGCGACCTCGAGAAACGGTTGCAGCTCGACGTCGCGGCCAAGCTCGCCGAACTCGACGAGCACCTGCAGGCCATCGACTTCCGTAAGGCGACGCAGACGCTGCGGTCCATCTGGGTGCTCGGCAACCAGTACCTGACCGAGGCCGCGCCCTGGACGGCGATCAAAACCGACCGCGATCGGGCCGCGGTGTCCGTGCGCGTGGGCCTGAACCTCGTGGCGCTGTTCGCGACGCTGTCAGGGCCGTTCATCCCGTTCGCCGCGGAGACCATCGCCGTCGCCGTGGGCGAACCTATGGAACCGCGCTGGCCGGTGGGCGAGGAAGGCCTCAATCCGCTTCTGCGGGTTCCGGCCGGACGGCCGGTGAAGGCGCCCGACGTGCTCTTCCGCAAGATCGAGGATACTCAGGTCGCCGAATGGCGCGAACGCTTCGGCGGGCCGGAGCCGGAGGCCTGACGCCTATTTGCTCTTCATCCTTCCGGCGACTTCTTCGGGTCTGATGTCGACGCGGTCGGGTGCGGCGGCATTGTAGGCGTCCACCTTGCCCAGGTCGATGATCACCGTGCGCGACCCCTCCCACACCATGTGCAGGGCCACATAGAAGACGATGATCAGGCCGATGTAGCCGATCCAGCGGAAGCGGTGCAGCAGCTTGGCGATCCAGGTCGCGGCGACGCCCATCAGGGTGATCGACAGCAACAGGCCCACGATCAGCACCGTGGGGTGTTCCCGCGCCGCCCCGGCCACGGCCAGCACATTGTCCAGCGACATGGTCAGGTCGGCGATCAGAATCTGTAGCAGCGCCTGGCCCATGGTCTTGGCCTTTGCGTGACCCTTGGGGTGGGCGCCGATCTCAACCCCGGTGGCCTCCTCCAGCGCCTGCTCGCCCTCCAGGACGTCCTCGCGGCCCTGCTCGCGAAGCTCGCGGTACATCTTCCAGCAGACCCAAAGCAGCAGGAAGCCGCCGGCGAGCAGCAGGCCGACGAGCTTCAGCAGCTGGGTGGTGATCAGCGCGAAGCCGATCAGCATCACCACCGCGGCGGCCAGCCCCAGGACGATCGCCTTCTTGCGCTGTTTCGGCGGCAGGCCCGAGGCGGCCAGGCCCACCGCCACAGCGTTGTCGCCGGCCAGCGCCAGGTCGATCATCACGACCTGCAGGAAGGCGGCGAGCGCGCCGGCGGAGGGCAGGAGAGAGATGGCCATGCCCTCTCAATGCGGCAGCGGGCGAACGGCTGCAAGCCGCCCGCCATACTCGCGTCAGGCCGGGTGGGGCGCTCTGCTGCGGCGCGCCCGCGCCAGGACGCCCACCGCGCCGAAGCCTAGGATCATCAACGCCCAGGCCGCAGGTTCCGGGACGCCGCCGCCCGCGCAGACACGCGTGTTGCAGGCACCGCCCGTGTGGCCAAGCTCGAACTCGGAAAACGCGGGCGCGGTGATCTCGTCGTTGGCAGAGAAGTGGAAGCCGGTGAAGTACTGGTCATCCGGCGCGAGGAACCCGTAAAACTTGAACCCTTCGTTCGAGGGGTAAGGGCTGATGCCAAACCCGAAGGAGTCCACATTCGTGTCGATCCACAGTGTGACGTCGGCGTCGCCGACGAGGTCGCCGATCTGAAAGGAGAAGAGGTTGTGACCCGCGCCGTCGATCGCGACGTGAAGCGGCTCCAGGTAGTTGTTGACGAGGGCGTTGCGGACATTGCCGTAGCCCGGATAACCCTTCCCGAACACGCTGTTCTGCGTGCTGGTGAAGGTCAGCTGACCGACGGTGTGGGGGTCGCCGAGATAGGTGATGTCGCCTTCTATATAGGCGTCGAAGTTGGTCACCTGGGTGATGGTCCCCAGGGCGTGGAACGCGTCGGCGACCTGATACTTGGTCGGGTTGGGGTTGGCGCTGGCGGGCGAGGCGGCGGCGAGGGCGGCCGCGGCGAGGGCTGAGGCGAGGGCGGTGAGGGCGTAACGCATCGTATGTCTCCAGTCGAAGTTGGCCGGAGATTGGCGCTTTCGCGGAATGTCGATAGGCGCGCCGGCCTTCGATCTGTTGCGAGTTGTTGCGTTCTCGCGCCCCGGGCGAAACTCGGGAGTCAGACCCCGGTGGGATCGCGCCGGGGTCCGCGCGAAAGCGAGTTAGCGAACGACATCATCAAAAGCGCCTGCCCGCCGGCCGCCATGGCCGCCGGTCCGATGTCCGGCAAGAGCCGCGCGCGCAGGTCCGCAGGTATGGTGCCCTCTGGCGCCATCGGGTTCTTCCGGGTCAACGCTTCGTAAGCCGCGTCGTCGGCCGCCGGGTCGCCGCTCAATTCGCCCGTGCGGTGCATCACAACCCCGCCGGCAACGGGCGATCCGCCCCCGACGCGCTGAATGGCCATGGTCAGGCCGTCCAGGACCTCGGCCCGATCGCGGGTCACGGCGTTGTAGATCGCGAATATGATCATGCTGCTGCCCGGGTCGGCGGCCACCGCGAAGAGCTGCGTCTGGGTCAGGAAGGTCCAGCCGTCGAACCGCATGTCCTCGACCCACAGCCGGAAGGTCAGGAAGCCATTCGGGGCTTTACGGATCATCATCTGGTCGTGGATGAACCGTCCGGGCACGCCGATGGACGGGCGGGTTGTTTGCCAGAATCCCTCATAGGCCTCACCGCGCACGGCCGTCATCGCATGGGATTCGCGAAGGACGCCTTCCGGCATCCATCCGCTGAGCGCCGCCCAGGGGCTGGGCGCCGGATCGCCGGACGCGCCGACGCCGAGTTTCACCGCCAGGATGTCGAGGTCTGCCTCCCAGTCCAGCAGGGTAAAGCCGGGGCGTCGCGCGGCGACCAGCTCGGTGAGGTTGGCGAGGTTCTGTCCCGATGGCGCCTGCACGCCGCTCAGCCAGCGGCTGATCACCGACTTGTCGACCGCGAGCTCTGCCGCAAGCCGGCCCCGGCTCAGCGACAGGGCTTTCAACACCAGCAGGAGCCGCGACGGAAAGTCGTCCACCCGAGCCTCCGCCAAGATCAGGCCTGGCCGCGAGCAGACCGCGGGCGCGACGCTTCGTAAAGCGCCACGGCCGCCGCGGCGGAGACGTTCAGGCTCTCAAAGCCGCCCGGCATGGGGATCTTCGCCAGTTCGTCGCAATGCTCGGCCACCAGCCGGCGCATGCCTTCGCCTTCGGAGCCGAGCACCAGCACGGTGGGGCGGCCGTCCAAAACCTCGCCGAGCGCCTGGTCCGAATCGCCGGTGAGCCCGATCGCACGCCAGCCGGCGTCAGTCAGTTCATCCAGCGCCCGCGACAGGTTCACCACCCTGGCTACCGCGATCTTGTCGAGGGCGCCCGCCGCGGCCTTGGCGAGTGCGCCGGTGAATCGCGGCGCATGGCGGTCCTGCAGCACCACGCCCACGGCCCCGAACGCCGCAGCGGAACGTAGAATCGCCCCGACGTTCTGCGGGTCAGTCACCTGGTCCAGCATCAGAATCACCGCGCCCGGGCCGCCGGCGAAATCAGCGAGGTCGGCGTCCTCCAGAACCGCGCCGCGCATGGCCACGCCCTGGTGAACGGCGCCCTGCGGCAGTCGCTGGGCGATCTGCTGGTTGTCGGCCTGCTGCACCGTGGCGAGCACGCCGAACGCCGCCTGCAACTGCTTGATCCGCTCAGGGGTGGCGAGGATCAGTTCCGGTTGGCCGCGCCGCGGATTGGCGAGCCCCGCCTCCACAGCGTGCCAGCCCCAGAGCCAGTCGTCGGCGACCGGTTCGGGTCGCCTGGAAAAGTGCCCGTGGGCGCGCGGTTTGCGGCCTCTTCGGGCGTCGTTGCGTTCAGGGGACGAGGCCACTATAAGACGCGCTCCAAATTGGGGCCCCCGGACGGGCGGCCGCCTTCAGGACTGTGAGATGGCGCTCTTATGCCCCTCGTGTCCCTGGGCGGAAGCCTTTTGTTCGAGGACTTCAATGCGGCTCCGAGCGCGAGGGGGAATGTCCCGAGCGGCAAAGGGGGGGGACTGTAAATCCCCTGGCGTACGCCTTCGTAGGTTCGAGTCCTACTTCCCCCACCACGCCTCGGAGCCACAGGAGAGAATATCTGGCGGGTATAGCACAATGGTAGTGCAGCAGCCTTCCAAGCTGAATATGCGGGTTCGATTCCCGCTACCCGCTCCAAGACCGTAAGACTGTTCAACTTCCACTCGAAACAACGCCCGCAGGATCCCGATGGCCAAGGAAAAATTCAACCGCAATAAGCCGCACCTGAACATCGGCACGATTGGTCACGTTGACCATGGGAAGACGACGTTGACGGCGGCGATCACGATGGTTCTGGCGAAGGCCTCGGGCGGCAAGGCGATGAGCTATGCCGACATCGACGCGGCTCCGGAAGAGAAGGC
>JBBREC010000200.1:0-5710 GCA_038203295.1 Caulobacterales bacterium
TGAACTCCGGCGCCACTGGCTCATTCGCCACCAATTCCGATAGCTTCGTGACTCTGTACAACACCGATGGCGAGGACCTCTGGACCCAGCGCCGCGGCGCGCGGCTGGAAGATCAGGCGAGCCAGGTGGCTTTCGGCGCCGACGGCACGGTCTATGTCGCCGGCAAGAGCAAGCAGGGCCTTCCTGGCGCGACCGCGATCGGTGGCTGGGACAGCTACATCGAGGCCTTCAAGCAGGATCCCGTCACTCAGAGGGTCACCGTCAACTTCACCCAGAACTTCGGCTCCGTCGGCGACGACAAGCCTTCGGGGCTGGTGGTCGACGGTACGAACCTTGTCACGGCCAGTGTCGAGAACGGCCGCGCCGTGCTGCGGCGGTTTGATATCTCGGGCGGCGCGCCGGTGCTGACCCAGACGCGCGACCTCGGCGACCTGCAAGGCGGCGATATCGCGGGCCTGGCGCTGGACGGCGGCCAGGTCGTGGTCGCGGGCACCACGGGCAACGCCGCGCTCTCGGCCGGCGCGATCACCAATGCCCACGCGGGCGGGCTCGACGTCTTCGCTGCGCGGCTGTCCTCCGACCTCGTCGCCAGCGGCGGCGACCAGCTCGCCTACTATGGCGGGGCCGGCGACGACAAGGCGACCGCGCTGGCGGTCGCCGGCGGCCAGGTGTGGATCGGCGGTTCGGCCGGAACTGACCTGCAGGGCGCGCCCGCAGTCGGGACCAAGGACGGCTTCCTGGTCAACCTCAACACCGCAACGGGCGCGGCGGACTGGTCACGCCGGTTCACTGGCAAGGACGGGATCGCGGCGCCGACGGCCATCGCCATCGCGCCAACGGGCGCCAGCGTACTGGACCGCATCGGCCTGCCCAGCGGGACGCTCGACCTGGCGGATTCCCAGAAGATCACTGCGGCCAGCGCGCTGCGCGCCGGCGACCAGTTCACGGTCAAGGCCGGGGATGGCCGACCGTCCACCGTGACGATCGAAAACACGGACACCCTCGACACCTTGGCCCAGAAGATCCGCCGCGCGTCGGGTTTCCAGGCGAAGGTCACCCTCACCACTGTCGACGGCGTGCGTAGCCTGCGCATCGAGCCACTGAATGCCCGTGTCCTGCTGGAGATCGGTCTGGGCGCCACGAACAAGGACGCCCTGCATACCCTGGGGATTCCTGAAGGCATCGTCCGCTCAACCACGATCAACGACGCGGGCAAGACGGTGCCGGCCGACGGCAAGAAGATGCTCTACGGCCTTGGTCTGGCCAGCGACCTCAACCTCTCGACACCGGCCCAGGTCGGGCACGTACTGGCCGAGATCGCCGGTGCGATCAACTCGGTGCGCTCCGCCTACAAGGGCTTGGTGGCCGCGGCCCAGCCCAAAGGCGTTGCGACAGCCGCCACCAAGGTCAACGGTCCGGTGCCGGCCTACCTGACCAATCAGATTGCGAACTATCAGGCGGCGCTGGACCGTCTCGGCGGCTGACGACGGATCCTCCAGGCCGGAGGAATGCTTGAATCGGCATGCCACGCGGTCTAGCGAGAACCATGGACCTCAAGGATCGAAGGACGCTGCTGGTGCTCGGCGGCGGCGCCGTGGCGCTGCTGGCGGGGCTCGCCATCGCCTGGACGATGCTGGCCGCGCAACACCGCGAACCCGTCGAGGCGCCCCCGGCCTCCAGCGCTGGACTGGTGATCGACTCGACCGGCCCCGAGGATGGACGGATGGATCCCACCAAGCCGCTGCGCTGCTTCGTCGCCGGCCAGTTCGTGGGCGAACTCACTCTGGCCGCGTGCGCGAAGCGCAATGGCGTTGCCACCGACGCCCTGGACGTGGGCCTGGACGAGACTGGCGCGCTAGCTGCCGCCGACCGGGCCGGCGCCGTGTTGACTCCGCTTCCGCCCGCCGAGAGCGATCCGGCCAAGGAGCAGGGGGCACAGGACGCGGCGCCCGACCCGGCGGCCGCGCCCGTGGTGGTGAACACTCCGCTCGGAACCTGCCTGCGTTACGACCAGGGCCGCTGGGCCAGGCTGCCCAGCGATGTCAGCCTCAATGGCTGCGTCCAGGCCCTGTTCGCCGGCCGCTGCGAACGCTCCGGCGGCGCGACCTACGGCCGATGGGGGCAGCAGACCCTGCGCCTCGTCCCGGGCCGCGTGGAGGTGTCCGCCGACAACCACAGCTTCCGCACCTTGGCCGACCAGGGCGCCGGATGCGCTATCACGCCTGTAAACTGACGCCTCGCGCTTGGCGCTTGGCTTGTGTAGGTCTTGGATCATGAAACCGCCCGCGCTCTTCACGATCATGGCCGCCGCCGCGGCGCTCAGCGCCTGCAGCGCACGCACCGAGCCGCCGGGGGACGCGGGCATCTGCTATCACGTCGTCCCTCAGAAGGACGGTAAGATGAAATATAACAAGCTGGTCAACGCGCCGAACCTCGAGACCTGCGCCGCCAACCTGGAGGCCATGCGCATCAAGTTCCTGCGCATGGGCGGGACCCAGCAGAACATCTACGGCGCCTACCAGGCCAATTTCCTGTTCCTTGAGGACCAGGGCGTGATGACGTCCACCAGCTTGGAAGGTCCGCGCTACGTGGCGCTCGTGCGTACTGGAGACGGCCGCCTTGCCATTCCAGGCGCCATGCCGCGGCAATAGTCTTGTGGACGCTTTCCCTTCGTACGTGAACGTAACAAGAACAAAGACTTGATCGGTGGTTAACGTCGGGCTAGCGTTGACCCAGGGCTGACAGCCCGCAATCACGGAAGCTTAGGACAATCGACATGGCGGGCAGCGTCAACAAGGTCATTCTGGTGGGCAATCTGGGAGCCGATCCCGAGATTCGCAGCCTCAACTCCGGCGACCGGGTCGCGAACCTGCGGGTCGCCACCTCGGAAACCTGGCGGGACAAGTCCTCGGGCGAGCGCAAGGAAAAGACCGAGTGGCACCGGGTGGTTATCTTCAACGACAACCTGGTGAAGGTCGCCGAGCAGTACCTGCGCAAGGGCTCGAAGATCTATCTGGAAGGCTCGATCCAGACGCGCAAGTGGGCTGACCAGTCCGGTGTGGAGAAGTTCTCCACCGAGATCGTGCTGCAGAAGTTTCGCGGCGAACTGACGATGCTCGACGGCCGTGGCGACAACGAAGGCGCGGGAGCCGGCGAGGGCGGCGGCTACTCCAGCGGCGGCGGCGGTTTCTCCGCGGGCCCGCGCGCCCAAAGTTCGGCGCCGCGCGAGGATTTCTCGGCCGACCTGGACGACGAAATCCCGTTCTAGTTCGTGGCCACAGGCGCCGGCGGCGCCGGGCAGGTGTCGCCGATGCGGTGCGCCTCGGTCGAGGCCCGTCCGGCGATGTCGAGGCCGAAGAATTCGGTGGCGACGTCTGCCGACAGCTTGAAGCTGTTGGGCGTATAGGTCCCCGATCCGGCGATCGCGACCTTCTGGCCCTTCTTGCTGACGCACGTGCCCTTCAGCGTGATCATGCCGTCCTGGATGCGCCGGGTCGGATAGGTGCAGGTGTAGTGGCGGTTCGACGGGCCAGCCATGAACTTGTCCACGTCGGCGGGTGTGATGCAGCGCTTTTCTGTCGAGGACTGCTTGATCGGCGATAGCAGTCTGTTGGTGGATTCCCAGTAGCCGGGCGTGATGGCGCTCGCCGGCGTCGCCACGCCGCTTGGAGCGATGGTTCCGGCGATCGCCAGCGCGACGAGAAGTAGGATCGGGGGGCTGCGCATCACGGATATATGGGGTCTCATGTCTGGCGTCGAAATCTGGCGCGGGCCTGTTGAACCACGCCAGTCCTGAACCGCCGATGACCGGTTTCGTTAGGCCTCATCCCGCACGCGCCGCCAGGCTCTGCAGGTTCGCTTCGCGGATCGCGGCGCCCGCATCGTCGTAGAGGAAGGGCAGGAAGGCGTAGCGGCGGCCGCGTGTCACGGGCGTGGCCTCGTGCTGCAGGGTGCAGGAGAACACCACCGCACCCCCGGTGGGCGGCCGATAGGTGCGGCCCCCGAACTCGGGGAACCGAAGGTCGCCGCCCTCGAAGTCCTGGGCATTGAGATTGATCGAGACGGCGAAGCGACGGTGCGCCGTGGCCAGGGTCTCGTTGTCCCGGTGCGGCCGGAAATAGCCGCCGTCGGCCGCGTCGTAGCAGGCAACGATGTAGCGCTCGAGCCGGGTGGCCTCGAACTGGAACACTCGCTGGATTTCCGGCAGCAGCCGACGGCGCAGGCGCACGAGCAGTTCCTTGCGGAAGCCCTCGTCGGCGATGGTCACGTCGCGGCGGCGCTTGAAGTCGTCCATCACGCCCACGGTCGTGCCGTCGACGTCGCGCATCACGCCGGAGGGCGAGCCGCCGTCGGCTTCGTAAGCTGCGATCAGGCGCTGGCAGATCTGCGGTTCGAACACCCTGGGCACGATCAGCACCGGGGCGTTCAGCGGCGTCCCGGCGTGGTCGGCCAGCGCCGGCAGCCGCGAGATCTCGTCGAAGATCGCCGCCGTCTCGTCGATCGGGGCGCGGGCGAACACCCGCAGCATCGGGTCGAGCAGCAGCCAGAACGGCGCTGCGGCCCCGTCAGCATCGAGCGCGCCGTAGAGCCGGCTGACCTCGCCGTCGGCGTCGAGGAACCAGCGCAGCCCCGGCGGGCGATTGCGCGCCTCGGCGATAGAGGCTGCGTCGCGCAGCACCATGAAGCAGGTCAGCTTGCGGTCGTCGAAGAGCCCGGCGTGCACTTCGAAAGTGGCCATGGCCTGGGCGCGGGCCTCGCCTGGCGGCGGCAGGAAGCCCAGCAGCACGAAGCGTCCGGCGGCGGTGTTGAAATAGTAGTTCGGGTTGTTTGGGGTGGCGGCGCGGAACCAGGGCGCGAACTCACCCAGTGAAAGCAGGGGGAGGGGTGTCAATGGAGCGGTCATCCCAGGTCCGGCTCCGCGGCCGCGCCGATGCGGTTCTGGTAGGCCTCCAGCACGGCTGCACCGGCCTCGTCGTAGAAGAACGGGAGAAAGGCGTACCGGCGGCCGGTCCTCATCGGAGTCGCCTCGTGCAGCAAGGCGCAGGAGAACACCACCGCGCCGCCGACCGGTGGCCGATAGGTTGTGGACCCGAACTCGGCGAATCTCAGGTCGCCCCCTTCGAAATCATCGTTGAGGTTGATGGAGCCCGCGAACTTCCGATGCGCGGTGCCCATGGTGGTGTGGTCGCGATGGGGGTGGAAGACGGCGCCGTCGGCGGCGTCGTAGCAGCTTACGATGTAGCGCTCGACACGGGTGGCGGTGAACCCCAGCGCACGCTGCATAAGGGGGAACAGCCGGCGTTCCAGCCGCTTTCGCAGCGCCGCCCGCAGGGTGGGGTCGTCGACCAGCACGTCGCGGCGCTTCTTCAACTCGTCCATGACCATGACGGTGCGGTCGCCCGCGTCGCGCATCACGCCGCTGAACTGGCCGCCGCCCGCGCCATCGTGCAGCGCCATGAGGCGCTGGCAAAGCTCCGGTTCGAAGATCCGGGGCGCGATGAGCACGGGCGCATGCAAGGCGGTCCCTGCGTGGTCGCCGGGGTCGGGCAGGCGGGCCAGGAGTTCGAACAGGGCCTGGGGCTGGCCCAGGGGCGTATGGCCGAGCACCCGCAACGCCGGGTCGAGCAGCATCCAGAACGGCTGCGCCGCGCCATCCTCGCCCAGTGCGCCATAGAGTCGGCTGACGGTCCCGTCGAAGTCCAGGAACCAG
>JBBREC010000201.1:0-5698 GCA_038203295.1 Caulobacterales bacterium
GTGACGATCCCGAACCGACCCATATCCACGCCGGCGCCCTCGCCCGTTTGTTTCACGCTACGCAAACACGCCACTCCATGCCTCTACCCTAGTGGCCAGGGCCCAAGTCCGGAAGCGGTCACAGCGTAACAGCGCCGCCCCAACCCGACGGTTGGCGGGCGCCGGACCAAGCGTGTCCCTATCTGTCTCACACCGCCTGTGAGGGATCGCCTGCTTGACTTCAACCCCGCATCGTCGGACCCCAGACCCATGAGCGAGCGCGCCCCGCCAGAGCTTGCCGCCAGCGCCCTGATCGCGCGGGTGGCCCGGGTCTACATGGCCCCGCGCTGGAAAAGCTGGCTGACCGCCCTGGTCGCCGCCATCGCCGTCGCCTTCTTCTCCACCAAGCTGGTCCAGATCCTGGAGCCGGCGGTGAACGACCTGATGGTCAACCACAAGCCGGGCGCCCTGCTGATTCTGCCGCTGACCATCGCCGTCTACGCCATCGGCCGGACGGTCGCCCAGGTACTGCAGGCGACACTGATCAACCGCATGGGCAATGGCGTCGTGGGCGACGTGCAGGTGCAGACCTTCGCCAGGCTCGTCCGCGCCGACCTTGCGCGCCTGCGCAGCCAGCATTCCGGATCTTACGTCTCCTCGGTGCTCTATGACGCCGGCCTCATCCGCGAGGCGGCGACTTCTGGGGTGATCAACTATACCCAGCACCTGCTGACCGTGATTGGGGCGATCACCGTGATGGTGTCCAACGATCGGATGCTGTCTCTGGTGCTGGTGGCGGCGTTCCCGGGCGCCGGCTTCATCATGCGGCGCTTCTCGAAGCGGACAACCAAGGCCGCCAAGGGGGCGATGGTAGAAACCTCGGCGCTCTCCACCGCGATCATGGAGAGCCTGGACGGCGTGCGCGTCGTGAAGATCGAGAACCGCGAGGCCTATGAGGAGGCGCGCGTGGCCGAGGTGGTCCGCCGCCGCCAGGCCCATCTGATCAAGGGCGCAAACGCCCGGGCCCGCGCGGCGCCGGCCACCGAGCTGCTGATGACGCTGATCACCGCCGCAGTGATCGCCTATGCCGGCTGGCGCTCGCAGTCAGGCCACATGACCGTCGGCGCCTTCGTGGCCTTCATCGGCGCGCTGGGAATCGCCTCCCAGTCGCTGCGCCAGCTCGCCAACCTCCAGACCGTCTTCGCCGAGGGTATGTCGGCGGCCCGGCGACTGTTCACCGCGCTCGACGTCGAGCCGGAGGTTCGCGAGCGGTCTGGAGCCCATCCGCTGGCCGACGGCGAGGCGACCATCCGCTTCGAGGAGGTCGGCTTCAGCTACGGCGAATCCGGAGCGCCCACCCTGAGCCGTGTCTCCTTCGAGGTGCGTCGCGGCGAGACCCTGGCCCTGGTCGGCCCCTCCGGCGGCGGCAAGACTACCATCCTCAACCTGATCCCGCGCTTTTACGACGCCACCGAAGGCCGTGTGACCATCGACGGCGACGACATCCGCCACGTGACCCTGACGTCGCTGCGCGAGCACATCGCGCTCGTCACCCAGGAGCCGTTCCTTTTCGACGACACCATCCGCGCCAACATCTGTTATGCGCGGCCCAACGCGACGGAGGCCGAGATCGAGCGGGCCGCCAGGGCCGCCGCAGCGCACGACTTCATCCTGTCGCTGCCCAAGGGCTACGACACCGGCGTCGGAGAGGCCGGCGCCCGGCTCTCCGGCGGCCAGCGCCAGCGCATCGCCATTGCGCGGGCCTTTCTGAAGGACGCCCCGATCCTGTTGCTGGACGAAGCCACCAGCGCGCTCGACACCGAGAGCGAGGCCCAGGTGCAGGCGGCGCTGAAGCGGCTGATGACGGGGCGCACCGTGATCCTGATCGCCCATCGCCTGTCCACCGTTCGCGGCGCCGACCGGATCTGCGTCATCGACAAGGGTCGCATCGTGGAGACCGGCGACCACCAGGCCCTGGTCCGCGCCCGCGGCCTCTATGCGCGTCTCGCCAAGAGCCAGGACCTGGACGCGGGAGTCGAGGAGGCGGAGACCGCCGCGTGAAGAAGCTGCTGCGCAGCGACGGCGTCCAGGCGTTCCTCGGCTGGGTGCTGGGGACCTACCTGCGGTTGATCCTCAACACTGTCCGCTGGCGCCACGAGAACGTCGAATGCGTCGAGCCGGTGCTGGCGGGCGGGTCGGGCGCCATCGCGCTCTTCTGGCACGGCCGCATCCCGCTCTGCCTCGCCGTCGCGCCCCAGTGGTGGCGCAAGCGTACGCGGGTCTTCGTTTCCCCCTCTGCCGACGGAGAGTTCATCGCCCAGGCGCTAGCCATGGCCGGCTTCCCGGCGATCCGGATTTCCTCGGCCAAGAAGGGCGATTCGGCTAAGGCCCGGCAGGCAGTGGCGGCGATCCGCGAGGCGGTAACCTGGGTCTCGCAAGGGGGCGCGCTGGTGGTCACTCCCGACGGTCCCCGCGGCCCGAACGAGGTGATCGCCCCCGGCGCCCTGCAGATCGCCCGGCGCTCCGGCCAGCCGGTGTTCCTGATGGGGATCGCGGCCAACCCGGCGCTGCAGGCGGAGACCTGGGACGAGGTGATGTTCGCCCTGCCGTTCGGCCGTGGCGCGGTGGTCTGGGAAGGTCCGCTGACCGTGCCGCCGGACGCCAACGATGCGGTGATCGCCCACCTGATCTCCGACTGGTCGGCGCGGCTGTCGGCGGCGACGCGCCGGGCGGAACTGCTGGTCGGACGCGCTTCGCATTGATCGAACCGCGCGGCGGTGAGACATAGGGCGGATATGGCCCAGGCGCACCACGATCACGACCATGACCACCGCGCCCACGGGCATGCGCACGATCATGGCCACCACCACGCCCCGGTCGACATGGGCCCGGCCTTCGCGGTCGGCGTGGCGCTGAATTCGGTGTTCGTGGCGGTGGAGGTCGCCGCGGGGTTCTGGACCGGATCTCTGGCGCTGCTGGCCGACGCCGGCCACAACCTCTCCGACGTGCTGGCGCTGCTGCTGGCCTGGGGCGCGGTGGCGCTGGCCAAACGCGCGCCGACCGCGCGGCGGACCTACGGCCTGCGCAAGGCGACCATCCTGGCCTCGCTGACCAACGCCGTCCTGCTGATGCTGGCGGTGGGCGCCATCGTCTCGGAATCGATCCAGCGGTTCGCGCAGCCGGCGACGGTCCAGACCGGCATCGTCATGCTGACGGCGGGCCTCGGCATCGTCATCAACACCGCTACGGCGCTGATGTTCATGCGCGGCAGCCAGAGCGACCTGAACGTCCGCGGCGCCTTCCTGCACATGGCCGCCGATGCGGCGGTATCGCTGGCCGTGGTCATCGGCGCCGGCGTGATCGCCCTGACCGGCCTGCAGTGGATCGACCCGCTGCTCAGCCTGGGCATCGCCGTGGTGATCGTGCTCGGCACCTGGGGCCTGCTGAAGGATTCCATGAACATGGCGCTGGACGCCGCGCCCAAGGGCGTGGACGTGGGCAAGGTCCGCGACTGGCTGGCCGGCCTGCCGGGCGTCGAGGAAGTCCATGACCTGCATATCTGGGCCATGAGCACCACAGAGACGGCGCTGACCGCCCATGTGATCCGCCCAGCCAACGATGACGGCGACAGCTTCCTGCACGCCGCCTGCGAGGGTCTGGCCGCCCGCTTCAACATCGGCCACGCCACCCTGCAGGTAGAGCGCGACGCGGCCCATGCCTGCAAGCTCGCCCCGGCCGAGGTGGTGTGAAGCACACTCTACCGCTCGGGCTCTACGCGGTCGCAACCGAGGCCCTGGAACCGCTTGCGCCTCTTTTGCTGCGCGCGCGGGCCGCGGCGGGCAAGGAAGACTCTCGGCGTCTAGGTGAGCGCCTGGGCCGGTCGAGCAAAGCCAGGCCCAACGCGCCGCTGGTCTGGCTTCACGGCGTGAGTGTCGGTGAAAGTCTGTCCTTACTACCGCTTATCGACGCCATCCGAGCCTACCGTTCATACCTCACTGTGCTGGTGACCTCTGGGACGGTTACGTCTGCGCAACTGCTGGCGAAACGCTTGCCCGAGGGCGTCATCCACCAGTTCGCGCCGGTGGATGCCCCCGGCGCTGCAGCCCGGTTCCTCGACCACTGGCGGCCTGGCGCAGCGATCTTCGTCGAGAGTGAAATCTGGCCGAACCTTATCGCAGCAGCCCAGCGCCGTGACGTACGCCTGGCGCTGATTTCCGCCCGCATGACCGCGTCCAGCGCCAGAGGATGGCGACGTGCGCCAGCTACAGCCCGCTCGCTACTCGCCGCCTTCGACCTCATACTGCCGCAGGACGCCGACACCCGGGCGCGCCTGAGCGGGCTAGGCGCCACGCTCGGCCCGGACCTGAACCTCAAGCTCGCCGGCCCGCCGCCGCCGGTGGACACGGCGCAGGTGACGACACTGCGCGCCGCGATTGGCGGCCGCAGGGTGGTGCTCGCCGCCAGCACCCATCCGGGCGAGGAGCCGCTGATCGCCGGCGCGGTTCCGGCGGGCGCCCTGCTGATCGTCGCGCCGCGCCACCCGGAGCGCGGGCCGCAGGTCTCCGCAGACCTGGCCGCGCAGGGCTTCACAGTCGCGCGCCGGGCGGCGGGCCAGCCGCTCGGGCCCGCCACCACCGCCTATGTCGCCGACACCCTTGGCGAACTCGGCGCACTCTTCACCGTGGCCGACGTGGTGGTGATGGGCGGCAGCTTCGTGGAGGGCATCGGGGGCCACAATCCGCTGGAGCCCGCCCGGCTCGGCCGCGCTATCGTGACCGGCCCGCAGGCGTTCAACGCCCGCGACGTCTACGCCGAGATGTTCACCGAGGTCGCCGCCATCGAGGCCGCCGACGCTCAAGTGCTGGCACGGCACCTCCAGGGCCTGCTGGCCAACCCGACGATCGCGCGCCGGATCGGCGAGACGGCGCTGGCCTACGCGGGCCGGCAAGGCGCGGCGCTGGACGCGGCCATGGTCCTGCTCGCGCCCCTGCTGCCCGCATGAAGCTCTCGACGCCCCGCTGGTGGTACACGCGCGACCGCAGCGCCCGCCAGGGCGGCATGCCGGCGATCCGCGGCCTGCTTACACCCGTCTCCTGGATCTGGGCGGCGGCGACCGCGCGCCGGATCGCCAGGACCACGCCATTCGATCCGGGCGTGCCCGTTATCTGCGTCGGCAATCTCACGGTGGGGGGGACGGGGAAGACCCCGGTGGTGCGCGCGATCGCCGCCCGGCTGGTGGCGCGGGGCAAGGCCGTACACCTGCTGTCCCGGGGCTATGGCGGCCGCCTCGACGGTCCGGTCCGCGTGGACCCCACCACTCATACCGCCGCCGACGTGGGCGACGAGCCGCTGATGCTCGCCAGGGATTACCCGGTGTGGGTGTCGCGCGACCGCGCCGCCGGAGCCCGGGCCGCCGCAGAGGCCGGCGCACAGGTCATTGTCATGGACGACGGCCACCAGAACCCATCGGTGTTGAAGGCGCTCTCTATGGTGGTCGTGGACGGCGAGACCCGCGCAGACGAATGGCCCTTTGGCGACGGTAGGGTATTTCCGGCCGGTCCTATGCGCGAGCCGCTGAAGGTCGGTCTCGCCCGCGCCGACGCCGCCGTCATCCTGGCGCCCGCCGATCTGGCCGCGGCCGACCCGGAACTGGCCGGCATGCTTTCCGCCGTCCCTGTGCTGGGCGCCCGCCTCGCCGCCGTGGCGGCCCCGCCCAGCG
>JBBREC010000202.1:0-5585 GCA_038203295.1 Caulobacterales bacterium
ACTCTTCGACGTGAAGCCCTACGACACCTATCACGCCGAGATCGGCGCGCCGGGGGCGATCGAGGGTGCGGCGGGGTCACTCTACGTCGAGGTCCCAGTCGTGATCTACGGGCGCCTCGCCACGGGCAAGGAATTCCACCATGCGGGCCGCGCCATCCTTCGCCGTGTAAATGACGTGCCAGGCGCGACGCCTGAACAGCTACGCTGGCGGATCTCCTGGATCGATCTGAAAAAAAGCTAGGTCTTCATCGCCTTCAGGATCGCGGCCGGACGGATCGGCAGGTCGCGGACCCGGGCGCCGACCGCGTGGAAGATCGCGTTGCCGATCGCCGGACCCACCACGGTCGTGGCCGGCTCGCCGAGGCCCACCGGCGGTTCAGTCGAGGGCATGAATGAGATCTCCATGTCGGGGACGTCGGCCATTCTGAGCGGGGTGTAGCCGTCGAGGTTGGTGTCCCTGACCTGGCCGTTGACGAACTCGGTCCCCTCGAACAGCGCCAGGCTCATGCCCCAGAGGGCGGCGCCTTCCATCTGGGCCAGGGCGCCGTCTGGATGCACCACCGTGCCGCAATCGGCGACCAGGGTCAGTTTCTCGACCTTTGCGACGCCCGACTTCGGGTCGACATGGACTCGTGCGGCGCAGGCTACCCAGGTCGGCATGTCGCGTTCCTGGCCAAAGCTGGTGGCGAGGCCGAGGCCTGTGTTGGCCGGCAGTTTGGCGCCCCAGCCGGCCTTCTTCGCCACTTGCGCCAGCACCGCGGCCTGGCGCTTCGCCCCGCCGACCGCTGTCGGGCCGGAGCCTGCGTTGCGTCCGGCGGCGTCCAGCAGCTTCAGGCGGAAAGCGAGGGGATCGGCGCCTTGAGCATGGGCGGCCTCGTCCATGAAGCTTTCCAGCGCCCAGTTGGTCCAGCCCGGTCCCACCGAACGCAGCCAGCCCGGCCGGAAGGTCGAGTTGGCCAGGTCGTTGTTCACCGCCCGCACCCGCTGCGCGCCCACTGTGTACCAGTGGTCGGCGCCGCTGATCGAGAAGGGGTCGTAGGCCACGTCGTTCCTGCCCTTGGGCATGAAGAAGGGCGCCATGGCCAGCGTCGGCCAGCCGGCGGCGGCGGTATGCTCCATCGCCGTGACGCGGCCGGCCTCGCCGAACGCCATCCGCACGGTCTGCATCGAAGGCGAGCGCGGCGAGTCGAAGGCGACGTCGTCGGCCCGGCTAAAGACCAGCTTCACCGGCTTGCCCAGCGCCTTGGAGGCCAGCGCCGCGGGGATCGCGTAGTCGCCGTTGAGCCGCCGTCCGAAGCCCCCGCCCAGCAGGTAGCTCTTCATGACGATGCTGTTCTCGGGCCGCCCCAGCGCCTTGGCGAGCCACGGCAGCACCAGCGATTGCCACTGGTTGCCCGTGTGGATCTCGAAGACCCCATCTTTCTCGAAGGCCAGCGCGTTCAACGGTTCCATCTGAAAGTGCAAGGCCGTGGCGGTCGTGTAGGTCTGCTCCACCGTCGAGGTTGCGGCGGCGAAGGCTTGATCCACGCCGGCGTCGTTGACCACCATGCCACCGGTCCTGGGGTCGGCCATGAGGGCCGCGGAACGCTTCTGGAGGTCGGCCTCGGAGACCCTGGCCGAGTCGCCGGTCTTCCAGGTGACCTTGACGAGGTCGCAGGCCTTGTTGGCCGCGGCGAAGCTGGAGGCGACGACCACAACCCAGCCCGGCACGGTCCCGGACGGATCGTCGATCTTCAGGCTCTGGAGGTAGCCGGGGACCGCCTTGGCGGCGCTGTCGTCCACCGAAACCACGACGCTGTCGTAGCGGGTGGGCGGCAGCTTGGGCCGCGCGTAGACCATACCTGGCGCCACCGCGTCGAGGCCGTAGACGCCTGTGCCGTCGGTCTTGCCGGGAATGTCGCGGGCCTGGGTCGGCTTGCCGATCAGCCGCCGTTCCGAGGCCGGCTTCATCGGCAGCTTGGCGAGCTGGTCGGCGGTGAACGTGCGGGCCAGGTTCCCCTTGGCCACGATGTCGCCGTAGGAGATCGAGGCCTTGCCGGCGACGACCGCGCCGTTGCGGGCGGTGCAGGCGGCAGGCGAGACGCCCAGCAGCCTGGCGCCTTCGTCGAGCAGCACTGTCCGGCCCGCCGCGCCCGCCTGGCTGTAGAGCGGATAGCTCTGCCAGACAGACCAGCTGCCGCCAGTGACCATCAGGCCCCACTTGGCGTCGGAATCGACGGTCTTGATGCGGACCTTCGACCAGTCGGCTTCGAGCTCGTCGGCGACGATGCGCGCGATGGCGGTGCCGACATGCTGGCCCAGCTCGGCGCGGATGACGTTGACGGTGATGATTCCCTGGCGGTCGAGGCTGTACCAGATCGTGGGTTCGAACGACCCCGCCGTCGCGTCGGCCGGCGCGATGAAGCCGAGCGCAAATCCCGCCGCCGTGGCGGAGATCATGAAGCCGCGCCGCGAGAGCGCGATGGGCTCGTGCCGGGTCATGCGTGGGCTCCCGTCATGCGGGTCGCGGCCAGCCTGATGGCCTTCTTGATGCGGATGTAGGCCATGCAGCGGCAAAGGTTGCCATTCATGCCCTGGCTGATGTCGGCGTCGGTCGGGTGCGGCTTGTCCTTCAGAAGCGCGGCGGCCTGCATGATCTGGCCGGACTGGCAGTAGCCGCATTGCGGGACCTGCGCCTCGATCCAGGCGGTCTGCAGCGGATGGGCGCCCTTGGGGTCCAGCCCCTCGATGGTGGTGACCGATGCCCCGGCCAGCGCGCCCAGCGGGGTGACGCAGGAGCGCACGGCCTGGCCGTCGACGTGCACGGTGCAGGCGCCGCAGGCGCCGATGCCGCAGCCGAACTTCGTGCCCTTCAAGCCTGCTGCGTCACGGATGGCCCAGAGCAGGGGCGTGTCGTCGGGCTCGTTGAGGGTGACCGTCCGGCCGTTGAGTTTGAACGTCGCCATGCGCCTGCTCCGGTTTCGACCGGGGCAAGCGGACGCCAACTCGCGCGCCACGGCAACGGCTATTTTTGGCTCTCTACAGAGACCCGCGTCCTTGCGGCCGAGCCGGGACCCAGGAGCGCGCGTCCAGCATGATCATCCGGGTCGCCGCTCTCCGCTTCGTTACGGCTGGAATGAGAGGCGCTTCAGGTTTCCGGAGGCTGCGCTGATTTCTATAGCTTATGGACCCTAACCCGACGGCGCGGGCGGGGACTCCGGCGGGGCCGCGTCGAATTCGATGGCTCCGGTCTCGTCGTCGTCGTGGCTACCGTAGGCGGCGGGTCCGAAGAGGCCGAAGTCGCTGTAGAAGCGGGCCAGGTGCTCTTCCAGCGGCTCAAGGCCGAAGCCGTTGGAGCGGCCGAGCAGCTCCAGGCGTTCCTCCAGCAGGTCAGAGAGGTAGTCGGCCTGTTCGCGGTCGACGTGTTCGACCTCGCTGCGGATAGCCTCGTGCAGATGCTGGCGGATCTCGTCCTTGCGAGCCTCGATCCGCCGGGCGTCGCGCGGGACACCGGCGCCCGCCTCTTCACGGAAGGCCCGCAGGTCCTCGGCGCCACGGCGTTCGCAGGCCTGGGCGTCGCGGACCAGTCTGGCCTCGAGCGCGATGGACTGGCGGATGCTGCGCGAAACACGGTGGAAGCTGAGGCCCAGTTCGGCGGAGGCCTTGGGGTCGTCGGCCGTCATGGCCTGTTCGTGCAGACGCTCGGCATGGGCCAGGCCCAGCTCGGCGAGCCGCGCCAGGATGCGGCCGTGCCGCTCCGCCATTTCCGCTGCGTCCAACATGAACATAACAAGAACATCTGGGCTGGTCGGTGTCAAAGATTCAGTTGGAAAGAGTTTGGGGCCCGGAAATCACGGAAGAGCACGGATGGCGGCGGCGGGGTGAGAGCACGTTCCCCGCCCCAGTGAAGAGGGACTGGCCGTCGGAGACGGCGAGGGTAGGGAGCCAGGCGCCGGCGTGCTGAGCCGAACTCCGGCCCGCACTTCCCCACCCGTATCGACTTCGCCTCGCCACCTACCCCCCGGGGGGAAGGCAACGCGGTTCACGCGTCGCGCAAAAAAGCCCGCGTTTCAGATGTGAAGGAAGAAGTGGCGCGAATGACGGGAGATAACTCACGTCCAACAAAATCAACCACTTAGGTAATGTCGTGTGCTACCTAGGTGAGTGCCTTGTGTAGCAAATGACGCGAACGGCGTCGAGTGTTTCCGCGCGAACATTGCTCGCACTGCTACCTTCGCGCTAGCTTGACCGTTGGTAGGGAACGTGGGGCGGGCATGAACAGCGGGATCATAGGGCTCGCACCCTGGACGAACTACGGGTCCGGTGCGGCGAGGATGGACCGGCAGCCGTAGAGGCAGCGCGGCACTCGGCCCTGTCCACTTGGCTCATGCACTCCGACACCTACACCGGACCCGAGCTAAGCGCCGCCCTCCACCATCAAGAACACGTCCGCGCCGTGCTCTGCATCCCGAAGCTCACGGCGCATCCGTGGCGCTCACCCCTGCGCCTCATGTCCCTAGCGGATCGGCAGGCGGTGGAGGCTACAGGCAACCAGCTTCTCTCAGACTGGGAGGCGGCAGGTAGCCCCGGCCTGACCCGCGCCATCGAACACACACAGCAAATCGTTCACTCCGCCCGCATCGCCCGCAATGAGCGCGAGGCTGCAATGGAGGGCGTGAACTTCATCCTCAACAATGGAGGCCCCGATGGGTCTAACGATCAAACAACGAGTGAAGGTCAACGCAGCCCTGAGCCTAATCCATGCCCACGGGTATGATGCTGAGACTGTGGTCAACTGGGCTAAGGAGTATGCGGCTAACGGCTATGACGCCCGCCGCGCTTACGAGCGAGCCCTTAATGACTTCGGCAATAGTCAGCCTGATACTATGGCTGGCCTGAGCAAGGTGACGCGCTTGGTGGAAGCCAGCGACATGGCGACGGTGGCAAAATATGACGCCGCCCTGAATGAGTACATCGCCACCGGGGACGGCAGCCAGCTTACCGCCTTGGCCCCGATGATCGCGCAGGACAGCGTTGCCCTGGCCGTGAAGAACGGGGAGCTAAAGGACGGGAGCCTCACCGGGGACAGCATCGAAGCCGCCTTGGGGTTTCCGATGGGCGAGGCATCCTTGGCGCAGGCCATCGCCGCCCCGGCTCCTGAGGCCCCTCCCACGACCCCTGCGGCGACCTTCGCTTTCAAGCCCGGCGATGCTCAGGCCGCAGCGGACGCGACCGCCTATCAGGTGTCCCCGTACACCGGGGCTGAGGCGGCTGGCAGGGTCGCCAAACAAGCGCGCTGGGAGGCTGCCCCCGTCAATGGCGTCGGTGCCGCCCGTGGGCTCCTGGCGGGCGCTCAGCGCGGCAATACGGGCCTCTCGGGCAATGGTGCCGCCCATGTCCCACAGACTAGGGCGGACATCCTGGCGAGCTATGCCAATCAGGGTGCGCGCGCGGCTGAGGCGACCTAAATAGGGCGTAGCTTCGCCGGTCGCGATGTAGGGATATGGAGCGTTTTGCACGTCCGCCAGACTTGTGGTCGATCATCACTAGAAACCTAGGGCGAACCCGAACGGCAGCTAGGTCAGACCATCACTCGCAACCTAGGG
>JBBREC010000203.1:0-5522 GCA_038203295.1 Caulobacterales bacterium
AAAACGCGCGCCGGCCGGGGGGGGCGCGGCGCGCGGACTGAAGGATCAGCCCAGGTTCAGGAGTTTGGTGAAGGCGTGGCGGCCATGGTCTTGGCCTGGCCCATGTACGCTGAACAGGGACCCGACAATTCGGCGCCAGTACGAGCCTTCAGATCGGCTCTGGCTCCATCGCGCTTTCCGCGGGACATTTCTTCCTCGCCCCGTTCAATGACGTAGGAGACCCGCGAGCGAGACTGTTCCTTGAGGAAGGCGTCGAGGGCGGCGGTGTCAGACCCCAGGCTCGCCGCGATGCCCTTGCAGCGCGCGGCCTTCATGTAATCCAGGTCCGAGACCCGCTCCGAGGCCGCGGCCGCGGCCGCGCTGAGCAGTATCCCGGCGGCAAATACCATAGCAAAAGTCTTCATGATTACGTCTCCTAACAATCATTTCTGTGGAAAAATTGATCCTGATCCTGGGAGTTTTCAAATTAATAAGTGGAAATATTCAGTATAAACAGATTAATATGCTGTAATGTGACGACTTGTTACTTAAAGAAACAGAATTATAGTCGAGACCGCCTACGAATATCGCAATGTCAGGCAATTGTTCCTGCTCACGAGCTGGGCGCTGGCGGCGCGGGCCAAGGTCACTTAGATTCGGTCGCAGACATGCGTGACACCCCGAACCCGCCCGCAGGCCCTCCGAAGGCCATCAAGACCCCCTGCATTAAGGTCTGCGTCGTCGATGGCGAGACGGGCCTGTGCATGGGCTGCTACCGCCAGCTGAGCGAAGTGGCTGGCTGGGCCCGCCTGACGGACGCCGAACGTGACACCATCATGGCCGACCTGCCTGGACGCAGAGGCCGCATCCGCCCGGAAAAACTGGCGATGTTCAGCTAGATGCACGAACCGGCGCTGCGCAAACGCAGAACCGGTAGGCTTTGGCTAACCTAACCTCTTCACGAGATACGAACGTACCTCCGCTAACCGTGACGAAGACAGAGCCCGTCAGAGGCTCGTCGTGATGAAGGTGGTGGTAGAATGCCGAACACCCTGAAGTATGCCCTGGTCGCGGCCGTGGCCGCGGTTACGTCGCTGACCAGCACTGCGGCTGTCTTCGCGTTCACACAGCACCAGCCGGTGCTTCGCGCCGCCAGCGCCGAGACCCAGGCGATCGCCTCGCCCACCCATGCGGCTCCTGCCCTCAGCGAAGCCATCGCCAAGTCGGCCGACGGCCACTTCTGGGCGGTGGGCCGCGTCAACGGCGGCTCGGTGCGCTTCCTGGTGGATACCGGCGCGACCGCGGTGGCGCTGACCCCCGCGGACGCCGCGCGCCTTGGCCTCAAACCCGAGGACCTGCATTATTCGACAAAGGTTGTCACCGCGGGCGGCTCGACCCGCGCCGCAGCCGTCAGGATCGCCTCCATGACGGTAGGCGGCGCGACCCTGCAGAACGTCGACGCCCTGGTGATCGAGGAGGGTCTCGACACCTCGCTCCTCGGCATGAGCTACCTAGGCCGCCTCACCCGCTTCGAGGCGACGCGGAAGTCGCTGGTCCTGACGTCCTGAGACCTCGGCCAAGGCCGCGTCCAGAACCTCCAGGCCCGCGCCTGACTTCACGCCCTCGACGGTGAGGATGCGCCGCCAGGTCCTGGCGCCCGGTTCGCCGTGGAAGAACCCCAGCATGTGCCGCGTCATGGCCGCCAAGTGGGTCCCCCGGGTCAGCTCGCGGGCGATGTAGGGCCTGTAACGCTCGATCGCCTCGACCGAGGTCACCCGCTCGCCCTCGCCGTAGACCCGGGCGTCCACGTCTCCCAGCAGGCCGGGCATATGATAGGCCGCGCGGCCAAGCATCACGCCGTCCACATGGGCCAGGTGGATCTCGGCCTCGTCCAGCGAGCCGACGCCGCCGTTGAGCACGATAGTGAGATCCGGGCGCTCGGCCTTCAGCCGGTAGACCAGCGGATAGTTGAGCGGCGGGACGTCGCGGTTTTCCTTCGGCGACAGCCCCTGCAGCAGCGCCTTGCGGGCGTGGACGACGAAGTGGTTCACGCCGGCCTGCGCACAGAGGTCGACCAGCCGGAACAGGCTTTCCTCCGGGTCCTGGTCATCGACGCCGATGCGGCATTTCACGGTGGCCTGAACCTTCACCGCCTGGGCGATGGCGGCCATGCACTCGGCCACCAGCTCGGGCTCACGCATCAGGCAGGCGCCGAACCGCCCGGACTGCACCCGGTCCGAGGGGCAGCCGACGTTGAGGTTGATCTCGTCATAGCCCTCCGCCTCGCCGATCCGCGCGGCCTCGGCCAGGTCGGCCGGATCCGAGCCACCCAGCTGCAGCGCCACCGGATGTTCAGCCGGATCGAACGCCAGCAGCCGCGCCCGGTCGCCATGCAGGATCGCGCCCGTGGTCAGCATCTCGGTGTAGAGCAGCGCCCGGGCCGTCAGCTGACGATGCAGCACCCGGCAATGCCGGTCGGTCCAGTCCATCATGGGCGCGACAGATAACATGTTGTTTTTAGTCAATAAATTGTCCAGTTGGCCCGTGTTTAAAGGTCGCCTCAGATGGCTACATCATTGTTCTAACGGATGAAATCCTCGATGCCATTGGTCCAATGTCGGACTGGACGGACTCAATAGCATTTTCAAGTACTTACGTGATGTCTTGTGCAGTTCGGCCGCTTGGGGATGGTTGGTTTGACTTTGACCATGCCGTCACTGATCACGGCTCTTGGCGCCTTGAAGGCGACGCCTTCCGACTGACGGCTGTGGGATCCAGGGCTTTGAGATCGCAAAATGCGAACTCAAAGCCGGCTGCGGCGGTCGGCGCCAGGGTCCGCTTTAGGTTGAAGCTGTGTAAAATCGCGGAGCCGCGCCGCAAAGTTACGTCTCTAATACGGCTCAAATGTATCCGGCAGAAGCAGGTCGTAGATTTCCGCAACGGAACGAGCCTTTCCAACCTTCTTAAGCAGCGGCTTGAACTCGATCTCGGGATCGTCGCCTTCCAGGTAGTTGATGGAGTGCGTTTCCATCGCCGTGCGGGCACGCCCCTTAACCTCTTCCAACGAGAGCGGCGCCATCGGTTCCAGTTCCTGCTCAATGCGCGATTGCGGCAGTCCAAGGATCGGAATCCGCGAAAAGAACGATCCTGTTCGGCCGGTGCGATTGACGGACTGAACAAGCCATCGGCGCCCCTCCGCATCCACCAACTCCATTCCCATCTGTTTATCTTCGTTCCGGGTTCGAGGCCCGCACTTGGTTAGCCGATCTAGGTCCGGGAAACCCCATATCTCTAGATCCGTAGTGTATCCCAGGACCGGAAATCGAAGTCCCGCATCTGTCGTCTTCACGTTCCGCGCTCCAGAACAAATAATGAACGAATATCAGCATGTGAGGCGGCTAAGCGTCAAGGTTGTTCGTCGGAACCGCAGGGCAGCGAACTCGGGTTAACGCGAAAGACGTGTTGCGGGGGACGTGATTCCCTGGGCTGCGATGTTGAGTCGGAGCCTTGGGATGGAAGCGTTGCTGGAGAAGTCGCGGTTGCGGCTGTTGCTGGACCACTTCTCGCAGGTGGTCGATCCGCGCGAGGCGTGGCGAGTGGCCCATCCGCTGCCGGAGGTGCTGCTGCTGGTGGTGTGTGGCTCGATGGCGTCGTGCGACGACTTCGGCGACATTGCCGCCTGGGGTGAAGCGCATCTGGGCTTCCTGCGCCGTTTTCTGCCGTTCGATCATGGCGTGCCGGGCGAGCGGTGGCTGAACATCCTGATGAACCGGATCGACCCGGCGCTGTTCAGCGCCTGCTTCACGGCCTGGGCGCGGACGCTGCGGCCGGATGCGCCGGAGCTGGCGGACGCCGGTCAGATAGCCCTGGACGGCAAGACCTCGCGGCGCACCCACGACCGTTCGGCAGGCCGCGCATCGCTACACCTGGTCTCGGCCTTCGCCACGCGCGAGCGGTTGGTGCTGGGTCAGGAGGCGGTGGCGGAGAAGTCCAACGAGATCGAGGCCATCCCGTTGCTGCTCGATCGGCTGGCTGAGGGCGGCGGCCTGGAGGGCGCGCTGGTGACCATCGACGCCATCACCTGCAACCCGAAAATCGCCGGTGTGATCACCGGCCACGGCGCGGACTACCTCCTGGCGGTGAAGGCCAACCAGTCGGTGCTGCAAGGTGAGGTCGAGCGGTTCTTCGCCGACACGCCGCCCGAGGCGCTGGACACCTGTCGCGACCTCGACAAGGACCATGGCCGCATCGAGGACCGCCGCGCCTCCGTCTCCCGCGACGTGAGCTGGCTGCCCGGCGGGCGACGCTTCCCCGGCGAGGCCCGCTTTCCGGCCATCGCCTGCGTCGCCAAGATCGAGACCCGCACCGAACTTGCCGACCGATGCCGCTGCGAGACCCGCTTCTTCATTTCCTCGCGGCCGCTCACCGCCCGCCAACTCGCCGAGGCCGTCCGCGCCCACTGGCAAATCGAAAACGCCTTGCACTGGGTGCTGGACGTCACCTTCAGGGACGACCTATCCCGACTTCGCAAGGGCCACGACGCCGCCAACGTGGCCGTCGTCCGTCACTTCGCTCTCAACCTCATCAGAGGCGTCAGCGACAAGCGCAGCCTCAAGACGCGACGCAAATGGCACCATAAAACGTGCGCTATCTAGCCTTGCGCACACTTTATGGATTTTCACTCGCCTCATTAAGCTTGCAAAAACAGCTGCCGAACCATAAGTCGTGCGCTATCGCCGTTAGACCCCCAATTCTGGTGCAACCATGAAGGCCTCCAAAGCCCAGTCCGCCCTACCGCTAACGGTCAAACGAGCCCTGGCGACGCTTGGGCGCGACATTTCCACGGCCCGCCGCCGGCGCAGCATGACCATCGCGACCTTGGCGGAACGCGCCTTCATCGGGCGCAATACCGTCACCCGGGTGGAGCGAGGCGACGCTGGCGTGGCGCTCGGCATCTACGCCACGGTGCTGTTCGTCCTGGGCCTGGCCGACCGGCTGGCGAGCCTCGCCGATCCGACCACAGACCAGGTGGGCCTGACGCTGGCCGAGGAGCAACTGCCCAAGCGCGTCCGCGCCAAGGCGGAGGCCCGCTGAGGTGGACCGCGAGATCGAGGTGCACATCGACTGGGACGGGGCGACGCGGCCGGTGGGACGCCTGTGGGCGCGGGCCAAGGGCGCGCGCCAGACCTGTTCCTTCGCCTACGACGCCGCCTGGCTGGGCCTGGGCGGCGCCTTCCCGCTCGATCCCAACCTGCCGCTGGTGCGCGGCGACGCCCATTGGGACGGGGGTCTCTTCAACGCCTTCAGCGACCCGGCGCCCGATCGCTGGGGCCGCAGTCTGATGGGCCGGCGCGAGCGCAGGCTGGCGAAGGCGGAGGGCCGCGCGTCCCGCACCCTCATGGAAGCGGACTTCCTAATGCTGGTGAAGGACCAGACGCGCCTGGGGGCCCTGCGCTTCCGCGACCAGGGCGCAGAGGCCTTCCAGGCGGCCGACGCCCGCCCGGTCCCGCCGTTAGTCGCCCTGCCGAAGCTGCTGGGGGCGG
>JBBREC010000204.1:0-5495 GCA_038203295.1 Caulobacterales bacterium
TAGGCGTCGAAATGTCTGGCGCAAATGTCAGTTGTATCGCATATTACGCCAATGCCCACACCCGCCCACCGCTCCCGCAGGATCGCCCTCGTCGGCTACCACGGCGTCCAGTCCCTGGACCTCGTGGGCCCGTGGGAGGTGTTCTCCATGGCCAACAACTACGCGAAGGTCAGGGCCTATGATCCGATCATGGCCTCGCCCGCCGGCGGCGACATCGTCAGCAACTCCGGGCTGGTGATTGCGGGCGCCACGGCGCTGACCGACTTGCCGGCCGACCTCGACACCGTCCTGGTCGGCGGCGGCGATACAGCGGGCCTGCAGTCCATGGAAGGCGCGCTCCCGTGGTTCCGCGGCCGCGCCCTGAACACGCGCAGGCTGGGGAGCGTGTGTTCCGGCGCCCTCGTGCTGGCCGCCGCTGGCCTGCTGGACGGCCGCCGGGCCACCACTCACTGGGGCGTCTGCGACGCGATGCGCGAGCTGCGCCCGGCCGTCCGGCTCGAGCCCGACGCCATCTTCGTCGCCGACCCGCCGTTCTACACCTCGGCGGGGGTCACGGCGGGCATCGACCTGTGTCTCTCCTTCGTGGAGGCCGACCTCGGCCCGGAGGTGGCGCTCGCCGTCGCCCGCAATCTGGTGCTTTTCATGCGTCGCCCCGGCGGCCAGACCCAGTACAGCCCCGGCCTCAACGTCCAGGCCGCCGCCACGCCCCAGTTGCGCAAGCTGATCGCCGACCTCGGCGCCGATCCCACCGGCGATCTGCGCCTGCCGACGCTCGCCGCCCGCGCTGGTATGAGCGAGCGCACCTTCTCGCGCGTCTTCCATCGGGAGACCGGGACGACTCCCGCCGCGTTCGTCGAGCTGGCCCGCCTCGATCGCGCCAAGGCGGTGCTGGAAACCTCCGACTGGCCGCTGGCCCGCGTCGCCGAGCGCTCGGGCTTCGCCAGCCTCGACGCGCTGCACCGCGCGTTCCAGAAGCGCGTCGGCGCCACGCCCGGCGACTACCGCCAGCGCTTCGGGCGCGCGGTTCCCGGTCATGGCTGAGCGTACCTCCAGGCTGATGCTCGCGCTGGCGGTGCTGGCCGGGGTCGGACTGATGCTGGCGTTGCGATCCCTGCCGCCGCCCGGTCAGGAGGTCGGGCTGACCCCGGTCGTCCGCGCCGTCCTCGAAGACCCTGGCAGTCCAGCCTTCGCCCACCCAGGGGCCGACGTCACCGTGGTGGTGTTCACCGACTATCAGTGCCCGATCTGCCGGGCGACCGAACCGGCCCTCGACCGGGTGCTGGCCGCCGATCCGCGCATCCGGGTGATCTACAAGGACTGGCCGATCCTGGGCGATCGCTCGCGCATCGCCGCCCGCGCCGCGCTCGCCGCCCAGCGCCAGGGCCGCTACCGTCAGCTCCATCACGCGATGATGGCCAGCCCCCGTCCGCTGGACGTCGCGGCCATCGCCGACCTCGCCCGCGCCGCCGGCCTCGACGAGCCCAGACTGCAGGCCGATCTGGCCCGCGACGGCGCCGCCATCGACGCCCAACTCGCCCGCCATGCCTTCCAGGCCTGGTCGCTCGGCCTGCGGGGCACGCCAGCCTACCTCGTCGGTCCCTATCTGCTGCAGGGCCGGATGGGCGAAGCGGCGCTCAGACGCGCCCTCGCCAGGGCCCGGACATCGCCGCCGGCCTAAACCTACCCCCGGTCAGCCGCGCCGCCCGCGCCGGTGCTCCCGCGACTTCGGCCCACCGCCGCCCTCGCGCGCCTTGGCCAGGGCCAGGGCTACGCGCCAGACCGGGTCGACCTGGGTCCTGGCGGCGTAGCTCAGGGCGAAGGCCAGGTCGTCCGGCCCATACATCGCCAGCGCGTCCTCGGCTTCTTCAGCGGTCATACCAGCCATCGGTGGGGTCTCCAGAGGTCGAGGACATCGCCCTCTATATGCCGCGCCGCGCGCCGGCCAAAACCTGCCCGTCCCGAATGGCGGCGGCCGCCCCGGAGCGCCGCCTCATCCCGGCCGGCCTCAGGCGACCGCGAGGTCCCGGCGGCGCTGGCGTCTCAGCATCGCGCCGAGGCCGCCGAAGCCCACCAGCATCATCGCCCAGCTGGCTGGCTCAGGGATCGCGCCGCCCTCGACAGTGCGGGTGAAGGCACAGCGGTTGTCGCCGTTTTCGCAGGTGTTGGCGATGGCGAAGTCCACGTGCAGGGCGTTGCCGCTGGCGTCGAAACCGTAGGCCTGAACGAAGATCCCGGTGTTGTAGAAGGTGTAGGTCCCGGGCGGAACGGCCCCCGGGTTGGGCGTGAACGTGCCGAACGAATAGATGTAGGCCCCGCCCGCCGGAATATCGATCTCGGCGAAGTTGTCGAAGTTGAAGTCGAACCGGTAGGGCGGCGGGTCGGTGCAGACAGAGTTGAAGGTGCCCCCGCACTGGAAAAAGACGTTCAGGTTGGTCGAGATGCCTAGGTTCAAGTCGAACCCGGCGTTGGTCAGCTCTGCGTCGCTGGGCCCGCCGGAGGTGAGCTGGAGGTTGCTGACGGTCAACGGATCGGACAACTGGTCGAGGGTGAGCGTCAGGATGACCGGGACCACCTCGTTCGGCCCGACGATGCCTGTGGGCTGGGTGAAGGCCAGCGTGCCGATCGCCGTGGCGCTGGCCGGCGCCGCCGCCAGCAGACCCAGCGCCAGCCCCAACGCCGCCGCCGTAATCGAAGGTGTCATCGAACGCATCGCAATCGTCGCCCCTGAGCAAAAACCGGAAGAATGAGACCCGATCATCGGCTGTCCGGCCCAGACGGCGCCAGCTAGCGGATTCGGGGGGTGATTCCCTTGGGGGGCGAGTGGCGGCGGGCGGCGCTCAGCGCAGCAGGGCGAATGCCCCCGCACCGACCGCGGCGGCAGCCAGCACCACGCCCCAACCGGCCCGCCGCACACGCCGCGCCCAGGTCAGCGCCCGCGTCCGCAGCGCCGCCTCCAGCTCGGTCTCGGCAAAGCCCCCGTCGTCGTCCACCTGTCGTGCGTTCCTTCATGGTCCCGGGGCTACGCCCGGCCCGGTATAGTCCGGTGCGCCTGTTGATGGGTCTGAATCCAGCCCCAACGCGACAAAGTGCGCAAGGGCACTATCGGATCGCGCGAAAGTTGCGCATGCTCTCGTACAGAGAAAGCGGGCGCGCCAAGCGCCCCATTGAGGGAAGCATGCCGGGCAACTCTTCGCCTTGGGATCGGCCGGGCCCCTGGTCCGCTCGACCCGCCAGGAAGCGCCGCAGCCTTGCCGGCGTCATCGGCGCGCTCCTGTTCTCGCTGGTCCTGTGGGGCTGCCTGTTCATCGGCGTCGCCGGCCTGGTGCTGAAGATCAACAGCTAGGACGGCCAGACCCCCCGCCCAGATGAGTTGCAGGCGGGCCCTGCTCAGCGCGCCGTGTAGCCGCCGTCGACCACCAGCTCGGCGCCGGTGACGAACTTGGCCTCGTCCGAGGCCAGGTAGACGCAGGCCCAGGCGATGTCGTCCGGCTCGCCAACATGCCCGAGCGGATGCAGAGCGGCGAGGTTGGCGCGGGCGTCCGCCGGGTCGCCCAGATCATGGATGTAGCCTTCCACCATGGGCGTCCAGATGAAGCCGGGGTGGATCGAATTCACCCGGATCTTCTCGCCGGCATAGAGCAGGGCGTCGGTCTTGGTCATCAGCCGCACCGCGCCCTTGGACGCGTGATAGGGCGGCACGTCGGGCGCGCTGACCAGGCCGTAGATCGACGACAGGTTGATGATCGCGCCGCCTCCGGCCCGACGCAGATGCGGGATGACGTGTTTGACGCCGAAGAACACGCCCTTGACGTTGACCGCCTGGACAAAGTCCCATTCGGCTTCGGTCAGCTGGTCGGTGGGCTTGTTAGCGCCCACGACGCCGGCGTTGTTCACCAGGATGTCGATGCGCCCGAACCGCGCGGCGACCTCGCCGAACACCCTCTGCACCTCAGACTCGCGGGACACATCCAGCGGCCAGCCGCAGGCCTGAAATCCGTCGGCCACGAGATCATCGGCGAAAGCGGTCGCCTCGGCCCCGCGCAGATCGGTAACCGCGACGCTCGCCCCTTCCTCCGCCATCCGCCGCGCGGTGGCCCGTCCGAGACCCAGCGCCGCTCCGGTGACCACGGCCACCTTGCCCTTCAGCCGGTTCATCCGATCGTCTCCCTGCGTGAAGGAGGTACGATCTGACGGTTACGCGCGCGCCGCCTTGCGCGGGATCAAGCCTTTTCCTGTGAGAAGGGGCCCTGCCATCGGTCGCCGTGGGAGCCGTGGCCGCCACCGCGCCGTCTGGGGTGGAGGAGCGCCTCAGGTAGCGGACAACGGCCGCTGCCGACGCCGGGTGCGCAAGGTGGCTCCGACGCCGCCGAAGCCCAGGATGAGCATCACCCAGGCCGACGGCTCGGGAACACCGGTGAAGCCGCCGCCGCCCACTCTGACGTCGCCGGCCAGGGTGGTGGCCACGCCGTGCTGGTCGACGTCGACGATGTTCAGGCCGCCGATGGCGCTGAACGAATTGTGCGTGCAGCAGTCGCTGACCACCGCGTCCGTCAGTCCCAGCGTCAGCCCGAATGGCGTGACGTGGTAGGGCGCAAAGGTATCGACCGATGTCACCGTGATCGGCAGGTAGCCGAACGGCGTGGTCGGGACGGCGGTGTTCGACCCGTCGCAGGCCGCGGTCTGGAAGCACTCCGCGAAGGCCGCGAGGCCGCGGCCGGAGTTGATGAAATTGGCGATATCGGTGCTGCGCGCGATCATCGCGTTGATCTCGGCGCTGGTCAGCATGCCGCCGAACGAGGAGGCGACGACGATCGCGGAATAGTTGTTGAGGTCGACCCCCGCAAAGCCCGCCGCATCGACACGATCGACATTGCCCGCGCCCACGCCGACGAAGGAGAGCCCGGTGAAGCCGACCCGGTGCCCCGCGGTGGCCCCCAGGTTGCTCTCCACCCACAGGAATTTGGTGAAGCCGTTGTTGTAGGTCCCATTGGTCACATAGTTCAGCGCGGTGCTGAGCTGGATCTGGCCGTCAACCTGGCCCTGGGCGTGGAAATCGGGATCGTGGCCGCTCAGGTAGACCCTGCCGGCGTGAGCCGAGCTGGCGGCGGCGAGCACGCCGCAGGCCACGGTAACGGACATCAGACGCTTCATGGCGCGTAGCCCCCAGGGCGATCGCTGGAAAGTAAGCCTCATGTGCGGAGGCATGAGCGCAGCGACCGTGGTTTCCCGCAAAACACAACTATCCGAAACTTGATCACGCATTAACCATTGGCCGCAATTGAGTTCGCCCAGGAGGCGAAACCACTCAGGCGCCTGCGCCAGGGCCCTGCCCGCAATGCCGCCAGGCGACCTGTAACGGCCCTAAAGCGCGCGCCGCCGGACGTGGCGGCGTGATCCGGCCTTCCCCGCCGGTTCGAACCCGCCCAGATCGAACAGCGGCGTGAACCCCATGAAGCGATAGCTCGGGGAGTCCGCATCGACGGGGTAGCCCTCCA
>JBBREC010000205.1:0-5329 GCA_038203295.1 Caulobacterales bacterium
CGACCTCTACCGGCTGACCGATCCGGACGAGGCCTATGAGATCGGGCTGGACGAGGCGTTCGACGACGGCGCGACCCTGATCGAGTGGCCGCAGCGGCTGGAGGGCCGACTGCCCCCGGACCGACTCGATATAGACATCGCGTTTGGCGAGGCGGCCAGGGGACGGCGCGTGACGATGACGCCGCACGGCGCCTGGGAAGGACGACGGATTGAGCTCTGAGCGTGAAGCGGAAAAGGCGGCGTTCCTGGCGAACGCGGGTCTGAGATCGGCGCGGCGGGAACCGCTGACTGGCGACGCCTCGACGCGCGCCTACGAACGCCTGCACCTGCATTCCAGCACGCTGATCTTCATGGATCAGCCGCCGGCGCTGGAGAGCGCACCCTGCCCGCCGGACGCAACGCCCGCGGAGCGCGCCGCCAAGGGCTACAACGCGCTGGCCCGGCTGGCCGCGGGGCGCGTCGACGCCTTCGTGGCGACCGCCGGCTGGCTGCGCGACCAGGAGCTCTCGGCGCCCAGGATCATCGCCGCAGACGCGCCGCGCGGTCTGGCGGTGCTGGAGGACTTGGGCGACGACCTCTACGCGCGGCTGATCGAACAGGGCCAGGATGAGGCGCCGCTCTATGACGACGCGATCACCGCTCTGGTGCGCATGCACGAGGTCGAGCCGCCGCCGGTGCTCGCCTACGACGGGGCGAGTTGGCCGCTGTTGACCTACGACGACGTGGCGCTGCACACCGCCGACAGCCTTTTCCTCGAATGGCTGCCCAAGCTCAAGCCGGAACTGGCGTTCAGCGCGGACGCCGCCGCCGAATGGGATGCCATCTGGACGCCGATCCGCCAGCGTGGCGAGGCAGGCGCAGCGGTCTTCTGCCACCGCGACTACCACGCCGAGAACCTGCTCTGGCTACCGGAACGCGTTGGGCCGGCCCGCGTGGGTCTGCTCGACTTTCAGGACGCTCTCAAGGCGCACCCCGCCTGGGACATGTCCATGCTCCTGCACGACGCCCGTAGGGACGTTTCCATTGAACTCGAACAGCGCGCGCTCGCCCGTTACTTCGACCTTAAACCCGATGTGCAGCGATCCCGGTTCCTGGCCGACTACCACGCGCTGGGCGCCTTGAACGTCGTACGGATTCTCGGGATATTCGCCCGGCTGGTGACGCGGGATGCGAAACCGCGCTACGCCGCCTTCATGCCGAGGCTCTGGGGCTATCTCGACCGCTGTATGGCCGACCCACAGATGGGCGGGCTAAAGGCCTGGATGGACGCCAACGCGCCGCCGGTGTCGCGAACATGACGTTCAACCCTAAGACGGCGATGGTGCTGGCGGCCGGGTTGGGCACCCGTATGCGGCCGCTCACCAACACCCTGCCGAAGGCGCTGGTGCCGGTCGCCGGTCGCTGCCTGATTGACCGGGTGCTGGACAAGCTGGTCCAGGCCGGCGTCGAGCGGGCCGTGGTCAACGTCCACCATTTCGCAGATCAGGTCGCGGCGCACCTGATGGGCCGCGATGACCTTGAGGTGCTTATCTCAGACGAGCGGGCCGGCCTGCTGGATTCAGGCGGCGGGATCCAGCATGCGCGCGCGCTTCTGGGCGAGGACCCGATCTTCGTCGCCAACATCGACTCGCTCTGGCTCGAAGGCGCGACGCCGGCGCTGGAGGGCTTGAAGGCGGCCTGGAATCCGCAGCGGATGGATCTCCTCCTCCTGCTCGTCCGCCGCGGCCACGGCATCGGTTTCGAGGGGCCGCAGGGCTTCCTGATGGACGAGGCGGGCCGCCTCACCCACTCCGCCTCGCTCGACGTGGTGACGCCCTTCGCCAATGTCGGCTTCGGAATCCTGAAGCCCCAGATCCTCGACGGCCAGGCCGACGCCGCCTTCTCGATCGTCCCCGTATGGCATCGGCTGCAGGCGCAGGGCCGGCTCTATGGCGCACCGATGGACGCCTTCTGGATGCATGTGGGAGACCCCACCGCGCGCGACGAGGCCGAGGCGAGGCTGGGGTGACGCTTTTCCCCGAACGGCTCTCTTTCCTGCAAGGAGAAGGGCCGCGCTGGTTCAACATCCCGGCGCCCCGGCCGTTCGCCCAGGACCTGGCGCGAGGGCTGCATGAGGCCCTTGCGCCGCTCGGCCCCGAGGCGCTGTCACAGGCCATCGTCCTCACCCCCACCCGCCGCGGCGCACGGGCGCTCGCCGACGCCTTCATCAGCGCCGCGGACGGCCGCGCCGTCCTGCCGCCGCAAATGCGGCCGCTGGGCGACCTCGACGAGGGCGAGCCACCCTTCGAGCCTGGCGACCTGGCGCTGGACCTGCCCGCCGCAATTGAGCCCTTGCGGCGACGTTTCGAGCTTACGCGAATGGTGGTGGAAAACGGACATCTGCTGCCAGGACGCGACCTGACCGCTTTCAGTGCCCTGGAGATGGCGGACGCACTGGGCGGCTTCCTCGACAGCCTGCAGATCGAGGAGATCGAGGCTGGCGAGAGGCTTGCCGGGCTGGTGGAGGCCGATCTCGCCGAACACTGGCGGGTCAGCCGCAACTTCCTGGAGGCGGCGCTGACCCAGTGGCCGCGCCGGCTGGCGGAGCTTGGCGTCGTGGACGTCAGCGAGCGGCGCGTGAGGCTGTTGCGCCGCCTCGCCCAGGCCTGGACCGACCACCCGCCGCAGGGCGTCCTCGTGGCGGCGGGCTCGACCGGCACGGCGCCGGCCACCGCCGCCCTGCTGGCGGTCATCGCGCGGGCGCCGCAGGGCTGTGTCATCCTGCCGGGTCTGGACGAAAGCCTCTCCGACGAGGCCTGGCTGGACGTCGGCGAACAGCACCCGCAGGGCGCCATGAAGCGCCTACTCGAGCGGGCGGAATTCGACCGCAAGGATGTCGAGGTCTGGCCGGCCTCGCGCCCGACCGGCGCACACGGCCGATGGCGCCAGCGGGTGATCAACGAGGCCCTGCGGCCGCCGGAGCGCACGGCCGACTGGTTGCGGATCATCGGCGAGCTGAACGCCAGTTGCGGCGATGAGGCGCCGGACGGCATCGCCTTTGGCCTCAGCGGCCTGTCGCTGGTCAGCGCGCGATCCGAGGAGGAGGCCGCGACCGTCGCCGCCCTGCTGCTCCGCGAGGCGCTGGAGACCCCTGGGCGGACCGCGGCGCTGGTGGCGCCCGACCAGACCCTCGCCCGACGGGTAGCGGCGAAGCTGGCGCGCTGGGGCGTGGTTCCGGACTCCTCGGCCGGCGAGGCGCTGGCCGGCAGCCGGTGCGGGACGCTGGCCGGATTGATCGCCCGCGCCGCCACCGATCCGTTGGCGCCTGTGACCATGTTGGCGATCCTGAAACATCCCTATGTCCGGCTGGGCCGCGTCGCCGATGACCTTGCGGGCGCCCGCGAGGTGCTGGAGCGGCATGCTCTGCGCGGTGCGCGGTCGTGGACTTGGGCGACGCTGACAGGAAAGCTGGCCGACCAGCCAGACGCTCTGGCGCTCGCCGAACAGGTGGAGGCGATCTTCGCGGGCCTGCCCAATGTCGACCTGCCGCCGGCCGAAGCCGCCCGCGCGCTGGCGGCCGCCATGGAAGCCCTGGCAGACGATGGCGCGGGGTCCTGCGGCGACCTCTGGAGCGGGCACGGCGGCGAGGCCATGAGCCGGCTGCTGGCCGGTCTGATCGAGGAATCCGACGGCCTGCCGAAGGCCACGCCCCGTGGCTTCGCCGACCTGCTGGAACGGCTGATGGAAGGCGAGACCGTGCGTTCGGGCGGAGCGACACATTCACGCCTGCGGATCCTGGGGGGCATCGAGGCCCGGCTGGTGCGCGCCGACCGGCTGATCGTGGCGGGTTTGGAGGAAGGCGTCTGGCCGAAGGGCGCGCCGCTCGACCCGTTCCTGTCCCGCCCGATGCGCAACGACCTTGGCCTGCCGCCGCCGGAGCGCCGCGTCGGTCTGGCCGCCCACGACTTCGCCCAGGCCGCCTGCGCGCCAGAGGTGATACTGCTGCATTCCGAGCGCCACGAGGGCGCGCCGGCAGTGAAGTCGCGCTGGCTCTGGCGGCTGGAAACCCTGGCCCTGGGCGCGGGCGTCACCATCCCGGGCAGGCCCGAGGTGCTGGACTGGGCCCGCAACCTCGACGCGCCCGCCGACTATGCGCCGGCGCGACGGCCCGCGCCCATCCCGCCGGCCGCCGACCGCCCGACAGCTCTCTTCGTCACGCGCGTGGAGAGCCTGACCCGCGACCCCTATTCCGTCTGGGCGCGGGACATCCTGAAGCTGCGCCAGATGGATCGGCCTGATGAGCCCGTGGAAGCGCGCGGCCGGGGCACGGCGATCCACAAGGCCTTCGAGCGGTTCGCTGAGGATCACCCCGACGACCTGCCGCCCGACGCCGCAGCGATCTTCGAGCGGCTCTATCTCGAGGAGCTCGAAAACGCCGGCATGCCGCACGAAGCCCTCGCGCGCGAGGCCGCGCTGGCGAAGCAAGCCGCCGCCTGGGTCGCGGACCTCGAAGCCCGCCGCCGTGCGGACGGCCGGGCCATCCACGTGGAGAAGACCGGCGTTCTGGAGGTCCAGATCGACGGCCGAATCTTCAAGCTGAGCGCCAAGGCCGACCGGATCGAGCACGATCCGCACGGATTCGGCCACATCCTCGACTACAAGACCGGCCGCGCGCCGTCTCAGAAGGTGGTCAACGCGGGCTTCTCGCCCCAGCTGACTCTCACCGCGGCAATCCTGGCGCACGGCGACTTCGAGGGCATGCCGCGGCTGAAGCCCGGCGAGCTGACCTATCTGGAGATCACCGGCCGCAAGCCGGCCGGGCGTGAGGAAAAGCGGGCTGTTCCCGGTGGCGAGGAAAAGATTCCAGATAGCCATGAGGCCGCCGAGCTGGCGCTCGAGGGCCTGAAACGGCTGGTGACGCGGTTCTGGGCGCCGGACCAGCCGTTCGTCTCGCGCACCGCCCCGCAGTTCGTGCACCAGTACGCCAGTGACTACGATCACCTGGCGCGGGTCTTTGAATGGTCCACTAGCGGCGAGGAGGAGGAATGACCACCCGCCGCGATCCGCAGATGACCGCCGCCGATCCCGGCATCTCGGCTTTCGTCACCGCCAACGCCGGTTCCGGCAAGACCAAGACCCTGATCGACAGGGTGGCGCGGCTGCTGCTGAGCAAGGTCGAGCCCGAGACGATTCTGTGCGTCACCTACACCAAGGCCGCCGCCGCCGAGATGCAGCGCCGCCTGTTTGGCCGGCTAGGCGAGTGGGCGATCGAGGGCGATGAGGCGCTCACCGGCAAACTCGCCGCCCTGGAGGGACGCCCTCCAGAGAGCTACGAAGCCTCGGAGCTGTC
>JBBREC010000206.1:0-5310 GCA_038203295.1 Caulobacterales bacterium
ACCGCGTCGACCGGGCCGTCGCCGGTGGCGTTGGCGGACTTTTCCTCGCCGTCGATGGTGACGGTCAGGAAGGCCTCCTGCGGCCCCTCGGTGCCGGCGATGACCCGCAGGTTCTTCACCTGGATGCGGTCGGCGCCCGACGCGAGCGCGTCGTCCACCAGGGCGTTGATGTCGTCGTCGAAGTCATGCTTCTTCTTGTCGGCCAGGTCCTTGAAGCGCTGGAAGGCCTCGTTCAGTGCGTTCTGGCCCAGCTCGTAGCCCAGGCTCTTCAGCTTCTCGCGGAAGCCGGCGCGGCCCGCATGCTTGCCCATCACCAGGTTCGACGCGCCCTGCCCCACGGTCTCGGGGCTCATGATTTCGTAGGTGCCCCGGTCCTTCAGCATCCCGTCCTGGTGGATGCCGCTCTCGTGGGCGAAGGCGTTCTTGCCGACGATCGCCTTATTGAACTGCACCGGGAAGCCAGTGATCGCCGAGACATATCGACTGGCGCGTGTAATGTGCGTGGTGTCAGTGTTGGTGAAGTACGGCAGGGCGTCGCCACGCACCTTCAGCGCCATGACGATCTCTTCCAGCGCCGCGTTGCCGGCGCGCTCGCCGATGCCGTTGATCGCGACCTCGACCTGCCGCGCGCCGCCCTGGACGCCGGCCAGGCTGTTTGCCACCGCCAGACCCAGGTCATTGTGGCAGTGGGTGGAGAACACCACGGTGTCGGCGTTCTCGACGTTGGCGAGGACGTCGCGGAACATGTCGGCGTATTCCGACGGATAGCTGTAGCCCACGGTGTCAGGCAGGTTGATCGTCGTGGCCCCGGCCTTGATCGCGGCGTCGACACACCGGCGCAGGAAGTCCTGCTCGGTGCGGGTGGCGTCCTGGGCCGACCATTCCACGTCGTCACACAGGTTGCGCGCGTGGCCGACGGACTTGGTGATCATTTCCAGGATGTCTTCCTGGCTCGCATGCAGGATGTGGTCGCGGTGCGAGGGGCTGGTGGACAGGAATGTGTGGATGCGCCCGCGCTTGGCTTTCCTGATCGCCTCGGCGCAGCGGTCGATGTCGGCCATGCCGGCGCGGGCCAGACCGCAGACGATGCTCTCGGTGATGATGCCGGAGATCGCGCGGACGGCCTCGAAGTCGCCGTTGGAGGCGATCGGGAACCCCGCCTCGATCACGTCGACCTTCATGTCTTCGAGGATCTTGGCCAGTTCCAGCTTTTCGTCGTGCGACATCGAGGCGCCGGGCGACTGCTCGCCGTCGCGCATGGTGGTGTCGAAGACCATGACGCGGTCGCGCTCGGAGCGCGGGGCGGCGATAGATCCAGGTACGATCGAATCGGATTGGGCGGCGGTCATTTCGGGTCTCTTCGCGGAGGTTTCAGTCTGGTCGGGCGAGGGTGGAACCCCTGAAGCGCCCGGCCGCGAAGACGCGCAGCCTAAAGAGGCGCCCAGGGGCGGCTAAGCCCCAGCGGAAGAAGAAGCAGGCTGTGATGGCGCACGCTCATGCCTCAGCATCTACCGAAACGACCGCTACGCCGCAAGCATCTTGCGCCAAATACGACCTCAAGCCGCCCCGCGCGCAAGAACCTTGCGCGCGCCCCGCTGGCCGATGGAGGGCGGAATCGACGGGTCCCGGCCTATGGTCGGCGTCCCGCCGGCAATCCATCAGGCTCCCGACAGCTTCGCCACATGGCCGGTAGTGCCGAAGGGCGCTCTCCTCGCCTGCGGCGCACCCGCCCGGCAGCCGGAGGCTTTTGATCACACAGATGTCCGCCGCTCTCTCGGGCGGCCGTACCGGACCCGCCGGCGCCACAGCGCCGTGGGTTTACTGACGGGCTGGTCCCCAAGCAAACTCGTCAGCAGACTTTGGGGGCGCGTGCGTCGCGCCCCCACTTTTTTCAGGCGGCCGGCTGCGCCGCCAGCACCCGGCTGACCGCGGGCCGCGCCCGGATCTTCTCCCGATGCGCGTGCACCCTGGCGAACGCCCTGGGTTCCACGCCGTCGCCCTCCATCCAGTCGGCGAGCGTGAAGAGATAGAGGTCGCAGATCGAGAAGACCTCCCCGAGCACATAGGGGCCGCGCAGCATTTGGTCCTCGATAAGCTGGAAACAGGCGCCCACCGTCTCCGGGACCTTGCGCCGCATGTCTTCGAAGGACGCCTCGCTGTCGGCCCAGCGGTATCCGCGATGCCGGTGCGCATGTGCAACGTGCACCGTCGAGGCCAGGTAGCTGTTGAACGCCTGCGCCTGGGCGAAGGCCCAGGGATCGGTGGGCGCCAGCCCCGCCTGCGGCCAGGCCTGCGCCACCCAGGCCAGGATCGCCGGAACCTCGGTCAGGACGCCGCGGTCGGTAACCAGCGCGGGAACCCGAGCCTTGGGATTGATGGCGAGATAATCCGCGCGTCGCTGATCGCCGTCGCGCGTGCTCATCACGACCGGCTCATAGTCCGCGCCGGCTTCCTCCAGCGCCAGGTAGGGCGCGAGCGAGCAGGATCCCCAGGCGTGGAACAGCTTCAGCATCAGTCGCCCTCCGTTTCGCGGCTTCGCAGCCAACCGCGCGCCACCCAGCCGATGGCGATCCAGGCGGCCGCGATCAGCACCAGCCAAAGCCAGTCCTTGCCGATCTCGCCCTTCATCAGGCGGACGATCGAAGACCCCGCGAAGGCGGTCAGCACGATCTTCGGCACAATGCCGATCGCGGTGCCCAGCGTGAAGTCGATCACTCGCATCGGGGTAACCCCCGCCGCCATATTGACGACGATGAATGGCGCGGACGGCACCAGACGCACGATCAGGCTGGCGAAGAAACCGTTGCGCCCGATCAACCGCATGAACCGGCGCACGCCCTCGCCGGAGAACCGCTGCAGCACCTTCGCGCCCGCGGCACGGCCCAGGTAGAAGCCCACCAGCGAAGACACCATGGTGCCGATCCAGCTGTAGGTGAGGCCGGTCACCGGTCCGAAGGCCACCACCGCCGCGGCGATCAGCACGAACTGCGGCACGCCGACAAACGCCAGGACCGCGAAGGCCGCTACCGCCACCGGCAGGGACCAGACGCCGGACACCGCACCCAACCAGGTCTCCACCGTCGCCTCGCCGTCGAAGCCCAGCACCTGGGCGCCGAACAGGAAGACCATCCCCACGCCACCGAACAGCACGAACGAGACCAGCAGCGTCCGCCACGCCTGGGCGTCCATGTTCGACAGAAACTGGAAAAGCCGCCGCATGTGGCTTGAGGTCGCCTGTTCCCGGGCGTCGGTCAAGCAACCCGGCGCTGGCTCCGCAGCGGCCCGCAACGTGACCCTCCGGCCCGGCGCTGAGCGAGACCGCGCTGCTCGACGCGCCGGCGATGGGGGAAGCGGCTCCACCACAACTCATGGTTACAGGTCCGTTGAATGCTCAGCGGCACGATCCATAAGGAGACCCTGGTGAAGCCGCTTTTCCTGAGCGCCCTGGCGCTCGCTGCAATTCTTGCCGTGCCGGCCCACGCCGTCACCGCGACTGACCCCACCGGAGACCTTCTCACCTCGTTCGGCGGAGACAGGTTGAACTCCCCCTTCCTGGATATCCTGAGCTTCTCGGTTGAGCAGCAGGGCGCCGACTTCCTGGTCAGCGCCACCATGGCCGGAGAGATCGGCGGCAAGGGCGGCGCCTATGTGCTGGGCGTCGACCGTGGCGGCGGCGGCGCGCGGCCCCGCGCCTTCGCCAGCATCGGCCAGCCCAACATCATCTTCGACCAGGCCTTCGTCGTGCGCGACAACGGCGACGTTTTGCTGAGCGGGGTGAAGAAGTTCACGTTCTCGATCGTCGACGACTCCTTGCATCACACCGGCACGTTCTCCGGCCGGCTCACGGGCCTGCAGTCCACCGGCTTTGCGCCGCGGGACTTCCAGTTCAGCCTGTGGTCCCAGCAGCCGACGATCGCTGGCCTCGCCAGGAACGCCGACTTCGCGCCTGAGAACGCCACGATCGCCGGCGTCCCCGAGCCGGCCAGCTGGGCACTCATGCTCATGGGCTTTGCCGCCACCGGCGCCCTTGTGCGCAACGCCCGTCGCCGCACCCGGCTGGCGACAGCTTAGCCTGGGCCCCGGCCCAGTCTCTGGCGGCTCTCAAAGGAATAAGGCGGGCGGCGCGGGTTCACCCGGCGGGCGGCTTAGGCTACACCCGCGCCGTTCCACCCAACCTTAGCCGGGAGCTCTGCCCGCCATGCCGCTCGAGTCCGCCGCCCTGTCCCGCGTCAAGCCGTCCGCCACCCTGGCGGCGGATGGGAAAGCGCGGGAGCTCAGAGCCGCGGGCAAGGACGTCATCAGCCTCGCCGCCGGCGAGCCCGACTTCGACACGCCGGAGAACATCAAGGAAGCCGCCATAAAGGCGATCCGCGACGGCAAGACGAAATACACCGCGGTCGACGGCATTGTTGAGCTCAAGGACGCCATCGTCGCCAAGTTCCAGCGCGAGAACGGCCTGACCTACAAGACCTCCCAGGTGAACGTGTCGCCGGGCGGCAAGCCGGTGATCTGGAACGCGATGATCTCGACCCTGTCACCCGGCGACGAGGTGATCATCCCGACGCCCTACTGGGTCAGCTACTGGGACATCGTGCTGCTGGCCGGCGGTGAGCCCCGCGCCGTGCCGACCACGGCCGACAACGGCTTCAAGCTGCAGCCCGCCGACCTGGAAGCCGCGATCACGCCGAAGACCCGCTGGGTGTTCCTCAACTCGCCGTCGAACCCGTCGGGCGCCGCCTACACCAAGGCCGAGCTTCGGGCGATCGCCGACGTGCTGCTGCGCCACCCGCAGGTGTGGATCCTGACCGACGACATGTACGAACACCTGGTGTTCGGCGACTTCGAGTTCTGGACCATCGCCCAGGTGGAGCCCGCGCTCTACGACCGCACCCTGACCATGAACGGGGTATCCAAGGCCTACGCCATGACCGGCTGGCGGATCGGCTACGCCGCCGGTCCCGAACCGCTGATCAAGCTGATGGGCAAGGTAATGAGCCAGACCACCTCCAACCCCTGTTCGATTTCGCAGTGGGCGGCGGTCGAGGCGCTGAACGGGACGCAGGACTTCATCAAGCCGAACGCCAAGCTGTTCGAACAGCGGCGCGACCTGGTGGTCTCGATGCTCAACCAGGCCAAGGGGATGCGCTGCCCGACGCCGGAAGGCGCCTTCTATGTCTATCCGTCGGTGGAAGAGCTGATCGGCAAGACCGCCCCCTCCGGCAAGATCATCAGGACCGACGAGGACTTCGCGGTCGAACTGCTGGAGACTGAAGGGGTTTCGGTGGTGTTCGGCGCGGCCTTCGGCCTCTC
>JBBREC010000207.1:0-5276 GCA_038203295.1 Caulobacterales bacterium
CTTGGCCCGCCTCGGCCGCTGGAAAGTGGCCGAGGCCGCTTACGCCAAGGCCTATCCGTTGGCCCCCAAGTGGGGCGGCCTGCACGTCCAGTGGGGTAACGCGCTGGCCCACCTAGGCCGCCCAGATGAGGCCAAGGCGAAGTGGCGCACCGCCGCCGGGCTGTACCGCACGGCGGCGGAACGAACCGAACTGGCGAGGCTCGCCCCATGATCGACATCACCCGGCGAACGCTTGTCGCCGTCAGTGCAGCCCTCGCCACACCTGGCGTCGGCCGCGCCGAAGGCCTGCTGTGGGACCTGCCGCCGCTTCGCAAGGTGCAGATCGACGCCGGCGAGATCGCTTACTTCGAGGCCGGCTCCGGCCCGCCGCTTGTGCTCTTGCATGGCCTGAGTGGATCGGCGGCTTTCGAGTGGGGCCGCGTGATCGGACCGCTTTCAAAGCGCTTCCGGGTCGTCGCCCCCTATCAGATTGGGTTCGCACCCTCAGGCCAGCCGGACCTGCCGTATGACGCACGGACCTTCATCACCGCGCTTGGCGGGTTCATGCGCGCCCTCAGCATCCGGCGTCCCACCTTACTAGGCGAGTCCTTCGGCGGATGGGTCGTGGCGCAGTACGCTCAGGCCCAGGGCGCGAAGACCGGCGGCGATCCGTCCCTGCCGGAGATTGCCCGTCTCGTGGTCGTCGACGGCGCCGTCGGCCTACGTCCCTCCGATCAAAGCAACATCAACGCCGAGAGCATCAACGACGCCGAGCTCCGCACACGCACCCAGGCTTTTTTCCGGTCCCAGCCGCCGGCGGACAACACCCGCACCCGGTCGCTGGCGCAGGCCGCAGTCCGTCGAGAGCCTGTCGTCCTGGAGACCCTCTCGAGCCGCATGCTTCCCACCCTGGTCGTCTGGGGGCGCGAGGATCAACTCCTCCCGCTCTCCATCGGCCAGCGGCTTGCCACCGACTTGAAGGCCCGCTTCGCAGTAATCAAGGACTGCGGTCACATCCCCTCGGTCGAGCAGCCCAAGGCGTTCATGCGCGAGCTGCTCGCCTTCTCGGCGTAGGTCCCAGTCTTTCTTGTCGCGATAGTAGCGAAGCGCGAGGAGCCCCCTCAAAGCGGACCACCTCAGCGCCCGCTTGGGGTCGTCAGTGCGTATTGGCCCCAGGTCGCGAAGCGGACTCCGTTAAGGACCGGACGGGGTGGGAAGTGGCCTTGGGAGAGGATAGATTGAGCGGTAGGCCTCGGCGGGGAAGTTATGTCGATTGAGATGATGGCGCTCTTCTGAGACATGGTGCTCGGCCTCGTTCACCTCACCGCCGCGTCGTTCACATTCAAGGCGCAGGTTGGCAACGCCTATACGGTTGGGCCTCGGGACGAGAACAGGAAGCGTTCAGGCGTCGCTGGAAGGCTTGATCGAGCGCAGAGCAACTTCCTAGAGCCGTTCGCCATCTTCGCCGCCGCTGTACTGATGGTGCATGTGCTCGGTCGCGCCGGCAGTTGGCTTAGCGAAGCAGGCGCACTGATCTATCTTGCAGGCCGCATACTGTTCCTGCCGCTTTACGCGATGGGAACGCCATGGCTGCGCACCCTCAGTTGGAACCTGGCCACGGCTGGATTGGTGATGGTGATGATTGCGACCGTCTGGCGACCATGAGCGCCAAGAGGGCTTCGAACCCCGAAGGTCGCTAGGGGTCGAAAGCGGATAGTGATGTCGCGCCTTCAACCGGACCTTGCCCGAGCTGAGTACACGCTCTAGCGGAACCCCCGCGAACCGCCCCCCGTTCTTCCACCGAAGGGCCTCGAGCCCAGTTCAGACGGAGGACTTCCCCATGGCCGGCCGGTGGATCGACAACAACCAGGACCAATGGCGCCCGCGCGACGACGAGCCCTACGACTACGGTCGTGGCCGCGAGACCCGCAGCTTTGGCCGCGAGCGTCCCGACAGCTATGCCGCTCGCCGCGGCGGCGTGAACCGCGATCCGGTGTTCGGCGAGGGTGAGAGCGGCGCGAGCTATGGCGGCGCGCGCTTTGCGGCCCAGGACTACCGGGGCGGCCGCGGTGACGGCGCCAACAGCCGCGAGCGCGGCTACCGCGACGCGCCGCGCGGCTATGACGCCCCGCGCGACTATGGCCGCAAGGCCTACGATCGTGGCGGCTACGGCGAAGCGGCCTTTGGCGGTTACCCGCGTGAGCCGTCCCACCGCATGGCCTCCGGCGGGACCGGCGGCTACGACTACGAGCGCGGCTACGGCGAGGGCGGGCGGCCCGACACGGCCCGCGCCGAACGCTTCGAGGACGCCGGCCAGCGCGCCGGCGAGTTCCTGCACCGGGCGGGCGAGCGCGTCGCCACCTGGTTCGCCGGTGGCGGCGACAGCCGCCCCGGCCAGGACGACGGAGCCCGCGGTCACCGGGGCCGGGGCCCGAAGGGCTACACGCGGTCCGACGAGCGGATCAGCGACGACATCCACGACCGGCTTACCGATGACGACTGGCTCGACGCCTCCAACATCGTCGTGGCGGTGTCGGGCGGCGAGGTGACGCTCTCCGGCACGGTGGACGGCCGCGACGACAAGCACCGCGCCGAACGCATCGTCGAGGACGTCGCCGGCGTCACCCATGTCCAGAACAACCTGCGCCGGACCGACCGGAGCGGCGCATTTCCGGGCGCATCCGACGACGCCCTCGCCGACGGAACGAGCGCCGCCGCGTCGATGGGGGGCCGCAAGGACCAGGCATAATCGCCCCTCAGCTCGCCTCTCCCCCGAGGCGTAGCCCGAGGGGAGAGGGTAGGGAGAGGGGCGGCTCGTAGGACGCCGAGCGCCCCGTTGGCTCAGCCAGAAACCGCCAAGGGACCTCGCCCCACCATCGGCGGAGCGGAGCGGCCCAGCCGCCCCTCTCCATTATCCTCTCCCCCCGCGCGTTCCGCGGCGGGGGAGAGGAGATGGAGGCGCGGACGACGCCCCGGAATGTCGGTTGGTCCTGGACGAAACGCTGCGTCAACCATCCCAAAATCATCGTCATCCTACCGCTGCCCGATTAGGCGAGCCGGGGGATGACGATGAGTTTGAGTCCACTTACCTTCGACCGATGACGCCCGCCCCCTTGTCTCCCTGGCTCGACCGATGGGGCCTAAGTCCCGACGGCGATGCGTTCCAGACGACCTACACGAAGAGCTGGCTGATGCCCGTCCGCAGGGGCGCGGCGGCGGCCATGCTTAAGGTCGCCACATCGGAGGAAGAAATCCGCGGCGCCCAGCTCATGGACTGGTGGGCCGGCGACGGCGCGGCGCGGGTGCTGGCGCGCGAGGACGCGGCGCTGCTGCTGGAACGCCTGCCGGCCACCCGTTCGCTGGCCGACATGGCGCGGACCGGCGACGACGAAGGAGCCACCCGGATTCTCTGCGCGGTGGCCGACCGGTTGCATGCGCCGCGGCTGCAGGGAATCCCGCCCGGGCTCGTTCCGCTCGAGGTCTGGCTCCGGGCCCTGGCGCCGGCTGCGGCGACCCACGGCGGCGTGCTGGCGAAGGCCCGGAAGGCCGCCGAGGCCCTGCTGGCCGAACCGCGGGACATCGCTGTCCTGCACGGCGACCTGCACCATGAGAACGTCCTGGACGCGGGCGCGCGCGGGTGGCTGGCGATCGACCCCAAGGGCGTGCTGGGCGAGCGCGGATACGACTACGCCACCCTGCTGTTCAATCCGGACGAGGCGGTCGCCGTCAGGCCCGGCCGCCTGGCGCGTCAGGTGGCGGTGGTCGCCGAGGCGGCGCGCCTGGAGCCTGCGCGGCTGACCCAATGGGCCCTGATCCACGCCGGCGTTTCCTACGCCTGGTGCTTGGCTGACAACATGTTCGTCGACGCGTCGCGCCGCATGGCCGAGATGGCCACCGCCTTGGCGGATCCGGGCTGAGGCGGTGGATGGTTGTCAACGCCTCGCCCCGGATGCTCGCGATCGGCTAAGGTGCACGCCGCATGCCCATCCTGGTTCAACAGCTGCTGGCCGCCACCGCGCTCGTTTCGGCGACCGTACTCATCCACATCGCCGGCCTCGACGTCCTGCAGGCTCTGACCCGCTGGCATATCGAGCGGTTCACCCGCTGGATCCACCTCGACCGGGTGATCGTCCCCCTGGGCATCGTGCTTGGCCTGTTCGTGGTGCACGGCGCCGAGATCTGGCTCTACGCGGTGGTCTACTGGAAGGCCGGCATGCTGGGCAGTCTGGAGCAGTCGCTCTATTTCTCGACCAGCGCCTATTCGACGGTCGGCGAGACCGGGGCGATCCTGCCCGTGCGTTGGCGCATCGTCGGTGTGATCGAGGCGGTGAACGGAATGCTGCTGATCGGCTGGTCGACGGCCTTCCTGTTCCAGATTCTCACGCACCTGATGTGGAATGAAGACGGCTCTCTGCCCCGGGGGGCCATCGCGAAGTCAACGCGCCCGCTGGAAGACTAGGGGCGCCGCGCCTCGGAGGGTCGGTGGGCCCCCGGGTAGCCGGCCCGGCCTGAGAGGTTCCAGGGGCGGGGGCGGGACCTATGCGCTGGCGACGCCGACGGGCGCGGCCTTCAGCGCCTCGCCACGGACCAGCCGGTCGGGCAGGGGCGCGCCGCCCGGCACGAACTCCAGCGACACCGAGTTGATGCAATAGCGCAGCCGGGTCGGCGGCGGGCCGTCGGGGAAGACATGGCCCTGATGGCTGCCGCAGCGCGCGCAGGTCGTCTCGATGCGGACCATGCCGTAGGAGACGTCGCGGATCGCGGTGACGTGACCCTCATCGATCGGCGCCCAGAACGACGGCCAGCCCGTACCGCTCTCGAACTTGGTCTTGTGCTGGAACAGCGGCAGCCCGCAGAGGCGGCAGCAGTAGACCCCGTCGTCCTTCTGATCGAGCAGGCCGCCGCAGAACGGGGCCTCGGTGCCGTGGTGCAGCAGCACCTCGGCTTCCTCGCGGGTGAGGGTGGCTTCGAGGCGCTTGCGTTCCTCAGGGGTAGGCGGGGTCAGGTCGAAACCGGAGGGGGAGACTGCTGGCGTGCTCATGGCGCTCAATCTAAGGTCCCGGCCTTCGGTTCGGAAGTGAGATGGTCACGTAGGTTAGATGTTTTCAAAGATCCTGATCGCCAACCGGGGCGAAATCGCCGTCCGTATCATCAAGACCTGCCGCCGGATGGGGATCGCCACCGTGGTGGTCTATTCCGAGGCCGACGCCGATTCGCTGGCCGTCGAGATGGCCGACGAGACCGTGTTCATCGGTCCGGCCCCGGCGGCCCAGAGCTATCTGCTGGCCGACAGGATC
>JBBREC010000208.1:0-5231 GCA_038203295.1 Caulobacterales bacterium
AGGAGGTGTGTCGCGCCGTACCGGCCGGCAACGCCTATGTGAACCGCTCGGTGATCGGCGCCGTGGTGGGGGTCCAGCCGTTCGGCGGCGAGGGCCTCTCCGGAACCGGCCCCAAGGCCGGGGGCCCCCATGCCCTGCTGCGCTATGCGGTGGAACGCTCCGTGAGCGTCAACATCGCCGCCCAGGGCGGCGACCCGGCCCTGCTGAATTTGAACCCGTAGTCCTGTCAGGAGCTGTCGGGAGACCGTCGCCGCCCCCCGGCGACGGCGCGACTCCGGGTGGGCGCCTGTCCAGGTGGTGGCGACGACCTATCGCGCCACTCCAGGGCGAGGTTCTTTGTCACAGTCGCGTGACGGATTGGACCGTGGACGGCCGAAAACCCTAGGCCGATCAATCGCCGCGATTCCGCGTTAACCTCTCGTTAAAGAAAAACTCCGGGGGAGAACTGTCGCACCCCGTTGACGAGTCATTAGGCACTGTGGCCCCATGATGTTGCGTATCGGGGCGGGGCGCCCACTAGATATAGCGATAGGCCGGTGGGGGGGACCACACCGGAAACGCCTGATAGTTATGGGTTTTGGATCATGAGCGGCAGTGAAGCGGTAGTGCGGACGGTCTCGGAAGCAGCTCAGGCTGCGCCGGAAAGGGCTGAACGACCGCAGTTGCAACTGGTCCGCAAGGTCGAGGTCGATCGCAGCCGAGACGCGCTGTTGACGGACTTCGGCAAGACCACGCTGGAGGACCGCTACCTGCTCCCCGGCGAGAGCTATCAGGACATGTTCGCCCGGGTGGCGACCGCCTATGCCGACGACGCCGATCATGCCCAGCGGGTCTATGATTACATTTCCAAGCTCTGGTTCATGCCGTCGACGCCCGTGCTGTCGAACGGCGGCGCCAACCGCGGCCTGCCGATCTCCTGCTTCCTGAACGCTGTCCCGGACAGCCTGGAAGGCATCCAGAGCGTCTGGAACGAGAACGTGCACCTGGCCTCCAACGGCGGCGGCATCGGCACCTATTGGGGCGGCGTGCGCTCCATCGGCGAGAAGGTGAAGGGCGCGGGCCAGACCAGCGGCATTATCCCCTTCATCCGCGTGATGGACTCGCTCACGCTGGCGATCAGCCAGGGTTCGCTGCGTCGCGGCTCGGCGGCGGTCTATCTCGACATTCACCACCCGGAGATCGAGGAGTTCCTGGAAATCCGGAAGCCCTCGGGCGACTTCAACCGCAAGTCGCTCAACCTGCACCACGGCATCTCGATCAGCGACGAGTTCATGGAAGCCGTCCGCGACGGCGCCATGTTCGGCCTGCGTTCGCCCAAGACCAAGGATGTCGTGCGCGAGGTCGACGCCCGCTCGCTTTGGCAGAAGATCCTCGAGATCCGCCTGCAGACCGGCGAGCCCTACCTGATCTTCTCCGACACCGTGAACCGCTCGATGCCGCAGCATCAGCGCGAACTCGGGCTGAACGTGCGCCAGTCAAACCTCTGCTCCGAGATCATGCTGCACACGGGCAAGGATCACCTGGGCGTGGAGCGCACGGCGGTCTGCTGCCTGTCTTCGGTCAACGCCGAGACCTTCCTGGATTGGCGCGACCACCCGACCTTCGTAGAGGACGTCATGCGCTTCCTCGACAATGTGCTGGAAGACTTCATCCAGCGCGCGCCGCCGGAGATGGCCAACGCCGTCTACGCCGCCAGGCGCGAACGCTCGGTCGGCCTGGGTCTGATGGGCTTCCATACCTTTCTGCAGCAGCAGAACGTGCCGTTCGAAAGCGCGCTGGCGAAGAGCTGGAACATGCGGCTCTTCAAGACGCTGCGCCGCCAGTGCGACGCGGCCTCCCGCACGCTGGCCACCGAGCGCGGCGCCTGCCCGGATGCCGAAGAGCGCGGCATGATGGAGCGGTTCAGCCACAAACTGGCGATCGCGCCGACGGCCTCGATCTCCATCATCTGTGGCGGCACCTCGGCCGGCATCGAGCCGATCCCGGCGAATATCTACAGCCACAAGACCCTGTCGGGCACATTCGCGGTCAAGAACATCTATCTCGAGCGGATTCTCGAGCTGACCGGCCACAACACGCCGGCGATCTGGGACTCGATCCTGGAGAACGAGGGCTCGGTGCAGCACCTCGACTTCCTCAGCCAGGACGACAAGGACGTCTACAAGACGGCGTTCGAGATCGATCAGCGCTGGGTCGTGGAGCTTGCCGCCGACCGGACGCCGGACATCTGCCAGTCCCAGTCGGTCAACATCTTCCTGCCCGGCGACGTCGATAAGTGGGACCTCCACATGCTGCACTGGCAGGCGTGGGAGAGGGGCTGCAAGTCGCTCTATTACCTGCGCTCGAAATCCGTCCAGCGGGCGTCGCACGCGGGGGGCGAGGCGATCGCGGCGGTCGATATGTCGGGCGTCGCGAAGACCGATTACGAGGAATGCCTGGCCTGCCAGTAGGCCAGGCCGGGCCAGTTTCCCGCGGTTACAGTATAGTTATCGCTGAGAGCGCCCGCGTTGAATCTAGCCGCACGGGATAACGGTGAAATCCGGTCCCGCAGATGAACACTTTCCAAACGGCACACGCCTTGCACATGAGCAGGTCATGAGCAGGAACGCAGTTTCGGGTTGCGACTTTCGTTATTCATGAAACTGTGTCGCGGACCCACACGCTAGAAAGATGTGGGCTGGGGGATTTGAGACGATGCGGGGGCTGGTTCATCTAGCCATCGTCCTGGGAAGCGCCGCGGCGGGTACGGCCGGCGCGCAAAATCTCGTGCTGACCACGCCGCACATGTCCGACCCGCCCTCCGCCGCCGCAGCCCTGGCCGACGCTGCCTTCGCGCCGCGCTCGCCGCACGCGGCAGCCGACCCCATCGCCAGGCTGATCGAGCCCGAGGCCTACCAGGCCGACACGGGCCTGGTGCGCTGGAACTCCGGCGAGGTGCAGCTGTCCAGCCGCGCCTCGGGCCCCATCGACTCCCTGCGCGTCAGCGTCGGCGGCGCGATGCGCACGCCGGGCGGCGTGCCGATCAACCTCGACCGCGCCCAGTTCCAGGCCGACGCCTACGAGGTGGCCCTGGTCCGCGAATGGCCGCGCGCGCTGAGCTTCGAGGGCAAGGCCTTCGATGTCGACCTGTCGCCCCACGCCGGCGTCGGCGTCACCAACTATGGCGGATCGGCGGAGGCCGGCGCCCAGGTCAAGATTAGCCGCGACGAGAAGGCCGCCCGCAAGCTCAAGGAAATGGGCATCGGCGACGGCGCGATCTTCGGCGACATCGGCCGCTGGTACCTCTATGGCGCGGTCAATGGCCGCGCCGTCGGCCTGAACCTGATGCACAACGACACCGGCTGGGACCGCTCCGGCTGGTCCACCGACGCCACCTCCGGCCTGATGGGCGACGTCCAGATGGGCGTCGGCTTCCGCAAGGGGATCATGCAGTCTTCGCTGGGCCTGATCCACCGCGAGGTGAAGGGCCAGCACATGATCTGGGGCCAGCAGACCCGTGACGACTCGATGGTCGCCTTCTCGCTGTCGATCAAACCTCAGCGCTGATCCCAGGGTCCCCGCGCCGCCGCGCAGGGCGTCCGACTCGCGCCGCCTCATCCCCAGCTTGTTCACAACATCTTGGGTGGCTGCGCCAAATTGGCGCTAGATATGGTTAGAGATCGGTGGCTATCCTTGGTTTCGCAGCCTCTGCAAGCCGTCGGGAATCCGCCACCGTGACCTCCTCAAACATCCGCACCCTTCCGGGCCTGCTCACCCCGTCGCTGGCCTACAAGCCGTTCCGCTATCCCTGGGCCTACGAGTTCTGGAAGAAGCAGCAGCAGGTCCACTGGATGCCGGAAGAGGTGCCGCTGGGCGAGGACCTGAAGGACTGGGCGACCAAGCTCAACGACCGCGAGCGCAACCTGCTGACCCAGATCTTCCGCTTCTTCACCCAGTCGGATGTCGAGGTGAACGATAACTATATGGAGCGCTATTCCCGCGTCTTCAAACCGACCGAGATCAAGATGATGCTGGCGGCGTTCTCCAACATGGAGACCATTCACATCGCCGCCTACGCCCTGCTGCTCGAAACGATCGGCATGCCAGACAGTGAGTTCACGGCCTTCCTCGACTACCAGGCCATGCGCGACAAGCACGACTACATGCAGCAGTTCGGCGTCGATACCCACGCCGACGTCGCCCGCACCCTGGCCATGTTCGGCGGTTTCACCGAGGGCCTGCAGCTGTTCGCCAGCTTCGCCATGCTGATGAACTTCCCGCGCCACAACAAGATGAAGGGCATGGGCCAGATCGTCAGCTGGAGCGTGCGCGACGAGAGCCTGCACTGCGAGGGGATGATCAAGGTCTACCACGCGTTCAACGCCGAGACCGGGGCGGTCACCAAGTCGGTAGCCGACGACATCGTCGACTGCTGCAAGACGGTGGTCGGCCTGGAGGACAAGTTCATCGACCTGGCCTTCGAGGCCGGCGAGATCCAGGGCATGACCCCCGACGACATCAAGGCCTACATCCGCTTCATCGCCGACTGGCGCCTGCGCCAGCTGCACCTGCCGGAAGTCTACGGCGTCAAGGAAAACCCGCTGCCCTGGCTGCAGTCGATGTTGTCGGGCGTCGAGCACGCGAACTTCTTCGAGGCGCGGAGTACGGAGTATTCCAAGGCCGCGACGCGCGGGCAGTGGCACGGGGATGTGGGGGTTTGGTCGGAGTTCGACCGGATGCAGTTGCGGAAGGTGGAGACAGTGGGGACTGCGGCGGAGTAGGGGGCGGGCTCAGGCGTTCGCAGGTCGCTACGCCGCTGCGAAAAAAGCCTGGATCCCCGCCTCCGCTGGATTAAGGGGACACTATACTTAATTCAACTGCGGCGGCGCCCGGCGCAAATGCCTGTGACGAATTAAATATAGTGTCTCCTTAATCCGTCCCCTTAATCCGCCAGGTTTGCCAGTCGTGTCGGCCAGCCTGCGTAGCCCGATGTCGACCAGGCAGATCGGGGACGGCCTGGAGCGTCGCTGCGGTGCTTGTAAGTAGTTTAGTGCTAAGCTACATATAGTTTAGTGATAAACCGGATAGCCGCCATGCCGACGCGCCGCACCATCCTCGAAATCCTTCTCGCCGGCGGCGCGCTCAGCGCGGCCGGCTGCGCCGCCGGCGCCCCGGGGCCGGACCCCATCGCCGCCTGGCGCAATCCTGGCGCCGGCGAGCGCGACCCGCGCCGGTGGGTCCTGGCCCACGCC
>JBBREC010000209.1:0-5152 GCA_038203295.1 Caulobacterales bacterium
TGCGGTGTCGGCGGCGCTGGCCACCGCGTGCGCGGCGCGCGGCGGGCCGTCGCTGGTGATCGGCTCCACCGGCTTCGAGCCCGGCCAGATCGCCACGATCGCGGCGGCGGCGGGCAAGGTGGCCATCGTGCGAGCCGGCAATTTCTCCCTGGGCCTCAACATGATGATGGGGTTGGTCGAACAGGCTGCCCGCGCCCTTGGCCCCGAGGCCTATGACATCGAGATCTTCGAGGCCCATCACAAGCGCAAGATCGACGCGCCGTCGGGCGCGGCGTTGATGCTGGGCGCCGCAGCCGCCAGTGGCCGCGCTGTCGAACTGGACAAGGTCGCCCGGCGCGGGCGCGACGGGATCACCGGCGCGCGCACCGATGGCGATATCGGCTTTTCGGTGATGCGCGGCGGTGGGATCGTCGGCGAACACAGCGTGAGCTTCGTTGCCGAGGACGAGATCCTGACCATCAGCCATTCGGCCCGCGACCGCAGCCTTTTCGCCCGCGGCGCCATTGCCGCCGCGGTCTGGGTCGTCGGCAAGGAAGAAGGCGAGTACGCCATGCGCGACGTCCTGGGCTTCAAGGGCGGATAGCGGTGCCGGAAATCCTCAAATCCGACGCTACCGATATGCTCGCGGCCCTGGCCGCGAGGAAGATCTCGGCGCTGGAACTGCTCGAGGCCTCGCTGTCGCGCCAGCAGGCGCTGCATGGCCGTCTTAACGCCGTGGTCGCCACCAGCCTGGAGCGCGCTCTGGAGCACGCCCGCGCCATTGACGAGCGCCGCGCAAAGGGCGAGCCGCTCGGCCCATTGGCCGGCCTGCCGATGACCATCAAGGACACCTTTGACGCGGTCGGCCTGCCCGCCTCCTCCGGGCTGGCGGCGCTGCACCGCCGGGTCGCCGAGGACGCCGATACCGTACATCACGTGAAGACGGCCGGCGCGGTGGTCTGGGGCAAGACCAATGTGCCGGTGATGGCGGGCGACTGGCAGACCTTCAACGGCCTCTACGGGACGACGAACAATCCGTGGGACGAGGCCCGCACGCCGGGCGGGTCGTCGGGCGGCGCGGCCGCGGCGCTGGCGTCGGGGATCACCGCGCTCGAGGTCGGCTCAGACATCGGAGGATCGCTGCGCGTGCCGGCCAGTTTCTGCGGCGTGTTCAGCCACAAGCCGAGCTGGGGCCTGGTCAGCCAGCGCGGGCACGTGCCGCCCAGCCCCGGCTCCTGGTCGGAGCGCGACCTGAACGTCGTTGGGCCGATGGCGCGCTCGGCACGCGATCTGCGCCTGCTGCTGTCGATCATCGAGAACGGGCCGATGGCGCCCCGAGCCCCGGCGGCGAACTTGAAGACCGCCAGGATCGGCCTGTGGCTGCACGAACCAAGCTTCGTGCTGGACGCCGAGGTTCGCGCCGCCATCGAGCGGTTCGCCGCCGAGCTGACTGCCGCCGGTGCGGAGGTGATCCCGATGACCTCGCCCGTCCACATGCCAACGCTGATGGTCGCCTACCAGACCCTGCTGGGCGCGGTGCTGGGCGAGGACATGCCGCCCAGGGTGATCCGCGGCATGGAGCGGATGCGCGGCTGGGCGAAGTGGTCGATGAACCGCGGCGCGAGCCCGCTCTCCACCGCTGCAATGACCATGGCCTACACCGCCACCCACCGCGAGTGGATGGCGGCCGACGCGGCGCGCAATCGGCTGCGCCACGAGGTCGCCAGGACCTTCGACAACGTCGATGTGATCCTGACGCCCATCGCGCCGGTGGTCGCCTTCCCGCACGATCACAGGGCGTTCACGCACCGCCGGTTGAAGACCTCGGACGGCCACATCGCGCCCTACAACATCATGCTGAACTGGATTGCACTGGCGACAGCCCTTCACTTGCCGGCGACGACCGTCCCGGCGGGCCTGGCCGCATCGGGCCTTCCCGTGGGCGTGCAACTGATCGGGCCGCCGGGCGGCGACGCCCGCACCCTGGCCCTGGCCCAGTCCATCGACGAGAGCGTTGGCGGCTTCGTCGCTCCAGACCTGAAGCTTTAATCATTCGAAAGGCGCGCGAAGAGCTGCTGATCCCAGAACCGGCCGCGCCAGTGGCCGTGGTCACGCAGCAGGCCTTCCAGCCGAAAGCGGTTGCCAAGCAAAAGGGTGGCGGAGGCGGCATTGCCCGGCGTCACCAGGGCCTCGACGCGATGCAGGCCCAGAGTGTCGAACGCGTAGTCGACCACCGCCGGCAGCACCTCGGCCATCACCCCGGTTCGCCAGAGCGGGCGAACCACGTCGTAACCAATTTCGCCGCGCGAGCCGTGTTCGCGGACAAGGCTGTTGAAACCGATGGTGCCGGAGAAGGCGCCCGACCGGTCGCGGATCGCCCAGCGCACACCTTTGCCGTTGTCGAGCAGCCGGCGCGCCCAGCTGACGGTCTCGTCGGCCTCCGTCAGCGTTGCCATCGGGGCGATATCCATAAATTCGACGGTCAGAGCGTCCGAGAAATGGGCGAAGAGCTCGTCGCGGTCGCTGAGCTGCAGCGGGACAAGCTCGAATCGCGCGGTTTCGAGCCGAGGCCTGCTCAACGCCTGGGATCCGCCTTGGGCCAAAGCGCGTCAACGGCGGCCTGGAGGTCCCCGTTTACGCCGCGGCGGACCAGGGACATGCCTTGCAGCTCCATCCTGTCCGGCCGCAGGACCCGCGAATCCAGGCTGTAGCCCAGCAGGTAGATGGCCCGGTCGGTCTTGGTCTGGCCGTCCTCGATGAAGACCGTCACGACGCCCATGGGGACACGGCCCTCGGTCTTTTTATCGTCGCCCAGCGCGCGCAGCGCCTTGGCGAGTCCGCCCTCCAGCCGGCGGGCCTCGACGCGAGGGTTTCCGGTGCTCTGGACGGGGTCCACCCGAAGTGCGCCCGGGAAGGTGATGGCCTGGGTCTGGATAACCTGTTCGGGATGGACGGCGGTCAAACGCAGGCGCTCGCCCGAACTCTCGGGCGTGCCGGTCATCAGGAAAGTCTGTTTCAGCGCGCCCTGTTGCGCCTCCCGCCGGGCCTCGGCTTTCTGCTCGCGCTGGACGGCCGCGCGTTCGCGTTCCTCGAAACTGCGCTCGCGGTGGCTGTCCCAATATCCCAGGCCCGCGATCACCACGGCGACCAGGCCGACCACCTCCGCCAGGGTGAGCCAGCGGACGGGCAGTCGCTTCCTGCGCGGGGCCGGATCGCTCACGGGGCGGTCACCGCCCGGTCGAGCCGAAGCCGCCATCGCCGCGGACGGTGTCGTCGAGGCTCCCGACCTCGGCCCAGACCGCCTGGACCACGGGCGCCACGACGAGCTGGCCGATGCGCTCCCCGCGGCGGATCGTGAAATCCTCGGCGCCGTGGTTGATCAGGATCACCTTCACCTCGCCGCGGTAGTCGGCGTCGACGGTGCCGGGCGAATTGAGGCAGGTGACCCCGTGCTTGAACGCCAGACCCGAACGCGGCCGCACCTGGCCCTCGAAGCCGGGCGGCAGTGCAATGGCCAGTCCCGTGGGCACGGCGAAGCGCGCGCCAGGACGCAGCACCAGCGGCTCGTCCTGCGGCACCGCGGCGCGCAGGTCCATGCCGGCGGCGAGCGCGGTTTCGTAGGCTGGCAACGGCAGGTCGGCGGCGTGCAGCAGACGGACGACGGGGACGATGGGGACGATGGGGTTCACTTGAGTTCCTCGGCGATGCGGTTGGCCAGCCGGCGCGCCACCGCAGCCTTGGACATACGCTCCCATCGCTCGATTCCCCCCACGCTGACGATGGCCACGGCGTTGTCGTCGCCGCCCATCACGCCTTCGACGCTGACGTCGTTCGCAACGAGCCAGTCGCAGCCCTTCTTCGCGAGCTTGGCCCGGGCGTTCGCCTCCACGTCATGGGTCTCGGCGGCGAAGCCGATCACCAGGCGCGGGCGCCCAGCATGCTTCGACAAGGTCGCCAGGATGTCCGGATTTTCGACGAGGGCGATGGTCGGCGGTCCGCCCGCGCCCTTCTTGATCTTTCGGTCGCCTGGGGTTTCCGGCCGCCAGTCCGCGACGGCGGCGACACAGACGGCGTTATCGGCGGGCAGCGCAGCCTCACAGGCGGCCAGCATTTCGCGCGCGCTCTCCACATCAATACGGACCACGCCGGCCGGCGTGGGCTGCGAGGTCGGGCCGCTGACCAGAGTGACGTCCGCGCCCAGGGCCGCAAGCGCGCTGGCGATGGCGTAGCCTTGCTTGCCCGAGGAGCGGTTTGTCAGCAGGCGCACCGGGTCGATCGCCTCGGCCGTGGGTCCCGCGGTGACGATCGCGCGTCGGCCGGCCAGGGGCCTTGAGCCGCCAAGCAGGCCCATTATCGCCGCGAAGATCGCCGCGGGCTCGGCCATGCGGCCCGGGCCGTACTCGCCGCAGGCCATGGCACCCTCATCGGGACCGACGACGCTGACGCCGTCGGCCTTGAGCGTCGCGAGGTTGCGCCGGGTGGCGGCGTGCTCCCACATCCGCACGTTCATGGCCGGCGCCATCAGCACCGGCTTGTCGGTGGCCAGCAGGGTGGTGGAGGCGAGGTCATTGGCGAGGCCATGGGCCGCCTTGGCCATCAGGTCAGCGGTGGCGGGCGCGACCACGACCAGGTCCGCCGAGCGGGACAGCTCGATGTGGCCCATCTCCGCCTCGCCGGTCAGTGAGAAGAGCTCGGCATAGACCTTGTCCCCGGCCAGCGCCGACAGCGACAGCGGGGTGACGAACTCCGCGCCGGCCTTCGTCAGGATCGGGCGGACGGCGACCCCGGCCTTGCGAAGGAGGCGCGTCAACTCCAGCGCCTTGTAGGCCGCGATGCCGCCGCCAACGATCAGTAGAACCCGCTGCTCGACCAAGGGCTGGAAGCTCCCGCGAAACCAGGCTCCGCTTTAAGGCACACAGAGGGACTCGACAAACACCACACGTTGTTCTTTATTTGTTCCAACCTCTGCTATTCGGGAGATGAAAACGATGGTTGGGTTGAGGAAAGCGCTACCCCTGGCGCTGGGAATTTAGGCGATGGCGCTGCTGAGCGCCTGCGACAACGGCCCTTCAGCGGTCAGCAAACAGGCCGCAGGCACACAGATGGCGACGTCGGACGTCGCGCCGCGCACGGGCTCGCCCGCAACCGCGGACTCGGCGACGGATCACCGCAA
>JBBREC010000210.1:0-5076 GCA_038203295.1 Caulobacterales bacterium
CGCCCCGCCGCCCCGGGTCGCGCACGATCGCCGCGCCTCGCGCCTGCGACAGCGCCACAGTCTCGGCGACGCCGTCGGCCACCGCGCGCGCCTCGGTCCGCGCCGCCTCGCGGGCCTCCAGGATCTTCAGCCGCTCGCGCATGGCGCGTGCGGGGTCATAGGCCCGGCCCATTTGTCCTCCCGTCATTGAAATTAGTGGTGAAAATGTCAGCGCCGACCGCCGCGCGCGACCACCGCGTCGGCCAGGCGATAGACCGCCTCGCCCGCCGCGCGCTCGCCCTCGATCACCACCAGGCCCGCCGCGGTATGGGCCAGCAGTTCGCGCAGGAACCCCGGCCGCTCCTTCGGCGCCCGGCGGCTGAGCGCGCCGGCGACCATGGCCGCGGCGTCCTCGGCCGAGCGACTCACCGCCGCGCCCCGCGGCAGGGGTCGGGCATCACCGGATAGCCGCCCTCAGCCATCACCGCCTTCACATGCAGGTCGTGACGGGCGCGGGCTGGTCGCATGGGGTCATCGCCCCCGCCGGGCCGGGCCATGAACAGGCGCTCCAGCGCCTCGGCCGTGGCCTCCGCCAGGGCCAGTTCCGCGCGCGCCCGGGCCGGTGGCGCGCCCTCGTAGCGCAGGGCGGCGTAGCTCTTGCTCGCCAGGGTGGTTGGATCGCTGGATGTAATCGGCATGCGTGAACTGTATGAAACATACGTCGGTTGCGCAAATATTTTCTGTAAGTTATCTACAGAGACCTTCTGTCGCCGGAACTCCTGTGGACCAGCCCTTCCAACGCCTGCGCGAAGCCCGGATCGCCAAGGGCTTCGAGACCGCCGCCGCCGCGGCCGACGCCTTTGGCTGGAACCGCAACACCTATGCCTCGAACGAGAACGGCAACGCGCCCTTCTCCTATCGCAAGGCCAAGGACTATGCCGTGGCCCTCGGCGTCCGCCCGGAGTGGCTCTACGATTCCGCCGGGCCCATGCGCCCAACGGCCGAGCCCGGCTTCGTGCGCATCATCGGCAATGTCGGCGCCAATCCCGAGGGCCTGGTGCTCTACGCCACAGGTGACGACGCCGGCGATCTCGCCCCGATCCCGCCGGGCGGCTCGGAACTGGCGGTGGCGCTTCGGGTCGTCGGCCACTCGATGCATGGCGTCGCCGACGACGGCGCCCTGATCTATTTCGAGGACCAGCGCACCCCGCCAACGCCGGACATGCTTGGCCACATCGTGGTCGTCGAGGTGGATACCGATGAGGTCCTGGTCAAGCGCCTGCTGCGTGGCTCCCGGTCCGGCCGCTACGACCTGGAAAGCGTCGCCGGGCCCACCCGCCAGGACGCGCGCATCCGCTGGGCCGCCCACATCACCGCGATCATTCCGCCCTACCAGGCCCGTCGGATCATCCGCGGCGCGGCCTGACCGCAACTTCGCTACAGCGAATCTTTGCGCTCACAGCGTATTTTTTGTACATTCAACGAATGGCCTTCGATTTCGAACGCGCGCTTCGGGCAGAGCAACAGGCCGAACAGGCCCGGCGGTCTGCCCATGACGCCGAGGTTCGACTCCACGCTGGCGTCGCATGGTCAGGGCTCGGGCCCGATGTCCGCTGTCCGCGTCCGGCCGGGGCGCTGGCCCGCGACGCCAAGGCCCATCTGGAAGCCCTGCACGCCTGGCGCGCCAGTCCGGCGGGGCGGCTTGCCGCTGCCATGACCGAGGCTGAACGCGCCGTCGAGACTGTCCGCGCCTGTATCGCGCGCGGACTGGAAGCAGAGGCCGCCAGGTGCGCCAGGGCCTTGGCTCAGCTGCAAAGCGCGGCGGACGAAGGCGCCGCCAGTCTCGCGCCTAGGGAAGGTCTTCCGCCAGGATCGCCATCTCGAACATGAACGAGCCGTCCTCGTCCTCGTCCTCGAACACCACGCCCACGAACTCCTCGCCCACATAGACCTCGGCGGAGTCCTTTTGTTTGGGACGCGGAACCAGCGCAATGCGGGCGTTCGCGAAGGTCCCCCTAAGGTGACCTTCCAGTTTGCGGATCATCTTCTCGTCCACGCCCAACGCTCCTCGGTAATTCAGCGGCCGATACCTAGCCGGTCACGACCGTTCGGAAAACCTCAGATGACGTAATCGTAGACTTCATCCGCGAGCGTGTGATCCATGCGGCGCGCTGGCTCGTCACAAGTCGGGCAGTTGACCAGCCGCGCGGGCACGCCCGCCGCCGTGCAGCCCGCCGGCACATCCTTCAACACCACCGAGCCCGACGCGATCTTGGCGTAGTCACCGATGTTCAGGTTGCCGAGCACCTTGGCGCCGGCGCCCAGCAGGACGCCCTTGCCGATCTTCGGATGGCGGTCGCCACGCTCGGCCCCTGTGCCACCGAGCGTCACGCCCTGCAGCATGGAGACGTCGTCGCCGATCACCGCGGTCTCGCCGATCACGATGCCGGTGCCATGGTCGATGAAGACACCGCGGCCGATACGGGTCGCCGGGTGAATGTCGACCTGAAACAGCTCGCTCATCCGGCTCTGCAAATAGAGCGCCAGCGTTTCGCGGCCCTGACCCCAGAGCCAGTGCGCGACGCGCTGGGTCTGCAGCGACAGGAAGCCCTTGAAGAACAGAAACGGCTGAACATAGCCCTTGCAGGCCGGGTCGCGCTCAAACACGGCCTTCAGGTCGGCCTCGGCGATCTCCACCAGTGACGGCTCTGCCCGATAGGCTTCCTGGCAGATGTCGCGCAGGCTCATGGCCCGCAACTCCTGGTCGCCCAGTTTCCGGGCCAGCTGATAGGACAGCGCACTCGCCAGGTCCTTGTGGTTCAGGATCACCGCGGCCAGCAGGCTCGCGAGCGCGGCCTCGGTCTTGGCGCCCGCTTCGGCCTCGTTGCGCAGCGCGGCCCAGACGGGCGGCGCATTCGCCGGGTCGATCACTTCCAGCCGTTGCTGGCTCATAAAATCCTCCCGCCCCTTCAGGCGCTTCGCCTAGCCTAGCATGGCGCGCGCCAACGCGCCCGGCAAAGCTCCCTCCCGAGCCATGTGGTAACCCCTGAGCAGCATCGCAACCGTCAGCATGTCTGGCAGATGCCCGGCCATCGCCGCATCCAGCGCCTCGCGGAACGGCGCCCTGACCAGGGCGATGGCCTCGGTATCGTCCGCATGGTAGCCGCCAAGGGCCTCGCTCAGCCCGGTCGCGATGTAGCCAATCATCTGCTCGTCGGTCACCGAATTGGAAAGCTGGGCCCTGAGCACCTCGCGCCAATCGGCGGCGGCGAGGCCCGTTTCCTCGGCCAGTTCGCGCTTGGCCCCATCCAGCGGGAGCTCGTCCAGTGGCGCGCCGCCTTCGGGCAATTCCCAGCTGTAGTCGCCCAGCGGAAACCGGTGCTGGCCGACCAGGGTCACCGTCCCGTCGTCGTGGAGCGGAAGCACGGCGATCGCCAGGTTCTTGAAGCGCACCATGCCATATTGCGCCAGGCGTCCAGTAGGCGCCGTCGCCTGCTGATCGGTCACCGTGATCCAGGCGCTCTCGAAGGCCACACGCTCCGTCCCCGGCGTCCAGGGGCGGCCATGAGCGACGAGCCAGGCGGGTTTCTGCATGATGGATCAGGCTCGCCTTGCGATGCGCGCTGGCGCACCCATAAAGGACCCAGTCTATCGGCTTCCTTAAAGGTGAGCGCTCCCATGACGGACCGAACCGCGACCGTCGCCCTGCCGCCTGCGCCCGAATTTGGTGCGCCCGTTCCCCAGTCGGCCGCGCCCGACGTCCTGCGCTTCCTGGCGCTGCGCCGCTCCACATCCGCCGTCACCCTGGCCGAGCCCGCGCCTGACGCCAGCGAACTGGGCGCCCTGCTGCGTCTGGCGGCCCGGGTCCCGGACCATGGCAAGCTCGCGCCCTGGCGCTTCATCGTTCTGGCGGGCGTGGACAAGGCGACGTTCGCGGGCAAGCTCGAGGCGCTAGCCCTCTCCCGCGGCGACGCAACGGCTGCCGCCAAGCTCGCCAAGCTCAAAACACCCCCGCTCTGCGTGGCGGTGATATCGGCCCCGAAAGAATCGACCATTCCGGAGTGGGAGCAGTTGTTGTCGGCCGGGGCCGTCTGCGCCACCCTGCTCTATGCCGCTCTGGCCATGGGCTACGGCGGCAACTGGATCACCGACTGGTACGCCTACGACCCCCAGGCCATCGCGATCCTGGGCCTGCGGGATTCGGAAAAAGTCGCCGGTTTCATCCTGCTGGGCACCCCCCGCGAGCCGCCGATGGAGCGCGAGCGCCCGAATCTCGCGCCGCTCGTCAGCCACTGGCGCGAATAGGGGAGGCGCCGGGCAGAAACTGGCCGTTGGTGAGAACTTGACGGATGGTTCCTATCCGACGGGCGCACGTTACGAATGACCGGGTCGGAGTGGGACGCGGTCACTGGTGTCGCGTCCGAAAGCTGAGGTTCAGCCCCGCAGCGCTGATCTCCCTGCAGTCCCCTTTCGGACCCGGACGTCAGATCTTGGCCACCAAGCGAGGGTAGGAAATCGGCGCTGTCTCGACAGTCGATCTGCGGACAGAAGCACCGCATGCTACTTCAATCTCGGAGGCCTGCTCATTTCCTCGCCGGGCGAATAGGCATCTTGGCTCAAAGACCGGCGCAGATCTTGACGTTGGTCCTGGTGAAGGCGGCGTCGGGACCGAGGGTCTGGTTGAGGATGGCCAGACCAGCGGCGCAATCCCTGGCCGCCTCGAGCTTGCGCCCGGCCCTGGCCAGGATCATGGCGCGATTGACCAGCCGGTCGCCGTGGTTGGGATGCAGCTTGCCGTAGCTGATATCGTAGTTGTGCTTGGCCTCGTCGATGTCGGCGAGCGCCTTGTCGGTGTGGCCCAGGTCCGACTCCGCCAGCGCCAGGAACACCAGATCGATGCCCACCTGATAGTGCGGATTTGGATGGGCGCGCTTTCCGATTTCGACTACCTGGCGCAGCGTGGCCGCGGCCGCCTCATATTTATGTTCGGCAGTCTGGATTTTCCCCTGGGTAGACAGATCCTGCGCCAGCAGCGGATTGTCGCCGCTGAGCACCTTGCGCTTGATCATTAGGGCCTTGCCGATGTGCTCGTCCGCC
>JBBREC010000211.1:0-5027 GCA_038203295.1 Caulobacterales bacterium
CGGCGGCCGTCCGGCCCTCACGCAACCGGTTCTGCTCGGCATCACCAAGGCGTCGTTGCAGACCCGCAGCTTCATCTCGGCGGCCTCGTTCCAGGAAACCACCCGCGTCCTCACCGAGGCGTCCGTCCAGGGCAAGGTCGACACTCTTGAAGGCCTCAAGGAGAACGTGATCGTGGGTCGCCTGATCCCGGCCGGCACGGGTTCCTACCTGCGGAACCTGCAGCGCATCGCCGCCAAGCGCGACGAGGCCCTGACCGCCAGCCGCGAAGAGGCCATGGAGCCGCTTCCCGAAGTCATCGCCGTCCAGGCGGAGGCCGAGAAGGTCGAGTCCTAAACAGACCTCCAGTCTATAAAGCAGCGAAGCGGCCCGGGCCCCTCGGAAGAGCAGGGTTCGGGCCGATTTCGTGTCGCACGTGGCGAAGCTCGGCCGGCTGGTCGCCAGTCATCGGCGGCAGGAACCCCATCGACAGTCAACCGTCGGCGACCACGTCTGCAGCCTGTCCAGAGTGGCCATAAGGTCGCAGTTGATCAAATGTTAGGGCGCAATTCGCGCGCGGCGCACTACATGATTTCCAGTGCGGACTGGCTCTGCCGCCGCCCAAATAAGTTCGCCGCGGCTGGAACCGCCCCGATTCAGTCCCGGGGTCTCCGGCCTGCCAGCGAGCCGAACGGCCCGGGAGCGATCCCGGGCCGTTTTGGCGTCGGACTTCCGGGGAAATCTATGGTGGCAGCCGCCCTAGTTTCTTCGCGGCGCGCGAGCTCGGCGGATGTGTGATCGGCCCGACGGCCGAGGCGCCGGCCCCCGAGGTGTAGATGTCGCCATCATAGTCGGCGGGTTCCGGCTTGTTCATGGCGGGCGCAACCCCGCGCTCCATGTAGGCCTTGTGCGCTTCCTTCGTGGCCGCAGCCTGGTCGAGCAGCGCGCGTTTGGCAGGCGACATGCCCACGCCAGGCAGGATGAAGTCGGCATCCTTTGCGGATTTGCCGAGGCGTTCGTCGCAAAGATCGTGCTCCGACCGGTTCAGGCCCACGAGATTGTCGTTGGCGCAGCCGACGGGTCCGTGGCGCAGCGCCGCCTTTACGTCGCCTCTGGGCCCCTCGGGCTGCGGCGCAGGGTGAACGGCGACGGGCGCAGCGGCCTTCGGCGCGGCCAGCGCAATTGCGGGGGCCGGCACAGGCAGGGGAGTCACCGGCAGGTCGAGGGGCAAGTAGCGCTGGGGGCGTCGGTGCAGACGGATCGGCGCGGGGGCATTCGACCCTGACGGCGGCGGGGTGCGCGGCAGGATCAGGATCGGAATGACCGGCTCCGGCGGCCCCGAGACCTGAGGCGGCATGCGCAGCATCGGCGATTGCACCGCAGCGATCGCCAGCACCACAATGTGGGCCACGGCCGAGACAGCGATCGCGACGATCGTACGGCGGCGCCTGGCCGTATGCATCCGCTCTTGGTCCCTCGCCAGCTTTGTCCACAGGGAGGGGGCCTCGCGGCGTTTTCGTGGCCAAAACCGCGCGCGCTTCGATTGCCGGACGCACGGGGCGCCGGAAGGGTTCGCAAACATTGACGAGATGGCGCTTGGCGACTATGTAGCGCGCTCTTTCGAGGCCGGGATTCGTCCCTGTCCCGATGAACGGCTCCCCGCTGGTACGCAATCCAACGCGTCCCGGCGCGTTTTTCGTTCAGCGGGCGGCTTCGGAAACCAGACGAAAACCAGGACCCACTGAGGCGCTTCGGCCCAACGGCACACGCCTCCACGCAAGCGAGATTAGATGCCAACAGTCAACCATCTCATCCGCAAGCCGCGGCAGGACAAACCCTCCCGGAACAAGGTTCCGGCCCTTAAGGGTTGCCCGCAGCGCCGCGGCGTCTGCACCCGGGTCTATACGACCACCCCCAAGAAGCCGAACTCGGCGCTGCGTAAGGTCGCCAAGGTGCGTCTGACCACCGGCATCGAAGCGGTGTGCTACATCCCCGGCGAAGGCCACAACCTGCAGGAGCACTCCGTGGTCCTGATCCGTGGGGGCCGCGTGAAGGACCTTCCCGGCGTCCGCTACCACATCCTGCGCGGTGTGCTCGATACGCAAGGCGTCAAGGACCGTCGCCAGCGTCGTTCGCTCTACGGCGCCAAGCGTCCGAAGTAAGGAAGAAGAAGAATGTCCCGCCGCCGCCGCGCAGAGAAACGCCAGGTTCTTCCCGACCCGAAGTTCGGGGATCTGGTGGTCACCAAGTTCATGAACATGGTGATGTACGAAGGTAAGAAGGCCGTCGCCGAGAACATCCTCTATGGCGCCTTCGACATCCTGGAAGCCAAGCGCAAGGATCTGGGCCCGCTGGAAACCTTCCACTCGGCCCTGGAGAACGTCGCGCCCGCCATCGAAGTGAAGTCCCGCCGGGTCGGCGGCGCCACCTATCAGGTGCCGATGGAAGTTCGCCCCGATCGCCGTCGCGCGCTCGCGATCCGCTGGATCGTCGCCGCCGCCCGCAAGCGTGGTGAGAACACCATGACCGAGAAGCTGGCCGGCGAACTGCTGGACGCCTCCTCGAACCGCGGCGCCGCGGTCAAGAAGCGCGAAGACACCCACAAGATGGCGGAAGCCAACCGGGCCTTCTCGCACTACCGCTGGTAAGCCACCCATACTGAGCTTTTCGGCGCGGGCGGTTTGAGCTAAACCGCCCGCGCTGTTCGTTCAGGCCCCTAAGAACAGCCCTTTTCCAGAGCTTTCCGATATGCCCCGCGCCCACCCACTCGCCGACTACCGCAACTTCGGAATCATGGCCCACATCGATGCGGGCAAGACGACGACGACCGAGCGGATTCTCTATTACACCGGCAAGAGCCACAAGATCGGGGAAGTCCACGATGGCGCCGCCACCATGGACTGGATGGAGCAGGAGCAGGAGCGCGGCATCACGATCACGTCGGCCGCGACCACCGCCATCTGGAATGATCACCGGCTGAACATCATCGACACCCCCGGGCACGTGGACTTCACGATTGAAGTCGAGCGCAGCCTGCGCGTGCTCGACGGCGCCGTGGCCGTGCTCGACGGCAACCAGGGGGTGGAGCCGCAGACCGAGACCGTTTGGCGCCAGGCCGACCGTTACAACGTTCCGCGCATCGTGTTCGTCAACAAGATGGACAAGATCGGCGCCGACTTCCAGATGTGCCTGCGCACCATCCGCGAGCGCCTGGGCGTCAAGGCCGTGCCGATCCAGCTGCCGATCGGTTCGGAATCCAGCCTCAAGGGCATCGTCGACCTGGTCCGCATGAAGGCTGTGGTCTGGGACTCTGAAGGCCTGGGCGCGAACTACCACGACGAAGAGATCCCCGCCGACATGAAGGCAGCGTGCGACGAAGCGCGCCACTACATGATCGAGAACGCTGTCGAACTCGATGACGAGGCCATGGAGGCCTATCTGTCGGGTGAAGAGCCGTCGGTCGATGTGATCAAGAAGTGCCTGCGCAAGGCCGTTCTGACCGGCGCCTTTTATCCGATCCTCGCGGGCTCCGCATTCAAGAACAAGGGCGTGCAGCCGTTGCTCGACGCCGTTGTCGACTACCTGCCGTCGCCACTGGATATCCCGCCGACCCCGGGTATCGATTTCCGCACCGAAGAGCCGGTGGTCCGTCTGGCCTCCGACGACGAACCACTGTCGATCCTGGCGTTCAAGATCATGGACGACCCCTTCGTCGGCTCGCTCACCTTTTGTCGGATCTACTCGGGCAAGCTCGAGACCAGCATGGGCCTGCTGAACTCCACCCGCGACAAGAAGGAACGCGTCGGCCGCATGCTGCTGATGCACTCCAACAACCGCGAAGACATCAAGGAAGCCTACGCCGGCGACATCATCGCGCTTGCCGGCTTGAAGGACACCCGCACCGGGGACACCCTGTGCGACCCGACCAAGTCGCCGGTGATTCTGGAAAAGATGGACTTCCCGGCGCCGGTCATCGAGATCGCGATCGAGCCGAAGTCCAAGGCCGACCAGGAAAAGCTGGGCGTCGCCCTGGCCAAGATGGTTTCCGAGGACCCGTCGTTCACTGTCCAGACCGACCAGGAGTCGGGCCAGACGATCATGCGCGGCATGGGCGAGCTGCACCTCGACATCAAGGTCGACATCCTGCGGCGCACCTACAAGGTCGACGCCAACATCGGCGCCCCGCAGGTCGCCTATCGGGAGAGCCTGGGTAAGGTCACCGACATCGACTACACCCACAAGAAGCAAACCGGCGGCACGGGCCAGTTCGCTCGCGTGAAGATCAAGTTCGAGCCGGGCGAGCCGGGTTCGGGCTTCGTTTTCGAAAGCTCGGTGGTCGGCGGTTCCGTACCTAAAGAATTCGTCCCCGGCGTCCAGAAGGGCATCGAATCCGCAAAGGAAAACGGCCTGTTGGCCGGCTTCCCGGTGATCGATTTCAAGGCCTCGCTCTATGATGGCGCCTACCACGACGTCGACTCCTCGGTCCTGGCCTTCGAGATCGCCAGCCGCGCGGCGTTCCGCGAACTGCGCGAGCGCGGTGCGCCGAAGCTGCTCGAGCCGATCATGAAGGTCGAGGTGGTGACGCCCGACGAATACATGGGCGACGTGATCGGCGACCTGAATAGCCGCCGCGGCCAGATCCAGGGGACGGAAACCCGCGGCAACGCCCAGGTGGTCACCGCCTTCGTGCCGTTGGCCAACATGTTCGGGTATATCAACACGCTGCGGTCCTTCAGCCAGGGCCGCGCCAACTTCTCGATGACCTACGATCACTACGATCCGGTGCCGCAAGCGGTCGCCGACGAAGTGATCAAGAAGTACGCCTAAGACACCCAACCCTAGCTAGAGGACGAGCCCGGACAGGGCTGGAGCTTGAAATGGCCAAAGAAAAATTCAACCGCAATAAGCAGCACCTGAACATCGGCACGATTGGTCACGTTGACCATGGGAAGACGACGTTGACGGCGGCGATCACGATGGTTCTGGCGAAGGCCTCGGGCGGCAAGGCGATGAGCTATGCCGACATCGACGCGGCTCCGGAAGAGAAGGC
>JBBREC010000212.1:0-4912 GCA_038203295.1 Caulobacterales bacterium
GTCGACATCGTGCTGGATGGCACCGACAATTTCGCCGTGCGCTATGAGGTCAACGCCGCCTGCGTGCGGCACGGCAAGCCACTCGTCTCCGGCGCTATCGGCCGCTGGACAGGGCAGGTGGGGGTGTTCGGCCGCGCACCCTGCTACCGCTGCCTCGTCCCCGAGATCCCGCCCGACGCTGAAACCTGCGTGGCCGTCGGCGTGGTCGGGGCCCTGGCCGGGGTGATCGGCTCGATGATGGCGGTGGAGACGGTGAAGCTGATCGTCGGCGCCGGCGAGCCGCTCATCGGCCGCCTGCTGATCTACGACGCGCTGTCGGCTGAGACCCGGACGGTGAAGGTGGGCGCTGAACCGGAGTGTCCAGTGTGTGGCGGCGCTGGCAGATAGTAGCCGTTATCCTCCGGTGATTGGGGATTGCGAGGCCGCCTGGATCCCGGCCTTCGCCGGGATGAGTCGCTCCGCGCTCACATCATCGACGGGATGACCCGGTCCGGCGGCTTGTGCCCGTCCATCCAGGTCTTGATGTTGATGATCACCTTCTCGCCCATGTCGACGCGGGCTTCGATGGTCGCCGAGCCCAGGTGGGGCAGGAGGACTGCGTTGGGCAGGCCCAGCAGCTTTGGATTGATCTTCGGCTCGAACTCGAAGACGTCGAGGCCCGCGCCGCCGATGGCTCCGACCTTCAGCAGGTCGGCCAGGGCGTCTTCGTCGATGATCTCGCCGCGGGCGGTGTTGATCAGGATGGCGTGCGGCGACATCAGTTTCAGGCGACGCGCCGAGAGCAGGTGATAGGTGGCCGGCGTATGCGGCGAGTGCACCGAGATGATGTCCATCCGGGCCAGCATCTGGTCGAGGCTCTCCCAGTAGGTGGCCTCCAACTCCTCGGCGATGCGCGAACTGACCGGTTTTCGATTGTGGTAGTGGATCTGCAGCCCGAAGGCGCGGGCCCGGCGGGCCACCGCCTGGCCGATCCGACCCATGCCGATGATGCCTAGCCGTTTGCCGGTGATCCGGCGGCCAAGCATCCAGGTGGGCGCCCAGCCATGGAAGTCGCCGGCCTGGGTGATGTTGGCGCCCTCCACGATCCGGCGGGCCACGGCCATGATCAGGGCCATGGTCAGGTCGGCGGTATCCTCGGTCAGGACCCCCGGCGTATTGGTGACGGTGATGCCGCGGGCGTTGGCGGCGGCCACGTCGATGTGGTCGACGCCGGCGCCGAAATTGGCGATCAGCTTCAGCTTCGGCCCGGCCTTCTCGAGCATCTTCGCGTCGAGCTTGTCGGTGATGGTCGGGGCCAGCACGTCGCAGCGACCGATGGCCTCGACCAACTGCTGCTTGGTAAACGGCTTGTCGGTAAGGTTCAGTTCGGTGTCGAACAACTCCCGCATCCGGGTTTCCACCGGATCGGGGAGTTTGCGGGTAACGATGACTTTCGGCTTGCGGGGGACCATGGGCAGCTTGAAGGATGCGTTTCCTGCGCCGCTTCGCCGGCGCGCGTATTTGCAATGACCTGTAGCAAAGCGGCCCTGCACGGCCAAGGCGAGGCGACGTAAATGATGAGGCCATCGACCCGCCTGCTGAAAAGCGCGGCGCTGGGCGTGCTGGCCGCCGCGGGCCTGGCGGCCGCCTCGCCGGCGTCGCCGGCGTCGCCCGACCGTCCGACGCCCTCGGGCATGCCGGTGCCGCGCTTCGTCTCGCTCAAGTTCGACAAGGTCAATGCCAGGGCCGGCCCCGGCGACGACCACCGCCTGCTGTGGGTCTACAGGGTGCGCGGCCTGCCGCTGCAGGTGATCGCCGAGACCAGCGAGTGGCGCCGGGTCTGTGATCCCCAGGGGGAAACCGCCTGGGTGCACAAGCGCACCACCGACGGCCGGCGCACGGTGATCAACACCGGCGAGCGCCCCGCGGAGCTGTTCCGCAAGCCGAAACCCGGCGCCCACGCCGCCGCGTTTCTGAACGCTCACGCCGCCGCGGCGTTGGATCGATGCGACGGGGGCTGGTGCAAGGTGCACCTGGACGGCGCGTCGGGATGGGTGCGGGAAGGCTCGCTCTGGGGCACCTCGGACGCCCCGCAGTGCCGGCCTGCGCCTATCCGGGCAAAGTGATCGTACATTGAGCGGCGCATCCGGCTCGTGTTAGGGCCTGACGCCTCAACAGGACGGGACGCCAAATGACGGACGCGAAGGCCCAGGACCACTACAGCTTCGAAGAGCTCATGGCCTGTGCGCGCGGCGAGATGTACGGGCCGGGCAACGCCCAGCTGCCGGCGCCGCCGATGCTGCTGTTCGACCGCATCACCGTGATCAACGACACTGGCGGCGCCCACGGCAAGGGCTACATCGAGGCCGAGTTCGACATCAATCCGGACCTCTGGTTCTTCGACTGCCACTTCCTCGGCGACCCGGTGATGCCCGGCAGCCTTGGCCTCGACGCGCTGTGGCAGCTGGTCGGTTTCTACCTGGGCTGGATCGGCGGCAAGGGGCGCGGCCGCGCGCTTGGCTGCAACGAGGTCAAGTTCGGCGGCGAGGTCACGCCCTCGATCAAGAAAGTCACCTACAAGGTGGATATGAAGCGGGTTATCAACCGCCGCCTGGTGATGGGTATCGGCGACGGGGTGTTGGAAGCCGACGGAACTCCCATCTATTGGGCGACAGACCTTCGGGTCGGCCTCTATCAGCGGCCGTAGAGCCGCGAAAAGTCGGGAAGGCAGCATGCGTCGCGTCGTGGTCACCGGGATCGGCATCGTGTCGTCGATCGGCAACAACACGAATGAGGTCCTGGCGTCCCTGCGCGAGGCAAGGTCCGGCGTGGTCGCCGCGCCGGAATATGCCGAGCTCGGCTTCCGCAGCCAGGTGCATGCCCCACCGCAGATCGACTGGGAATCCATGGTCGACCGCCGCGCGGCGCGATTTCTCGCCCAGGGCACCGGCTTCGCCCACATCGCCATGGAACAGGCGATCGCCGACAGCGGCCTCGGGGAGTCCGAGGTCTCCAACGACAAGACCGGCCTGATCGTGGGCTCCGGCGGCGCCTCCACCCGCTCGATCATCGAGGCGGCCGAGACGGCGAAGACCCGCGGCCCCAAGCGCGTCGGCCCGTTCGCGGTGCCGAAGGCGATGAGCTCTGGGCCGTCGGCGACGCTGGCCACCTGGTTCAAGATTCGCGGCCTCAACTTTTCGATCAGCTCGGCCTGCGCCACCTCGGCCCACTGCATCGGGGTCGGCTACGAGCAGATTTTGATGGGCAAGCAGGACGTGGTCTTCGCCGGCGGCTGCGAGGAGCTCGACTGGACGCTTTCGGTCCTGTTCGACGCGATGGGCGCCATGAGCTCGAACTTCAATGCCACGCCGGCCGTGGCCAGCCGCGCCTACGACAAGGACCGCGACGGCTTCGTGATCGCCGGCGGCGCGGGGCTTGTCGTCCTGGAAGAGTACGAGCACGCCAAGGCGCGCGGCGCGAAGATCTACGGCGAGATCGTGGGCTACGCGGCCAATTCTGACGGCTTCGACATGGTGGCGCCGTCCGGCGAGGGGGCCGCGCGCTGCATGAAGCTCGCCATGTCCACAATCGGCGGCCGGGCCATCGACTATCTGAATCCGCACGGCACTTCGACGCCCGTCGGCGACATCAAGGAGATGGAGGCTGTGCGCGCCGTGTTCGGCGACAAGGCCCCGCTGATCTCGTCCACCAAGTCGCTGACCGGCCACAGCCTGGGCGCGGCCGGGGCGCAGGAAGCGATCTACTCGCTGCTCATGCTCAACAACAGCTTCGCGGCCAAGAGCGCCAACATCGAGCACCTGGACCCGGCCTTCGCGGACATGCCGATCCTCCTTGAGCGAGCAGATCGCGAGTTAGAAACCGTCATGTCCAACAGCTTCGGCTTCGGCGGCACGAACGGCTGCCTGGTGATGGCGAAGGTCTAGCCGCCTGCCTGGTCCCGACCAGGGCTATCCCCGTCCGCCGGACGAGCCCGACCCGCAGACCTGCTGCCAGCGCGGCTGTGTTCCGTGCATCTTCGACTATTACGACGGGGCGCTCGAGCGCTGGGAGGCGCGCGTCCTGAAACTGGGCGGCGATCCTGCCGAGGTGCTGGCTGCCTGGCGGGGCCGGACCTCGGATCGGAAGGCGGAGTAACCCCGAAAACACGGAAAACACGGAACAGAAGCCGCCCGCCCTCCGTGTCTTTCCATGTTTTCCGAGGTTGAATTCTTGCCCTGCGGGCTCGCCACCTCCACAAACCCCCAAAGCACCAAGGGAGACGCGTCGTGGCTGAAGACTATCAGATGCCCAAGGGCGACCTGATGAAGGGCAAGCGCGGGATCGTCACCGGCGTGGCCAACCACCAGTCGATCGCCTGGGGGATCGCCAGCCAGCTGGCCGCCCAGGGCGCGGAGATGGCCTTCCTGCACCTGCCCGGCATGGAGCGTCGCGTCGAACCGCTGGCCGAGAGCATCGGGGTCAAGGTGCTGGCCCCGGTCGACGTCACCGACGACACCTCGATGGACGCGGCCTTCGCGATGGTGAAGCAGGCGTTCGACCAGATCGATTTCTTCGTCCACGCCATCGCCTTCGCCAACAAGGACGAGCTGAAGGGCTCTTTTGTCGAGAACACCACGCGCGACGGCTTTTTGCGGGCCATGAACATCTCGGCCTTCAGCTTCGTGGACTGCGCGCGGCGCGCCGCCGAGCTGATGCCGGAGACCGGCGGGTCGATCATCACGCTCACGTATATGGGGTCCGAGCGGGCGATCCCGAACTACAACACCATGGGCGTCGCCAAGGCCGCGCTAGAGGCCGCCGTGCGCTATGCGGCGCGCGACCTGGGGCCAAGGGGCATCCGGGTCAACGCGCTGTCGCCCGGAGCCATGAAGACGCTGTCGCTGGCCGGCATCTCCGGTGGCCGCGCCATGCT
>JBBREC010000213.1:0-4889 GCA_038203295.1 Caulobacterales bacterium
GCCGAAACGGGCCTCCAGGAAGCGGATCACCGAGGTGTGGTCGAAGACCTGGGAGTTGACGAAGCCGCCTTTCGTCCATGGCGAGACGACGATCATCGGCACGCGAGGTCCGAGGCCCACGGGTTCGCCGTGGAAATCCTCGCCATCGGTCTTCACCGTGCTTTTTCCCTGGGCGCTTCCGGTGGCTGGCAGGGGGGGCGGCACGTGATCGAAGAACCCGTCGTTCTCGTCGTAGTTCAGGATGAAGACCGTCTTGGCCCAGACCGCAGGGTTGGAGGTCAGCGCCGCGATGAGCCGGGCCGTCAGCCACTCGCCGTCCGCGGGACTAGCGCTGGGGTGTTCGCAGAGCGCGTAGGGCGCCACGATCCAGGAGACCTGCGGCAGGCGGTCTGCGGCCACGTCGGCGGCGAACTGCGCCACCAGGTGCTGGCCGTTGGCGGTCTTGGCGTTGGCGGCGTTCGAGCCCGGAACCCAGGCGCGGCCGCGCTGGTAGAGTGGACTGTCCGGCTCGATGCCGCGGAAGTTCGCGAAATAGGCGAGGCCATTGTCCCCGTAGTTGTCGAACTCCTGATAGAGGCGCCACGAGACGCCCGCCGCCTGCAGCCGTTCGGCGTAGGTGGGCCAGGTGAGGCCAGCGAAGGCCTTTCCATCATTGGCCGGGTCCGCGGTCTCGTTGGTCTCGGTTTTCGGGTTGGCGGTGACGATCGTGCCCGTGTCTCCGGCGCCCAGGCCGCTGGTGCCGCTGAACAGGAAGAGGCGGTTGGGGTTGGTCGGGCCCCAGATCGAGCAGTGGTAGGCGTCGCAGATCGTGAAAGCGTCGGCGAGCGCGTAGTAGAACGGCAGGTCGGCGCGGGTGAAGTAGCCCATGCTCAGCGGCGACTTGGCCGGGATCCAGGCGTCGTGGTGCTTCCAGCGAGCGTGTGACCCCTTCCAGCTGTGGTCGAGGCTGAACATGGTCTCCGCGCGGGTGGCGCTGGCGTCCAGGTGGAACGGGCTGACCGAGGGCGCGCCGGCCTTGCCGGGCTGGAGCCAGACATCATCGCCACTGGGCAGCTTCACGGGCCTCGGATCACCGAAGCCGCGCACGCCGGCTAGGGTTCCGAAGTAGTGATCGAAGGCGCGGTTCTCCTGCATCAGGATCACCACATGCTCGACGTCCCGGATCGTCCCGGTGACATGCGCAGCCGGCAGGGCCAGCGCCTGCGCGATGGCGGGCGCCAGTGCGCCCGCGCCCACGGCCGCGCCGGCGGCCAGCTTCAGGAAGTCCCTGCGATCGCCCGTTTCGTCGGTCATGGTCCCGCCCCGCTTCGTTGACGCCAGCATAGCCGAATCTTGCCGCCACTGGACCTTCGGAAAGCGCGCCCCAAAATTTGGGCAATAGGGCGTCACCAATCCGGCTTGTCCGCGTTTGAGCGTCAGACGCTCACACCATCCAGTCGAGGGAATCCTACCGATGGCCCAATCCAACGGCGCGCCGCCGCGCGACTCGAAATCCGCTACGGGAGCCGGCGGGGAGACCCACCAAACCGCCTCCGCACCCGACGCCCGCCTGACGACCAACCATGGCGTCCCGGTCAGCGACAACCAGAACTCCTTGAAGGCGGGCCCGCGCGGCCCCTCGCTACTGGAGGACTTCGTGCTGCGCGAGAAGATCCAGCACTTCGACCATGAGCGCATTCCGGAGCGCATCGTCCACGCCCGCGGCTCGGCGGCCCACGGCTTCTTCGAACTAACGGACTCGCTGGCGAAATACACCCGCGCCAAGGTGCTCACCGAGGTGGGCAAGCGCACTGAGGTCTTCTCCCGCTTCTCGACCGTTGCGGGCGGCGCCGGCTCGGTCGACACGCCGCGCGACGTGCGCGGCTTCGCGGTGAAGTTCTACACCACGGAGGGCAACTGGGACCTAGTCGGCAACAACATGCCGGTGTTCTTCATCCAGGACGCGATCAAGTTCCCGGACCTGATCCACGCGGTGAAGATGGAGGCCGACCGGGGCTATCCGCAAGCCGCTAGCGCGCACGACACATTCTGGGACTTCATCGGCCTGATGCCGGAATCGACCCACATGATCATGTGGGCGATGTCCGACCGGACCCTTCCGCGGTCCCTTCGGATGATGGAAGGCTTCGGCGTCAACACCTTCCGGCTGCTGAACGACAAGGACGAGGCGACCTTCGTCAAATTCCACTGGCGGCCGAGGCTTGGGACCCAGTCCACCGGCTGGGACGAGGCGGTGAAAATCGCCGGAGCCGATCCGGACTATCACCGCCGCGACCTGCACGAAGCCATTGCCTCCGGGGCCTTCCCCGAATGGCAGTTCGGCGTGCAGGTGCTGACCCAGGCCGAGGCCGACGCCCTGCCGTTCGATATCCTCGACGCCACCAAGCTGATCCCGGAAGAGGTCCACCCGATCAAGGTGGTCGGGCGCATGGTTCTGGACCGCAATCCGGACAATTTCTTCGCCGAGACCGAACAGGCGGCCTTTCTGCCGACCAACATGCCGCCCGGCATTGACGTGTCGGAGGACCCGCTGCTTCAGGGGCGCCTGTTCTCGTACCAGGACACCCAGCTCTCGCGGCTGGGGACGGTTAACTTCCACCAGATCCCCATCAACCAGGCGCGCGGCTGCCCGTTCCAGAACATGCAGCGCGACGGCCAAATGCAGACGATGGTCCCGCAGGGCCGCGCTAACTATGAGCCCAACAGCCTGTCCGAGGCGGGCGAGCCCGGCGGGCCGCGCGAGGACCCCAAAGGCGGCTTCCGCACGACGCCGCTGCCGATGGAAGCCGCCAAGGTGCGGCTGCGCGCCGAGAGCTTCGCCGACCACTACAGCCAGGCCCGACTGTTCTACCGCTCGCAGACCGAGATCGAGCAGGCGCACCTGGCCAGTGCGCTGGTCTTTGAGCTGTCCAAGTGCCGCTTCGAGCATGTGCGCAACCGCGTGCTCGGCAATCTGCAGAATGTCGACGCGGACCTGGCCAAGCGGGTGGCCGCGGGCCTGAACGTCCCCCTGCCGGCGAGGTCGGACCCGGGCGTGAAGCCACAGGACCTCGATCCTTCGCCGGCCCTGCGCATCGTCGGCAAGTACCCTGAAAGTCTGGAGGGACGCACGGTGGGTATCCTGGTTACCGACGGGGCCGACGGCGCGGTGGTGGCGGCGGTCCGCAAGGCCGTCGAGGCCGAGGGCGCCAGCGTGAAGATCGTGGCCCCGAGGGTCGGCGGTGTGACTCTGGAGGACGGCACGACGCTGGCCGCCGATGGCCAGCTCGCGGGGACGCCGTCGGTGGTCTTCGACGCCGTGGCCCTGGTGGTGTCCGAGGCCGGGTGCGCCCAGTTGATGGGTGACAGCGCGGGCGTAGATTTCGTGTCGAACGCCTTCGTGCACCTGAAGGCCATCGGCTTCACGGCCGAGGCCCAGCCGCTGCTGGATCGGGCGGGGGTTGCGGCGGACGCGGCCGTGGTCGATCTCGCGGGCGGGCCCAAGGCCTTCCTGCCGCCGGCCCGCACCCGCCAGTGGGACCGCGAGTCCAAGGTGCGCATGCTGGCCTAGCCGGCGCGGGCCTGTTACCTCCGCCTGCAGGCCGCCGGGGCCGTGGGCGGAGGGGCTCGGCGCATGATCGTCATCGGCCGCGAAACCGTCGCCCGCCAGCTGAGCTATCCGGTCTGCATTGCGCTGATGCGCGAAGCGATGATGGCGCTTAGCCAGGGCCGCACGCGCCAGCTGCTGCGAAGCATCCTCGACCTGGGCGAGGGCAACGCCCTGGGGGTGATGCCGGGCGCCCTGGATGGAGCAGCCTTTGGGGCCAAGCTGGTCAGCGTCTATCCGGGTAATTTCGCCAGAGGCGGGCCGTCGCACCAGGGCGTGATCGCGCTCTTCGATCCGGCTGACGGCGCCCCGATCTGCCTGGTGGATGCGGGCGAGGTGACGGCGATCCGCACCGCCGCGGCCTCGGCGGCGGCCTCCGACGTGCTGGCGCGGCCCGACGCGACCCGGCTGGCGATCCTGGGCTATGGCGAGCAGGCTTGGCGGCATGCCGGCGCGGTGGCCGCGGTGCGCAGGCTGTCCAGCGTTACAGTCTGGGGCCGCTCGCCTGAGATCGCCACGGCGTTCGCCGCGCGCGTCACGGCGGAGCTGGGCCTCTTTTGCGAGGCCGCCGAAAGCGTCGAAACCGCCGTGCGCGACGCCGACATCATCTGTACGACCACGGCGGCGGCCAAGCCGATCCTGTTCTCCCGCCAGGTGGCCGAGGGCGCGCATCTGAACCTGGTCGGCTCCAGCCGGGCCGGGCCGAGCGAAGTGGACACCGCGCTTGTCGCCCGCGCGCGGTTCTTCGCCGACCATCGCGCCGGCGTGTTGGCGCAGGGGGCGGAGTTCCTGATCGCTAGGGCCGAGGGGGCGGTCGACGACGCCCATGTACTTGGCGAGATCGGCGAGGTGATGGGGGGGACCTTGCCGGGCCGGCTCAGCGACGCTGACGTCACAGTCTACAAGTCGCTGGGCTCGGTGGTGCAGGACCTGGCCTGCGCCTGGAGCCTCTACCAAGCCGCCCGCGACGGCGGACCGGCGTTCGGCGCCCAGGTTGTCGAGCTTTAGATTCCTTGCTGGTCGCTCATTCTGATCGCCTCACTTGATCCAAGTCAGGCGGGAAGCGCACTAGGTTCTGTTGACGAAGTGGATTCCCAAATCGCCTGATCGCTGATTCAAGGCTGCTCTTTGAGGAGAGCAGTCTTGGTTCGGGGTTTGATGCCGGATGAGGAATGGTCGTTCTTCGCGCCCTTCATGATCGAGGCGGGTCCGCGGCGAGGCCGCAGGCCTAGAGACCATCGCCTGGTGCTGGACGGGGTGTTCTGGATCGCGCGGACGGGGTCGCCCTGGCGTGATCTGCACG
>JBBREC010000214.1:0-4811 GCA_038203295.1 Caulobacterales bacterium
TAGAGGTCGAAGTGGGCCACCTTGAGCCGAGGTCCCTCATAGAATTGCACGAGGGTGAAGGTGGGCGACGGCACCTCTTCGTCCGGCGTCGTCAGGGTGCGGATCAGCGCGCGCGCCAGGGTCGACTTGCCGGCGCCCAGCGGGCCGGACAGGCACACCACATCGCCCCCCCGCAGGACGCGCGCGATCGCCTCGCCCAGCCTTGCCGTCGCCCCTTCGTCGGCCAGGATCATACGAGCGCCCGGCCAGGGTGGCCCACGAGATCGCGCTCCACGAACTGCTTGAGCGCCAGCATCGCGTCGGCTGGTTCACCCTCGAGTCCGTCGGGCGCCACCGGCGCGCCGATGCTCAGGCTGTACGGCTGGCCTCGCTTGTTAAGCAGCTCGTGGAACAGGGTCACATCGCGCAGTTCGGGCGAGAAGCGGTTGAAGAAATGGAACATCCCCGACCACGGCCCGGCCACGTGCACGGGCAGGATCGGGGCGTCGTACTTGCGGGCCAGCGATATGGCGCTTGGAGCCCAAGGCGGATCGGCAAGGCGGCCGTCGGCCTGTCGGCGCGCGAGGCGCCCGGCGGGGAAAATCACCAGGCACCGCTCGGCCTCCAGCGCCTCGCGGGTCAGTATCAGGGTCTCGCGGGTGCGCTCGCGGGTTCGTTTAGCCTCCACCCACTCCACCGGGATCAGCACTTCGCCGAACCGCGGCGAGACCCTATGAGCGTCGGAATTGGCATAGAAGCAGACATCCGGCCGGATGGCCTTCAGCGCGTCAAAGACCGCCACCCCGTCGGCGATGCCCGTCGGGTGGTTGCAGACTACGATCAGCCGGCCCTGGCGCGGCACATGCTCCAGTCCGCCGGTCGTCACCCTCACGCTCAGCAGGTTCGAGACATGCTCCAGGGCCGCGCGGCCAGGCAGGCCGGCGATGTCGTCGGCCATCCGCCGCGCCTTGTCGTAATCGAGAAAGCTGTAGAGCAGCGGGCGCAGGAGCGGCCATGCCGGGCTCGCCGCCAGCGTCGGCGCGCGCTCAGCGATAAGCACATCGACAATATGGTCCCGGGCCCGCGAGGGGCTGAGCGTCTGGGCGGGCGAAGCGACCGTCATGGGGCGGAGGATGCGCTGCGCGGCGCGGCCGGATCAAGCGATCAGCGCAGCGCGCCGGCCGTCCATGGGCGGCGGGAAGCCGCAGCGTCGTGAGGCAGGGCCTCACGACGCTGAAACCCTAGGCGGAAATATCGAGATTGCCACCAACGCCGGCCGGTGTGCTGGCCTTGGCTTCGGTCGCTTCCGGCGCGCCGTGGTCGTTGTCGCCGTCGCGATCCTTGACAGGCGCGGAACGCGGCGGAGCGGCAACTACGGGCGGTGGCGGAAGCGATACACTCGAGGTGGATGCAACAGACATTCAGGTTCTCCTGCGCCCTTTCTGGGCGCGATCTGCATAAGACCTGAAGTATTACTGACCGTATAACGAACGGCCGTTGTTCAATTAAGTCAGATTTTCGCGTGGATTAACTACAGGTTGGGTAAATATTCATGATGAATAAGCCTCTACCTAAGTAGAAACGTTGCAGGCGATCACCACTTGGCGGTGTTTGCAAACACGCGCCGCGCGCCTCTCGGCAGGGGCTTCGATGCCTTGACGTCACCGCGCGATGATCCCCTCAACGCCGAAGGCGGATTTCGCGGCGGGGCGGCGTCGCATCTGGGCCCTAGGCTCGCGGCGGCCAAGGGTCTAAATCCCGGTCATGCGCGACATCACCCACTTCATCGACGGCGCGTCCGTCGCAGGAACCTCCGGCCGCTTCGGCGACGTCTTCAATCCCAACACCGGCGAGGTTCAGGCTCGCGTGGCTCTGGCCACGGCCGCCGAACTGGACGCCGCGGTCGTCTCCTCGCTGCGCGCGCAGCAGGTCTGGGCCCTAGTCAACCCGCAGCGCCGCGCTCGGGTCATGTTCGACTTCAAGCGGCTGATCGAGCGGGACATGGAGGCGTTGGCCGAAATGCTCTCCTCCGAACACGGCAAGGTCATCGCCGACTCCAAGGGCGACATCCAGCGGGGTCTTGAGGTGATCGAGTTCGCCTGCGGCATCCCGCATGTTCTGAAGGGCGAGTACACCGAAGGCGCCGGCCCCGGCATCGACGTCTATTCCATGCGCCAGCCGCTGGGCGTCACTGCCGGCATCACCCCGTTCAACTTCCCCGCAATGATCCCGATGTGGATGTTCGGCATCTCGATCGCGGTCGGCAACACGTTCATTCTGAAGCCCTCAGAGAAAGACCCCAGCGTTCCGGTGAAGCTGGCTGAGCTGATGATGGAGGCCGGCGCGCCCAAGGGCGTGCTTAACGTGGTGCACGGCGACAAGGTCTCGGTGGACGCAATCCTCGATCACCCGGACATCAGGGCCGTGAGCTTCGTGGGCTCGTCCGACATCGCCCATTACGTCTATTCGCGCGGCACCGCAGCCGGAAAGCGCGTCCAGGCCATGGGCGGCGCGAAGAACCACGGGATCATCATGCCCGACGCCGACCTCGACCAGGCGGTCAAGGACATCACTGGCGCGGCCTTCGGTTCGGCTGGCGAGCGCTGCATGGCCCTGCCGGTGACGGTGCCGGTGGGCGCGAAGACTGCCGAGGCGTTCCGCGAGAAGATGCTGGCCGAGATCGATACGCTGAAGGTGGGCCTCTCCAACGACGCCGCGGCGCAGTACGGCCCGGTGGTCTCCGCGGCCCACAAGCAGAAGATCAGCGACTACATCCAGATGGGCGTCGACGAGGGCGCGGAACTGGTGGTGGACGGCCGCGGCTTCGCTCTGCAGGGTTACGAGCAGGGCTTCTTCATCGGCCCCTCGATGTTCGACCACGTGAAGGCCGACATGCGCACCTATAACGAGGAGATCTTCGGTCCTGTCCTGCAGATCGTCCGCGCCGACACCTTCGAGGAGGCGCTCGCGCTGCCGTCCAACCACCAGTACGGCAACGGCGTCGCGATTTTTACCCGCAACGGACGTGCGGCCCGAGAGTTCGCCGCTCGGGTGAACGTCGGCATGGTCGGCATCAATGTGCCGATCCCGGTGCCGGTCGCCTACCACACCTTCGGCGGCTGGAAGCGTTCGGCTTTCGGCGACACCAACCAGCACGGCATGGAAGGCGTGAAGTTCTACACCAAGGTGAAGACCATCACCGCCCGCTGGCCCGAGGGCGCAACCGGGGACTCGGCGTTCGTCATCCCGACCATGGGCTGACGCCTATCGGTCGGTGTCGGCGTTTTCGTCGCCGCCGTTGACCAGATCTGGCTCGGCGACCGGTTCGTCCTGGGCGTGGAGCTCGCGGGCGCCGATGCCCAGGCCCTGTTCCAGGCTGTGAACCACATCGGCGGCGGTGGGCTCTGGTGGGGTCTGATCTTGAGCGGCCATGGTGCGGGTTCCCTCTTTGGATGTCACAACACGCCCAGCGCGGGGCCGTTCCTTGCGTATCGCCTCGGCGGCGTCTAGGCGAGACGCATGCCGTCCGCGCTGCAAGACGCCTATGACGACCGCATCGCCACGGGCGAGATTCGGGCGGACCCGGCCCAGGGCGCGGGCCTGCGGGCTCTCATCCGGCTCGAAGCCGATCTCGTCAGCGCCGAGGGGCGCGGCCGGTTGAAGGCGATATTCCGAAAGCCGGAGAGCCAACGCGGCGTCTACCTGTGGGGGCCGGTCGGCCGCGGCAAGTCCATGCTGATGGACCTCTTCGTCGAGACCGTGGCGGTGGAGAAGAAGCGGCGCACTCACTTCCACGTCTTCATGGGCGAGATTCACCGCCTGATCGACGCCTGGCGGAAGTCCGATCCCGCCGCGCGCAAGGCCCGCTTCGGCCAGCATAAGGGCGACGACCCGATTCCGCCGGTGGCTGACGTGGTTGCGGAGGGCGCGCGCCTGCTCTGCTTCGACGAGTTCCAGGTCACGGACATCGCCGACGCCATGATCCTGGGCCGTCTGTTCGAGGCGCTTTTCGCACGCGGCGTGACCCTGGTCGCCACCTCGAACCGCGAACCGGTCGCGCTCTACAAGGACGGCATCAACCGGCAGCTCTTCCTACCTTTCATCGCGCTGCTGAAGTCGAATCTCGAGGTGGTCAGCGTCGCGGGCGGTCACGACTACCGCCTGGATCGGCTGAGGGCCGCCGGGACCTGGTTTTCGCCCGGCGATCCTGACAACCAGCGCGGCTTCGAGGCGCTGTGGTGCGACTTGCGCGGCAACGAGGAAGAGACCGGCGCGACGCTGGAGGTGCTGGGCCGCAAGATCACCCTGCCGCACGCTCTGGGCGGAATGGTCCGCGCCTCATTCGCGAGCCTGTGTTCGGTGGCGCTGGGACCCAACGACTACGTGGCCCTCGCCGCCCAGTTCCACACCGTGTTCCTGGCCGACGTGCCGAAGCTGTCGCCCGCCCGGCGCGAGGAGGCGCGGCGTTTCGTAGTCCTCATCGATACCCTCTACGAGGCCCGCACGCGGTTGATCGTGCTGGCGGAAACCCAGCCCGCGCACCTCTACCCGTCGGGCGACGGGGCGTTCGAATTCGAACGTACCGCCTCGCGGCTGGAGGAAATGCGTTCGGCGGACTGGCTGGCCGAGCCCGCCTAGTGTGGAAGAGGGGCGGATGCTGACGACCGACTATCTGATCATCGGCAGCGGCGCAGTCGGCATGACCTTCGCCGACCAGATGCTCACAGAGACCGACGCCCGGATCGTGATTGTCGATCGTCACCACATGCCTGGCGGCCACTGGAACGACGCCTATTCCTTCGTCCGCCTGCACCAGCCGGCCGCCTTCTATG
>JBBREC010000215.1:0-4729 GCA_038203295.1 Caulobacterales bacterium
AGGACACCCTCAGTGAGGAGGATCTGGCGCGCGCCCGGGAGCGCATTGCTCGGATGGGTGTCGATATGAGCCAGCTTTCCGACGAGGCCGTGCAGGCCATGGCCGCCGAGCAGCACCGCCGCTTCCTGGAGGACGCGCCCACGACCGCCAGCAAGGCCGCCGCCATCATCCTCGACGGTGTGCGCGAGGAACGCTGGCGCATCCTGGTCGGCGACGACGCCCACCGCATGGATCAGCTGGTCCGCGCGGACCCCGAAGCCGCCTACAGCGCGCCCTTCTTCGACGTGCTGGCGAAAGAGGTCGGCTGGAAGCTCGGGGGCTGAGGGCGCTCTCAAATCGTGGCTTAAGCGGACCGGACGATTGTCGTGAGGTGCGCCAGCCGCGGCGGCGTCAGGTATCTTGGGATGGGGCTCGACGAGGAGCAACCGCATGAAAACGACTCTCAACATGGCCTTGATTGCCGCCGCCAGCCTGCTGGCCACCGGCGCCCTCGCGGTCACCAAACCTGCGTCGGCGACCTACACCGGCCATGAATTGGCCGGTGGCGCCAAGCTTAGCCTGGCGCAGGCCCGCGCTGTCGCCCTTAAGGCCCGTCCTGGCAAGATCGTCGACCAGGAGCTCGAGAAGGAGGCTGGCGGCAGCGGCTTGCGCTACTCGTTCGACGTCAAGAGCCATGCTTCCACCTATGAGGTCGGTGTCGATGCGGTGACCGGCAAAGTGCTTGAGAACGGGGGCGAAAGCGCCGCCAAGGAAGCCGGGGAAGCCAAGATGGAAAAGGCCGAGAAGGCTGCAGCCAAGCATTAGGCGTCACCGTTCTGCGGGCATCGCTGCGTCCCCCGGACGGTGGCGATGCCCGTCCAGGCCCGTTTCGCGCGGGACTTTCTTCCCTCGCCACTCAAATAGCCCGAATGTCCCGCCCCGAGTTTCACGACATCGCAAGTAAGGTTCCGGCCGTCACGCTGGGCTTCTGGATAATCAAGGTCCTGGCCACCACCCTCGGTGAGACCGGTGGGGATACGTTGAGCATGACGCTCAAGCTCGGCTATCTGACCGGCACGGGGATCTTCCTGGCGGTCCTGTTCGTGCTGATCGCGGCGCAGATCCTCGCCAAGCACTTCCACCCTGCCATATATTGGGCGACCATCATCGCCTCGACCACCGCCGGGACGACCATGGCGGACTACGTCACGCGATCCGTGGGGATCGGCTACCCGGGCGGCTCCATTCTCCTGCTGGCTTGTGTCATGGCCTCCCTGCTGGCGTGGCGGATGGTGGTGGGCAGGGTTGAGACCGACACGGTCAGCACGCCAAGGGCGGAGATCTTCTACTGGGTCACAATCACCTTCTCCCAGACTCTCGGAACGGCGCTCGGCGATTGGACGGCAGACACAGGCGGTCTGGGATATCTGGGAGCGGCCGGCGTCTTTGCGGTGATGCTCGGCGTGGTGGCGGCGTTCTTCTTCTGGACCCGCGTCAGCCGCGCCGTGCTGTTCTGGGCCGCCTTCATCCTAACTCGGCCGCTTGGCGCAGCCGTCGGTGATTTCCTTGACAAGCCGCACGATCATGGAGGTTTGGCTCTCAGCCGGCCGATCGCCTCGACCGTACTTGCCGTCGCGATCCTCGTGCTCATCATGATCCTTCCGCAACGACCCGGCGAACATCCCACGTTGTCTCCGGCCACCTAGCGGCCGGGGGAGCGCCATCGCGCGTCAGTATCCCGGCCGGCGAACCACCTCATCCGGTAGGCCTCGATCGCCGTCTCGCCCAGCTTGTCGAGCAGGCGATAATTGACGACGGCCCCCACCGGCGCGCCGATCAGCGGGATCATCTGGGCCATCTTCGCCAGGTCGATGTAGTCGCGGTATTCCTGCTGGAACGCCCGCCAGTCGACGGCGTCAAGCGACGAGGGGTGCGTCTTGCCGGCCCAGTCCGCCATACCCTCCAGAACCCCGCGTCGGTGGTCGGCGCCAGAGAACGCCAACTGGAAGATCGACAGGATGTAGAGCCTTTCACCGAGGCTCTCGCCATCATGGCCGTAAAGCGCGGCGATCTCGAATAGCAGCTTGAGCTTGGTGGCGATCAGTGTCGGGAACTCGGCCAACGCCAGGGCGAAGCCTCCGGCGCCCGCCACCCCGCCCTCGGCCGCCGCGGCGGCGCGGTACGCGCCGATCCGCGCCCGCACGGCCGCCTCGCGCGCGCTGAGGCTCTCGCCGGCCAGCGGCTTCGCGGTGGTCAGATCCGAGCCGGCCAGGATCACCCGGGTCATCTTCTCGATCACCGTCGTGACCGCGGCGTGCACCTTTTCCGGGATGATCCGGTTGACCTGCGTCTGCAGCGCCTTCGACGCGAGGCCGAGCGGGGAAGGGCCCTTCAGCATCCTGGTCCGCCACGCTCCGAGTTCCGCTTGGGCCATCGCCTCGTAGGCGGCTTCGTCGATCACGGCGGGAGCGGAGGTCATGGGCGACAGATGGCCCCAGGCCTGCTTGACAGCAACCCGCCACACGCGGACACCAAAGAACGGGGATTTCTGGACGGGGGCGGACGATATGGCTGACGACATCGCAGGGTCCGCGCCCGAGCCGCCGATGGCCGATGCTCCGATCGTCTACGCCCCCGACGGAGTGCACCTTCTGCGCACCACCCAGCAGATCCAGTACCAGCTCAGCCAGATGGCCGACCAGAAGGCCTCCATGCTGCTGGGGATCACTTTCGTGATCTTCACGATCTCGGTCGGCCAGGCGCACAACGGCGTCCCGCCGCCGCCGATCCTGATCCTCGGCGGCGCAGCCTTCCTGGCGGCCCTGCTCGCGGTGTTCGCCGTGCTGCCGTCGGTCAAGGGCGGCCCGACGCCCGGAAACGCCCGCAACATCCTGTTCTTCGGCGCCTTCACCAACATGCCGGAGGCCGAGTATGTGGACATGCTGCTGCACACGATCACCGACCCGCGCGCCGTATACTCGGCCTTCGCGCACGATATCTACCAGAACGGCCAGGTGCTCGCGGGCAAGAAGTACCGTTTCCTGGGCTACGCCTACCGCACCCTGCTGATCGGTCTGATCCTGAGCCTGGTCGCCGCGGTGGCGCCGTTCCTCATGAAGCTGACCGGCTTCTAGTACACTTTCCGCCCAGTCGGGCCGCCGGTCCGGCGTCTGGCGGTGGAGGCTCATCGCAACCCTGAAACCCAACTGGCCGGATGCGAGCCTGTCCGGCTGACGGCGTCACTGCCGCGCCGCCCGATCCCCCCAAAAGGGCGATGCGCGCCCGTCCCGCGGCCCTAACCTGGCGAGGCTTGAAGGGACGGGGCGACCATGATGAAACTTGGCTACGCACTGATGGCGCTCGCGGCAGCCGTCTTCCTGGCCTGGAGCAGCGGGTCCCTGGCCGGCTACTAGCGGGAGGCCCCGGCCGGTGGGTCGTACTCCAGGCCAAGGGTCGCCAGCCGCACGGCCAGCGGGCCATAGCGCCGGTCCATCGCCGCCAGCGTCGCGTGGAGCTGCGGCGCGGCCGGCCCAGCTCCGCCCGGGATCACAAATCGGCCGGGGCGGGCCTGACCGTCGGGTAGGATCACCAGGCCGTGGCGCGAGCGGACGGCTTCGCCGCCCATGTGTGTGGTTACGACCTTGGTGCGATAGCTGCGGCTCCAGGCGTCGGCGCGCAGGGCCAGCGCCACCTCGTCGACTCCGTCGGCGATCGGCGCCTCGACGGTCTCGTGGGACCAGACCGCGGCCACCGCGCCCAGCCCGCCGGAGATGTCGCCTTTGCGGAGCTGGAAATCGGCGCTGCGGTGCGCGGCGCTCCAGTCGCTAACCCCGAACTCGCGCGCGGTGGCTTCCGCCTCGGCGCGTCCGCCGATCGCCTCCACCAGCGCCAACGACATTGGGATCGACGCAGTCACCCCGGTCGTGGAGATGATCTGTCCGTCCTGAACATAGCGCCGGTCGCGCACCCAGGCGGTCTCCGGATAGGCCTTCTCCAGCCCCTCCATGGCCGACCAATGGCTGGTGGCGCGGCGGCCCTTCAGCAGCCCGGCGTTGGCCAGTACCCGCGCGCCTTCGCAGACCGAGACCACGGTCGCGCCCTTCGCCGCCTGCGCCCGCACCCAGGCGGTGAGGCCAGCATCCTTGGGTGACATCTGGGCCGGGACGATGACGATGTCGGCGCCCCTGGGTTCGGCCCGGTCGAACTCGGCCAGCGTCTGGTCGGCCATCACCTTCAGCGCCATGCGCAACTGGATGGGGCCGGGGCCGGTCGACAGCGCGCGCACTTCGGCGACGCCCGATGCCTTCAGCACGCCAAAGGGGATGGTGAAATCGGTGGTCTCGGCGCCGCCGTTCTCGGCCACCACCACGATAAGCGGCCGGTCGCGGCCGGTCTTCGGCGCCGGCAGCACCAGGTGATCGGGGTTCGTCGATGTGGCGGCGATCATGGCCTGGGCCAGAAGGCCGCCGGGATGGGCGAGGGCGATGATCGCAGCTGCGGCGCCGGCGGCGAGGATGTAGGGGCGCATCTTGGAATGTCCGTTCAATTGGGGTTGGCGTCCGGAGCCGGGGGATCGGCTCCGGATCTTTGGGCCAGGGTCAGGCTTCGCGTGGCGGCGCCGCATGGGCCTTAGTCTGGCAGGCGCAGCTTTCGCCGCAGGTGCAGTTGGGGCCGCAGGCGCACGGGGCGCAGGTGCAGGGCTCACAGGGGCATTGGCAGTTCATAGTCTTGGTCTCCTTGATCGTCCGGG
>JBBREC010000216.1:0-4716 GCA_038203295.1 Caulobacterales bacterium
ACGTCACGTCCGGCGCCCTGCTGTTCGGCGTGTTCAATGGCGTGGCGACCGCACGCGCACAGATTATCGACGGCCTGGTGCTTGGCCCCTCCCTCGACCCAGGGCGGACCCCCACCGCCTACGCGATGATGTTTGAGCGGATCAGCGATCTCAGCGGCGACACCGAGGCCGACGATGCCCACTTTGAGCGCCTTGCCGCCCTCGACCCGCTGGCGCCGGAGGGCTCGGTGCCCGAGGGCCTGCGCGCCCACCTGCTGCGCGATGTGGGACCCGCAGCGGCGGCCCTTGGCGGTGACATGCTGCTGAACCTGCCCTTGTCGCGGTCGATCGCCCGGGGACCGGCCTATGGCGAGGACCCAGGAACGCCGACCTAGGACTCCGCGGGCGTCCGTTCGGTATCGACGGAGGCCTGCATGGCCGGCGCATAGCGCGGCCCGGTGACGGTGTCCTCGTTCACAAGTTCATCGACCCGGCGCATGATTTCCTTGGACAACCGCACGTTAGCGGCCGCGGCGTCCTCGGCCATGTGGTTCGGGTTGGTGGTGCCGGGGATCGGGATGATGATCGGGTCCTTCTGCAGTAGCCAGGCGAGGCAGAGCTGGGCGGGCGTGCAACCGGCCTCGGCAGCCAGGATCTCGAATTCCTCGAACAGCTCCAGGTTGGCCTCGAAGGCCTCGCCCTGGAAGCGTGGCATGCCGCGCCGGAAGTCGCCCTCTTCCAGCCTGGACGTGTCGCGCACCCCGCCCGCGAGGAAGCCCCGGCCGACTGGCGAAAACGCGACGAAGGCCACGCCCAGCTCTCGGCAGGCGTCCAGCACCGCGATCTCCGGGTTGCGGGTCCAGGGAGAGTATTCGGTCTGCAGCGCCGTGATCGGATAAGTGGCGTGCGCCCGGCGCAGGGTCGGCGCGGAGACCTCCGACAGGCCGATCGTGCGGATCTTGCCGGCCTTCACCAGATCGGCCAGCGCGCCGACGCTATCTTCGATGGGCACGCTCTTGTCCCAGCGGTGCAGGTAATAGAGATCGATGACCTCGGTCTGCAGCCGGCGCAGGCTGACCTCGCACAGCGCCTTGATCGTCTCCGGCCGGCCGTCGATGCCGCGCTGCGTACCGGTCGCGTCGGTGATGCCGCACTTCGACGCCAGGGTGAATTTCGCGCGGTGCGGACCAAGTACCTCGCCGACCAGCGTCTCGTTGTGGCCGAGCCCATAGACCGCGGCGGTGTCGAAGAAGGTGTAGCCTTCGTCCAGCGCGCCCAGCAGCACCTGCTCGGCCCGCTCCCGCGGCGGAGGGGCGCCGTAGGCATGACTTAGGCTCATGCAGCCCAGGCCGATGGCCGACACCTCGAACGGACCGATCTTGCGCTTGTCCATGGCTTCACCCCTGATCCTGCAATCCGCCGCCACGCCTATCGGAGAGTCATGACCATTCACAAGGCCCTATGGGGCATGCTTGCCGCCGCTGCGATCGCCGGCGCCGCCCACGCCGCCGACGCGGGCCGCTATCTGCTGGAGCCGGACGCGGTATGGAGCCCGGGGGACGCCCAGCCCCACCGGGGATGGGTGGTCTTCGTCGACGCCGGAAAGGTCCGCGCCGTCGGCCCGAAGGCCGAGGTCGACATGCCCATCGACGTCGAGGTGGTGACCCTGCCCGGCCAGACCCTGATCCCCGGGATGATCGAGCTGCACTCGCACCTGTTGCTGCATGCCTACAACGAGACGCTCTGGGACGATCAGGTGCTGAAGGAAGCGCCCGCCTACCGCACCCTGCGCGCCGGACGCGACGCGACCCGGACCCTGATGAGCGGCTTCACCACCCTACGCGACCTTGGGACCGAGGGCGCAGGCGACGCCGACGTGGGTCTGCAGCGCGCCATCGACGAGGGCATCTTGGCGGGACCGCGCCTGTTCGTCGCCACCCGCGCCATCGTGGCCACCGGCGCCTATGGCCCTAGGAAGGGCTTCCGCACCGATATAGAGCTGCCGCAGGGGGCGCAGGAGGCCAGCGGCGACGCCGAGGTGATGGCGGCGGTCCGCCAGCAGGCCGCCGCCGGCGCCGACTGGATCAAGGTCTATTCCGACTACCGCACCGGCCCCGGCGGCGAGACACGGCCCACCTTCAGCCAGCACGAACTCGACGCCCTGGTCGAGGCCGCCCATTCGTCAGGCCGCCCGGTCGCGGCACACGCAGCCAGCGACGAGGGCATCCGCCGCGCCGTGGTCGCCGGCGTTGACACCATCGAGCACGGCTACGGCGCGAGCGAGGCGACTTTCGCCCTCATGAAGCAGAAGGGGACGGCCTTCATCGCCACCCTGACTGCGCCGGAAGCCACCTCGATCTATTTCCAGCAGTGGGCGCCCGGAACCGCGCCGTCGCCCGCCATTCTGGCTGCAGAGCAAGCCTTCCGCCTGGCCTTGAAGACCGGCGTGATCATCGGCGCGGGCTCCGACGTCGGTGTCTTTCCGCATGGAGAGAGCTGGCGCGAACTGGCCTGGATGGTGAAGGACGGCATGACGCCGGTGCAGGCGCTGACCGCCGCCACCGCCACCAACGCGAAGATCCTCGGCCGGGCCGACAGCCTGGGCCAGGTGAAACCGGGCTACATCGCCGACCTCGTGGCGATGAGCGGCGATCCCACGAAAGACATCGCCGTGCTGAAGGACGTCCGCTTCGTGATGAAGGGCGGCGCGATCTACCGGCGGCCTTAGCCGGCGGCGTTCAGACCGGCGCGTCGCCCGCGACGGTGGTGCGGTGCATCAGCCGCAGGTGGCCGTCGTAGCCGCCCTCGGCGAAGTGCATGGTGCAGCGGTTGTCCCACATCAGGACCATCCCGGCCTGCCAGTGGTGGCGGTAGATGAAGTCGTCCTGGACCATGTGCTTGAAGAGGAAGCCCAGCAGGGCGTCGGTTTCCGGCTGGGTCAGGCCCTCGACGCCCACGGTGTAGACTGGGCTGATGAAGAGCGCTTTGCGGCCGGTCACCGGATGGGTGCGGACCAGCGGATGGCTGTGGGTCTTGTCGGCTTCCTTCGAGGTGATGATCTGCATGGTCCTGGCCACAGTCTCCTTGGCGAAGGAGCCCTGGGTTCCATAAGGCCGCGCGGCGGAGTGGATGGCCCGCAGGTGCGCCAGCATCGTCTGCATCGTCGGAGACAGCGCCTCATAGGCCCGCGCGGTGTCGCAGAAGAGCGTGTCGCCGCCCACCGGCGGGGTCACCTCCGAGCGCAGGATGGTGGCGGCTGGCGGGGCGTCCTGGAAGCTCCAGTCCGAGTGCCAGCCGGCCCCGAAGTTCGTGGCCTTCTCGTCGGGCTCGCGGCGCAGCTCCAGCACATTGGGCCGGCCGGCCATCGGCTTGATGAAGGGGTCCGCGCCGAAGGCTCCCATCTGCAGAGTGAAGGCCTCGAGTTCGTCAAGACTCAGCGGTTGGCCGGGGAACGCGACCACACCGTGTCGGGCCCAGGCTGCCTTGACCTCGGTCAGAACCGCCGCCGGCAAGGGCCTGCCCAGATCGAGCCCGGTGATCTCCGCGCCGAAACCCGAGGGCTGCGGCCTGACAGTGATCGTTCCTGTGGCGCCGTCCGCTTCCTGCAACATCGTCGTCCTCCCGACGCAACGTCAACCTGCGCACAGTATGAAACACCTGTTTGCGTCCGTCCCGGCAAGCCTGTAATCGAAGCCCGCCATGACCGCTTTTGACACCCAAGAAGACAAGCTCCTCACGCTGGTCCCCGACCACGAAGTCAACGCCCGCGAGACGTTCGGCGTGGACTTCGACATGAAGGCTCCGGCCTTCGCCACGCGCGACTCACACGTGCCGGACTTCGACGAGAACTATAAGTTCGACCCGGAGACGACGCGCGCCCTGCTGGCCGGCTTCGCCCATGACCGCCGCGTGATGGTCCAGGGCTTCCACGGCACCGGCAAGTCGACCCACATCGAGCAGGTGGCGGCGCGCCTCAACTGGCCGCTGGTCCGCGTGAACCTCGACAGCCATGTCTCCCGTATCGACCTGGTCGGCAAGGACGCCATCGTCCTGAAGGACGGCAAGCAGGTCACCGAATTCCGCGAAGGCATGCTGCCCTGGGCGATCCAGCGGCCGATCGCGCTGGTGTTCGACGAGTATGACGCCGGCCGCCCGGACGTGATGTTCGTGATCCAGCGCGTGCTGGAGGCGCAGGGCAAGCTGACCCTGTTGGACCAGAACCGGGTCATCCGCCCTAACCCGTGGTTCCGGCTGTTCTCCACGACCAACACCATCGGCCTTGGCGACACGACTGGCCTCTATCACGGCACCCAGCAGATCAACCAGGGGCAGATGGACCGCTGGTCGATCGTCACGACGCTGAACTACCTGGCCCATGACGTGGAAGCCGAGATCGTGCTGGCCAAGGCCCCGACCTACAACTCCGCCGAGGGCAAGCGCACGATCAACGCGATGGTCCGCGTCGCCGACATGACACGGAATGCCTTCATGAACGGCGACATTTCCACGGTCATGAGCCCGCGGACGGTGATCACCTGGGCGCAGAACACCGAGATCTTCGGCGGCGACATCGCCTTGGGTTTCCGGATGACCTTCCTGAACAAGTGCGACGAGCTTGAGCGCGGCACCGTCGCCGAGTTCTTCCAGCGCGCCTTCGGCCAGGATCTGCCGGAGAGCACGGCCCGGGTGCGGGTGGCCTAAAAGCCACCCGCTGCCCCTGTTACAGGGGCGAAATGG
>JBBREC010000217.1:0-4639 GCA_038203295.1 Caulobacterales bacterium
GAAATTGGCGACGCGATTGTCCGAAACGACGCCGGTGTGCGCGAAGGCGACGAAATCTCGATGTTTTACGACCCGATGATCTCCAAGCTCTCGACCTGGGCGAAAACCCGCGACGAGGCCATCGACGTCATGGGCCGCGCCCTGGAAGACTTCCATATCGAGGGCCTCGGCCAGAACATCCCGTTCCTCGCGGCCGTCATGGATCAAGACAGGTTCCGCTCCGGCAAGCTTTCGACCAATTATATCAAGGACGAATTTCCCGAGGGATTCCAAGGTCTTCCGCCCACTTCCATACAGAGCGATCTGATCGGCGCCGTCGCGCTTTATGTGCAACGCATACAGCTCGCCCGCGCCGCGCCGGGTCAATTGCGCCAGGACTGGATCGTCGTCGTCGGCCACCAAAAGCGCGCCGTCCGGGTCACTGGCAATGACGACGGCATCCTCATCGAGACCGAGGGCCGCAAGCTCCACCTCGAGGGCGTCCGCTGGCGGCCGGGCCTCGCCAGTTTCCGCGCCACCCTCGACGGCAAGCCCTTCACCGCGACCGTGAAGCCCGCCGCCGAAGGCTTCGTGATCCGCCACCGCGCCACGACCTTGCATGTTCTGGTGCTGTCCCCGCGCTCGGCCGAGTTGCACGAGAAGTTGCCGCCCAAGAAGGCCGCCGACACCTCCAAGTCGGTGCTCTCGCCCATGCCGGGCCTGGTGGTGACCCTCGACGTCGCCGTCGGCCAGCTGGTCCGCACGGGCGAGGCCGTGGCGGTGATCGAGGCCATGAAGATGCAGAACATCATCCGCGCCGAGCGCGACGGCACGGTGAAGGCCGTCAATGCCAGGGCCGGTGACAGCGTCGCCGCCGACGAGGTGCTGGTGGAGTTCGCTTGAGCTATGCTGCCAGAGTGATTCAGGGGCGCCCATGAACAGCCAGGTCGACTGGAGCGAGCTGTTCTTCTCCGCCGCCGGCCGCGCGCCGCGCGGTCCATCGCTGCTGGCCGCGGTGATCTTGATCACCCTCGGCGCGCTCTACGAGGCGGCGGTGGGCACGACTCTTCACTGGCTGACCGGCTGGTTCATCTATCCTGCGCTGATCTATTGCGGCGCCTGCGTGCTCTCCAAGCGACTGCACGACCGCGGCCGGTCCGGATGGTGGGCCGCGCTGATCCTCTTCGCCATCGTGGCCGTCTGGCCGCAGCCGACCAGCTTCTTCGACTTCCTGTTCGTCGCGGTGCTGATCTGGGCCGGCGTCGAGCTGGGGGCCATGCCGGGCGAGGGCGGGACCAATCGTTACGGGCCCAACCCGCTCAGGCCGTACGCCGCGATCTAGATCGGCGCGCGCTCGTCCGCGACCAGACCGAACACCGCCTCGAAGCTGGCGCGTAAGGCCGCGTCCACCTCGTCCATCGTCACCGGCAGGCCAAGGTCCACCAGGCTGGTCACTCCATGCTCGGTGACCCCGCAGGGGACAATACCGCTGAAATGGCTAAGGTCGGGCTCCACGTTCAGCGAGATGCCGTGGAACGAGACCCATTTGCGCAGCTTCACGCCGATGGCGGCGATCTTGTCCTCGCGCGGTGGCAAGCCTGAGGTCCTGCGCTCGACCCAGACGCCCACGCGCCCCGGCCGAACCTCGCCCGCCACGTTGAAGGCGCCCAGCGCCCCGATGACCCAGGCCTCCAGCGCTGCGACGAAGGCGCGCACGTCACGGCTGCGCCTGGTGAGGTCCAGCATCACATAGGCCACCCGCTGGCCGGGGCCGTGGTAGGTGAACTGCCCGCCGCGGCCGCTGGCGAAGACCGGGAACCGGTCCGGTTCCAGCAAGTCGCCAGCCTTGGCCGAGACCCCGCCTGTGTAGAGCGGCGGATGCTCCAGCAGCCACACCAGCTCACCCGCACGGCCTTCGGCGATGGCCTGGGCGCGGGCTTCCATGGCGGCCACGGCGTCCGGATAGGCAATCTGGGCGCGCGAAATCGCCCAGCCCGCAGGTGCGGCGTCATCGCGCGCGAAAATCGGCGCTTCCTCGTCAGGATTTAACACGTGCTCAAGCATGTTGCGGCCAATGTGGGTGCTGGGCTCGCGGATCGCAAAGCCGTTCAGGGTCCGTCGTAGGTTTCAGGGGCGTCGCAGTTGAGTCAGGTCAAGGCCGTCAACGTGGAGATTCAGGTGGTGCTGGGGCGCTCGACGCTTCCCATGCAACAGCTGCTGCGCATGGGCCGCGGTGCAGTGATACCCCTCGACGCCGGCGTCAACGACGAGGTCTGGATTCTGGCCAACAATCATCCGGTTGCGCGCGGCGAGATCCAGATCAACGACGAGAAGATATCCATTGCCGTGACCCGCGAAGCCAATGTCTACGACTTCATGGCGGGCGGCTTCTAGGCTCACTTCGCCTCAAGCGCGCAGGTCGCGCTTCACAAAGCCTTCGAGCTTTGCTACCCCCCGCGCCTCACGACGTGCGGTCGTGGCGGAATTGGTAGACGCGCAGCGTTGAGGTCGCTGTGGGGCAACCCGTGGAAGTTCGAGTCTTCTCGACCGCACCAGTGAATCAAGGTCTTCAATTTCCGCAGGAAAAGTCTGTCTGACATAAGCCAAGGGAGGTCCGCATGACTCGCGAAACGGACGACCTTGAGCTTATGGGCAAGACCCGCCCTGAGGCCGAAGAAGACCTCGAAGACTTCGCCCTTGGCGAGGACTACGCGCTAAATCCTGAATATGTGCCGATGGTGGTCGACGCGCTTGATCGCGGCGACGCCGAGCGGCTTCGCGAACTGCTGGCCGCGCTGCATCCAGCCGACATCGCCGACCTGATGGGCTTCCTGTCGGCCGGCGACCGCGAGGAGTTGGCGCCGCACCTCGATCCCGAGACCCTTGGCGAGGTGCTCTCCGAACTCGACACCGAAATTCGCGAGGACTTCCTCGAGCATCTGCCCTCGGCGCTGCTGGCCAAGGCGCTGGGCGAGATGGAGTCCGACGACGCCGCCGACGTGGTCGACGACCTGGAGGACGACAAGCGCGCCCAGGTGCTGGCGGCCATGCCCGAGACCGAGCGTGCGGCCATCGAGACGACGCTGGCCTACGAGGAAGAGACCGCCGGGCGCCTGATGCAGCGCGAGGTGGTGGCTGCGCCGCAGTTCTGGACCGTCGGCCAGACCATCGACCACCTTCGCCGCGAGAGCGACGACCTGCCGGAGTTGTTCTTCGACGTCTATGTCGTCGATCCGACCTACAAGCCGGTGGGCGCGACGCCGGTCAGCCTGCTGCTGCGTTCGCAGCGCGACACGCCGTTGGCCCAGATCATGGAAGCGGTCACCGAAATCCCGGTCGATATGGACCAGGAAGAGGTCGCCTACATATTCGACAAGTACCACCTGATCTCCGCCCCGGTGGTGGAGCCGGGCGGCAGGCTGGTCGGCCAGATCACCGTCGACGACATCGTAGGGGTCATCCAGGAAGAGACCGAGGAAGACATCCTGGCCCTGGCGGGGGTGACCGACGCAGGTCGCGACGCCGGCGTCTTCGGCATCGTGCGCTCGCGTCTGCCATGGCTTCTGGCCAATCTGGTGACCGAGGCCATCGCGGTCACCGTCATCTCGCCCTTCCAGCCGATGATCGCCAAGATCGTGGTGCTGGTCATGCTGCTGCCGATCGTTTCGTCGCTGGGAGGCAATGCTGGCACCCAGGCGCTGACGGTGGCGGTGCGGGCCATCGCCAGCCGCGAACTCAACGCCGCGAACGCCATGCGGATCGTGCTGCGCGAGCTTGGTGTCGGCCTGCTGAACGGTGCAGCCGTCGGCGTTATGCTCGGCGTCGGCCTCTTCATCTGGCAGAGGGACTGGAAGCTGTCCCTGGTGGTCTTCCTGGCGGTCATCGCCAATCTGTTCGTGGCGGCGCTGGGCGGCATCCTCGCGCCCATCGTTCTTGAGCGCCTCGGACGCGATCCTGCGGTGTCGTCGTCGGTCGTGGTGACCTTCATGACGGATTTCTTCGGCTTCCTCGCACTTCTTGGAATTGCCGCCCTCATCCTGTTGTAAAGACTTCACGTTCAGCATACGGCCCGCGTCTTGCCCCGCCCGGGGTCGCGCAGCCGCGTATGTAACAATTTGGGTCAGAGGGCATGACGCCTCGACACCGTGTGTCCAAGGCCGCGATCGCGCTGATCAAGCGGTTCGAGGGCTATCGCAGCAAGGCTGCCCAGCTCCCCAATGGACGCTGGACGATCGGCTATGGCCACACGTTGACCGCGCGCCAGGGCGCCGAGGTGGCGGAAAACGACGCCGAAGCCCTCCTGATCTACGACCTGATCGCCGTGGCGCGCGCGCTGAACGAGCAGGTGTTCATCCCGCTCACCCAGAACCAGTTCGACGCGCTTTGTTCCTTCGTCTTCAACATCGGCCTCGACAACTTCGGCGCCTCCGGCGTGCTCAAGCGGCTGAACGAGGGCGCGCTGGTGCAAGCGGCCTGCGCGATGGAACTTTGGCGCAAGGCCGAATTCGCTGGCGAGCGAATCGTTATCGACGCTCTGGTTCGCCGCCGGGCCGCCGAGAAGCTGCTGTTTCTGACGCCCTATGGCGACGCCTTCATTCCAGCGCCATCCTCGATCCTGCATCCGCTGCTGGACATGGACGCCTACGACCTGGTCCCGCGC
>JBBREC010000218.1:0-4634 GCA_038203295.1 Caulobacterales bacterium
CGCCGTGGCGGCCCCGCCCAGCGGGCCACAGGTCGGGTTCGCGGGGATCGGCAAGCCCTGGAAAGTCGAACGCGCCCTGCAGGCGGCGGGCTGCGATCTCGCCGACTTCGCGCCCTTCCCCGACCACGTCGCCTACGACGAGGCTATGCTGCGGCGGCTGGCCGATCGCGCGGCGCAGTTCTCCGCCGGCCTGGTGACCACCGAGAAGGACTGGGTGCGCCTGTCGCCGGAGTGGCGCACGCGCGTCACGGCGTGGCCGGTGCAGGCGACGTTCGACAACGAGGCCGCCCTCGACGCATTACTGGCGAAAGCTGGTCTCTAGGAAGCGCCCGCCTTCTTGGCGAAGTTCCAGGCGGCCTGGGCCAACAGCGGCACGCGGGCGGCCATGGCGTTGGCCTGCGGACTGTTGGCGGTGCCGTCGCGCACCCGGCCCACGATCCCCTGGCAGATGCCCGCCAGCCGGAACTGGTTGTAGGCGATGTACCAGTTGATGTCGGGCATGCCGGGGCGGCTGGTCAGGCTGCAGTAGTAGTCGATGGTCTCTTCCAGCGTCGGGATGCCATGAGCCTTCAGGTCCGGAATCGTCGAGATCGCTCCATTGACCCAGTTGGCCAGCAGGTAGGTGAAGTCGGCCAGCGGCTCGCCAAGAGTGGAGAGCTCCCAGTCGAGTACGGCCTTCACCCTGGGCTCGACGGCGTCGAAGATCATATTGTCGAGCCGGTAGTCGCCGTGCACCACGCTGGTCCGTTCCTGGGCCGGCAGCGTCGCTGGCAGCCATTCGATCAGCCGCTCCATCTCGTCGATGTGCTCGGTCTCGGAGGCCTTGTACTGCTTGGTCCAGCGATCGACCTGACGCCCCATGTAGTTGCCGGGCTTGCCGAAATCGCCGAGGCCGATGGCCTCGTAGTCGGTGTTGTGCAGGTCGGCGAGGGTCTTGATCTTGTCCATGAAGATCGCATGGCGCTCAGGCGGCTCGTACTGCGGCAGGGTCTGGTCCCAGAGGATCCGGCCCTCGACCATGTCCATGACGTAGAACCAGGTGCCGATCACCTCGTCATCGGTGCAAAGGCCATAGGTCTTGGCCACCGGGAAGCCGGTCGTGCCCAGGGCCGTGATCACCTTGTACTCACGGTCGACGGCGTGGGCGGACGGCAACAGCTTGCCGGGCGGCTTGCGGCGCAGGACGTACTTCCTGGCCGGCGTGATCAGCTGATAGGTCGGGTTGGACTGGCCGCCTTTGAACTGGCGGACCTCCAGAGGGCCGGCATAGCCCGCGACATTGGCCTGCATCCAGTCGGCCAGCCGGGCTTCGTCGAAGCGGTGTGACTCAGCCACGTCCTTGGTGCCGGTGTTGAGCTGCTCGCGCTCCTGCTCGGCGACATCCGCATCGGCCATGGCGCTGTTCCCTCGTACAGTTGTTTAATCCACTTTACCGATCCGCCCCCAAGCCCTGCAAGGCGCGATGGCGAAAACATGCCGAGGGCTCGAAGGGTGGCCGAGACCTAGCGGCCGAGCGCGCGCCATCCGATGTCGGTGCGGTGGAAGCCTTCGGGCCAGTCGATCAGCGCCACGGCCCCGTAGGCGCGCTCACGCGCCTGGCCAAGATCCTGGCCCAGCGCGCAGACGTTCAGCGCCCGGCCGCCACCGGCCAGCACCGCGCCGTCCGGCCCCGCCGAGGTTCCGGCCTGGAAGACCGTTACGCCCGTGCCGAAATCCTGGTCGAGCCCGCGGATCACGCTGCCGGCCTTGGCCGGGCCGGGATAGCCTTCGGTCGCCAGCACCACGCAGACCGCGTCGTCGTCGCGCCAGACCGGCTGCGGCATCTCGTGCAGTCGCCCGGTGGCGCAGGCCACCAGATAGGGCACGAGGTCGCTCTTCAGCCGCAGCATCAGCACCTGGCATTCCGGGTCGCCGAACCGGGCGTTGAACTCGATCAGCTTGGGCCCGTGCCGCGTGGCCATCAGTTCCACGAACAGCACCCCTCTATAGGGCGACCCCTCCCTGGCGATCCCCTTGAAGGCAGGTTCCACCAGCCGAGTGCGGGTCTGCTCGACCAGGTCCATGGTGAACACCGGCGCCGGAGAATAGGTCCCCATACCGCCGGTGTTCGGACCCTCGTCGCCGTCAAAGGCGCGTTTGTGGTCCTGGGCCCAGCCAAACAGCATTGAGGTCCTGCCGTCGCAGAGGGCGAACAGCGAGCCGATCTCGCCTTCCAGATATTCCTCGATCACCACCCGCGAGCCCGCCTCGCCGAAGCCGCCGCCGAAGGCGTCGTCGATGGCCGCCTCGGCGTTCGCAACGTCGGGAGCGATGACCACGCCCTTGCCCGCCGCCAGGCCGTCGGCCTTGATCACATAGGGCGGCGTGAAGTGCGCCAGCGCCGCCTTGGCCGCCGTGGCGTCCTCGCAGATCCGGTACTGGGAGGTCGGCAGGTGGTGACGGTTGCAAAATGCCTTGGTGAAAGCCTTGGAGCTTTCGAGCTGGCCCGCCGCCGCGCTCGGGCCGAAGCAGGGGATGCCAGCCACTTCCAGCGCGTCGGCCAGACCGGCCTCGATGGCGACCTCCGGCCCGATCACCACCAGGTCCGCGGTGATCTCCTTGGCAAGCATCACGAGCCGGGCGACCTCTGTGGTCTTCAGTTCGCGAGTCTCGCAGATGGCGCCAATGCCGGGGTTGCCCGGCGCGCAGACCAGCCGCGTCACCAGCGGCGACTGCAGGATTTTCCAGGCCAGGGCGTGTTCACGCCCGCCCGAACCGACGAGAAGAATGTTCATCGCGGCTGGCTTTCGCGCGGGCGCTCGCCGCGGTCAAGCCGACCTTCGCTCAGCCCTCCAGATCGAGCGAATAGCCCGCCGAGCGGACGGTGCGGATCGGGTCGCCGGCGGCGTCGCCGCCGAGCGCCTTGCGCAGGCGGCCAATGTGCACGTCGACCGTGCGGGCCTCGACGTAGACGTCCGAGCCCCAGACGGCGTCCAGCAGCTGCTCGCGGGAGAACACCCGGCCGGGATTCTGCATCAGGTGATCGAGCAGCCGGAATTCTGTCGGGCCCAGATGGACCTCCGCGCCGCCGCGCTTCACCCGGTGGGCCACCCGGTCGATGACGATGTCGCCTCGGCGCACGCGGTCCTCGGCAAGGCCCGGCCGCAGCCGGCGCAGCACCGCGCGGATCCGCGCCGCCAGTTCGGTCATCGAGAAGGGCTTCACCAGATAGTCGTCGGCGCCGGTGTCGAGGCCGCGGATGCGGTCGGTCTCCTCGCCGCGCGCCGTCAGCATGATGATCGGCACATTGCGGGTCTCGTTGCGCTGGCGCAGGCGCCGGCAAACCTCGATGCCCGACAGCTTGGGCAGCATCCAGTCGAGCACGATGAGGTCCGGCAGTTTTTCATCGACCATCATCAGAGCTTCCTCGCCGTCGCCGGCCATGGCCACGGCATAGCCCTCCTTCTCGAGATTGTACTGCAGCAGGGTCGCCAGCGAATCTTCATCTTCGACCACGAGGATATTCGGCGTCACGGGCGGGAATTCCTCACGCTGACAGGCCGTCCGTCTTGGGACGGGCGTTGGTCATCTCTTCACCGGTGATCTCGTATTGGACGATCTCGGCGATGTTGGTGGCGTGGTCGCCGATCCGTTCGAGGTTCTTGGCCACGAACAGCATGTGCGCGCAGGCGGTGATCGTGCGCGGATCGCCCATCATGTAGGTCACCAGCTCGCGGAACAGCGAGTTGTAGTGCTCGTCGACCTCGTCGTCCTGAGACCAGACCGCCAGCGCCCGGTCGAGGTCGGAGCGGGTGTAGGCGTCGAGTACGCTGGTCAGGCGGGTCAGCACCAGCTTCCCCATCCGCTCGATGGATCGGGTCAGCGGAGTCAGCGGCTCGGATTCGACGATCACCAGGGTGCGCTTGGCGATGTTCTTGGCCAGGTCTCCGCAACGCTCCAGGTTGTTGGCCACCTTCATGGCCGCCATGGTCCGGCGCAGGTCGTTGGCCATGGGCTGGCGCAGCGCGATCATCCGGATGGCGCGGCGTTCGATGTCGCGCTCGGCCTCGTCCAGCTTGTCGTCGCGCCCGACCACCGAGGCCGCCAGGTCCTGATTGCGCTTGACCACAGCGGTGACCGCGTCGGCCACCTGCGCCTCTGTGAGCCCGCCCATCCGCGCGCATTCGGCGGTCAGGCTGTTCAGTTCGTCCTCGAAGGACTTGACGATGTGCTCGTTCATGGCGCGCTCCGCTAGCCGAACCGGCCGGTGATGTAGTCCTGGGTGCGGCTCTCGCGCGGGTTCGTGAAAATGCCCTGCGTGGGGCCGGACTCCACAAGCTTGCCCATGTGGAAAAAGGCGGTCTTCTGCGAGACGCGGGCGGCCTGGGCCATCGAGTGGGTGACGATGACGATGCAGAATTCCTGCCGCAGTTCGTCCATCAACTCCTCGATCTTGGCGGTGGCGATCGGGTCCAGCGCCGAGCAGGGCTCGTCCATCAGGATCACCTCGGGGTTCACCGCGATGGCGCGCGCGATCACCAGCCGCTGCTGCTGGCCGCCGGAAAGGCCGGTGCCGGGCTCGTTCAGCCGGTCGGCGACGTCCTTCCAGAGGCTCGCCCGCTTCAGTGAGGTCTCGACGATGTGGTCCAGCTCGG
>JBBREC010000219.1:0-4505 GCA_038203295.1 Caulobacterales bacterium
GCCATTACGCGCTCTATCGCTGACCAGGCCCGTACGATCCGTATCACGGTCCACATGATCGAGACGATCAAAAAGATCGTCCGCACCTCGCGCCAGATGCTGCACGAGATCGGCCGCGAGCCGACCCCGGAAGAGCTGGCCGAAAAGCTGGCCATGCCGCTGGAAAAGGTCCGCAAGGTCCTGAAGATCGCCAAGGAGCCGATCTCCCTCGAAACGCCGATCGGCGATGAGGAAGACAGCCACCTGGGCGACTTCATCGAGGACAAGAACGCCATCCTGCCGATCGATGCGGCCATCCAGTCGAACCTTCGCGAGACGACGACCCGCGTGTTGGCCTCGCTGACGCCGCGCGAGGAGCGCGTGCTGCGCATGCGTTTCGGCATCGGCATGAACACCGACCACACCCTGGAAGAGGTCGGCCAGCAGTTCTCGGTCACCCGCGAGCGGATCCGCCAGATCGAAGCCAAGGCGCTGCGCAAGCTGAAGCACCCGAGCCGCAGCCGCAAACTCCGCAGCTTCCTCGACAGCTAGGGGCTGGCTCCGTCCCCGGACGATCTTTAAGACTCCCCGGCTCAGTCCGGGGAGTTTCCATGTCAGCGTCAAAAATCCTGGCCGGGTCGCTTGCGGCCCTCATACTGGCCGCATGGCCGGCCCTGGGCGCCTCGCGGCCCGCGGACCCGGCCGCCGTCCGCTCGGCCGAGAACATGAAGGCGCACATGACCTTCCTGTCGTCGGACCTGCTGGAGGGCCGCGACGCCGGCTCCCGCGGCTTCGACATCGCCGCCGACTATGTGGCCTCGCAGTTCCGCCAGTTGGGCCTGACGCCCGCCGGCGACAACGGGACCTACTTCCAGCACGTGCCGCTCTGGGCCAGCCGCCCGACCGGCCAGGGCCGCGTGGTCCTGAAGGGCCCCTCGGGCGACGTCCCCCTGGTATTTGGCGAGGACTACTTCCCAGGCCGCACGCCCGTGGCCGGCGAGACCCGGGTCGCCGCGCCGCTGGTCTTCGTGGGCTTCGGCGTCGTGGCGCCCGAGCACAATCGCGACGACTACAAGGGCGTCGACGTGAGGGGCAAGATCGTGGTGGCGCTGGCCGGCGCGCCCAACGGCCTGCAGACCGAGGAACGCGCCTACTACGCCAACGGTCGCACCAAGCGGCGCGAGGCGGCCACCCACGGGGCCATCGGCTACATCTCGGTGGAGACGCCGGTCGGCGAGAAGCTGCGGCCCTTCGCCAATGGCCTGCGGCTCTGGGACAGCTGGGGCATGACCTGGCGCGGCGCCGACGGCAAACCCTTCGATGCGGCGCCCGACGTTCCCAGCCTCGCCAGCCTCAGCGTCAAGGGCGCGGCCAAGCTCTTCGCCGGCGCGCCCAGGAGCTATGACGAGGTGATCGCCGACGTCGACGCCACGGACGGCGCACCGCGCTTCAACCTGTCCGTCTCTGGGGACATCACCATCGCCGGGGAGACAAGGCTGGTGGAGAGCAAGAACGTGGCTGCGCTCCTCCCGGGCTCGGACCCGAAGCTGAAGGACGAGGTGGTGGTGCTCTCTGCTCACCTCGACCACATCGGCATCACCAAGCCGGTGAACGGCGACGCCATCAACAACGGCACGCTCGACAACGCCGCAGGGGTGGCCACCACGCTTGAAGTCGCCAGGACCTTTGCCGAAGCCCGCAAGCGCCCGCGCCGCTCGATCCTCTTCCTGACCGTCACCGGCGAGGAGAAGGGCCTGCTGGGGGCCGAATACTTCGCCCGCAATCCAACCGTGCCGCTGCAGAAGATCGTCGGCGATATCGATATCGACATGCCGGTGCTGACCTACGATTTCACCGACGTCGTGGCCTTCGGCGCCGACCGCTCGGGGATCGGTCCGGCCGTGAAGCGCGCCGCGGGCCGCGTCGGCCTGCAGCTTTCAGGCGACCCGATGCCGGAGGAGGGACTCTTTACCCGTTCGGACCATTTCCGCTTTGTGGAGGTCGGGGTGCCGGCGGTGTTCCTGATGACCGGCTTCCAGAATGGCGGTGAGAAAGCGTTCCGAAGCTTCCTGGCGAACTGCTACCACAAGCCCTGCGACGACCTCTCCCAGCCAATCAGCTATGCGGCCGGCGCCAAGTTCGCGCGCATCAATTACGAGATCACCCGCGAACTTACCGACATGCCCCGGCGGCCGACCTGGAACCCGGGCGATTTCTTCGGTGAGAAATACGCCACCGGCGCCCAACGCGGATCGCTTATGGCCAAGGCGCCGACAGGCAATGTCCGCAGCGTGTTGCCGGCGTCGGACTGACCTTAGCGCCAGGCGTAGTTGAAGCTGACGGAGATGCGATCTGCCCTGGCCTGGTTGGCCGGAACCTCATGGCGCAGCCAGCTCTCCCACATCAACACCGTGCCCGCCTGCGGCTGCAGATAGACGAAGGCGCGGGCGTCTTCCGGCGCGTCGGCGCTGCGGGGCGGGGCGGCCATCATCAGCGGCAGGCGCGGGTCCTCGAGCTTCAGGGCGCTCGCCCCCTTTGGCGTGGCCACATAGACCGTGCCGGAGATCACGCTGTGCGGGTGGATGTGACCGGTATGGGCCGCGCCGGGCCTCAGGATATTGACCCACAGGCTGTCGAGCTTCAGCCGCCCGGCGCCGAGATCGAACGAGAGCTCCCTGGCGAACGCCCTGGCGTGGCGGTCCAGCCGGCGTTTGAGGTCGCCGAACACCGTGGCGCGCCGCGGCAGGTCGTCCAGCGAGGCGTAGGAGGTGTAACCGCCATAACCGTGGGCCTTCGACCAGGCCTGGCCGGCCCCATCCTCGTCGGCGAGCATGCGGCAAGCGTCTTCCAATTCCGCGCTGAAATTTTCGAAATACCGGTCTGTGTTAAGCGAGGCTTCGTAGACCGGAGTCGCAAAGAGGTGACGTACCGCCATTAGCGGGCGCTAATCGCCTGGGCCGTAAATGTCAAAGCCTGGCCGTCTGGCGCAATGTCCAAACGTCCGTTAGAAAAACTGCAAAATTAAGATACGCCTTGAGTCAGGGCGGATATTGGGGAGCGAAGAATGATCAGGACTATGGCGGCTCTGGCGCTGGCGAGCCTTGTGATCGGCGGCCAGGCGCAGGCGGCGCCCGACGCCAAAGGCAAGCCCGCGGCGTCGAGCTATCGCGCCCCGCGCGGCCCCGACGGCAAGCATCCCGACCTCAACGGCGTCTGGCAGGCGATGAACACCGCCAACTGGAACATCGAGCCGCATGCCGCGAGCGCGGCGCTGCAGATGCGCCCGGGCCCGGTTGTGCCGGTGCCGGCCAAGGACGTCCTGGCGCTGGGCGCCGTGGGCTCCGTGCCTGCCGGCCTCGGCATCGTCGAAGGCGGCGCGCTCCCCTACACGCCTGAAGCGCGCAAGCAGCGCGACGAGAACCGGGCCGACTGGATCCACCGCGATCCGGAGATCAAGTGCTACCTGCCGGGCGTACCGCGCGCCAACTACATGGCCCTGCCATTCCAGATCTTCCAATCCGAGAAGGCGACCTTGATCGCCTACGAATACGCCGGCGCCGTGCGCAACCTGCAGTTCGTCGATCCCGGCCCCGCGCCGGTCGACAGCTGGATGGGCCAGTCGGTGGCCAAGTGGGAAGGCGACACTCTGGTCGTTACTGTCACCGGCATGCTGGATTCGACCTGGTTCGATCGGGCCGGAAACTTCCACTCGGGCGACATGAAGGTGGTCGAGCGCTGGACGCCGACGGGCCCCGGTGTGATGCGCTACGAGGCCGAGATCACCGACGCGGCGACCTTCACGCGTCCCTGGAAGCTCTCGGTGAATCTCTACAAGCGGGTGGGCGACGATGCCCGGCTGCAGCAGTTCAAGTGCGTCGAGTTCGTCGAGGAACTGATGTACGGCCACCTGCGCAAAGAACCGCTGAAGTGATAGCCTCAGTCCCATCCTCATGGGGCTCTATACCCAAAAAGTCCGCATCTGCCGCTGGAGGCGTTTCATGAATTACCGTCGCGCTATCGTTCCTGCTCTCATCGCCGCCGGCGTGCTCGCCGCCACGGTCGGCGTGCAGCAGGCCTACGCTCACCACGCCTTCGCCGCCGAATTCGATGGCAAGTCGCCTGTGCTCCTCAGGGGCAAAGTGACCAAGATCGAGTGGATCAACCCGCACGCCTGGGTCCACATCGTGAACACCAACCCGGCCTTCGCCCAGGGCGAGTGGATGGTCGAGGGCGGTACGCCCAACACTTTGCTCCGCGCCGGTATTGACCGGAATACACTGAAGGCCGGCACAGAGATCGTGGTCCGCGGCTATCAGTCGAAGGACAAGGCCTGCACGCCGATCTGCAAAGCCAATGGCCGCGACGTGACGTTCCCGGACGGCAAGAAGCTGTTCATGGGCTCGTCGGGCACCGGCGCGCCGAAGGACGGCGCGGAGCCCGGCGACAAGTCGCCGGGCGCGCGAGCGGCCCGGGCGAGGGGAGCCGCGGCTCCCCTTTTTTCTGCGGGGATTGGGGGAGGTCTGGTG
>JBBREC010000220.1:0-4480 GCA_038203295.1 Caulobacterales bacterium
CGTAGGGCGCCGGGAATAGCAATGCGGCGGAGTCCGGGTTCGAATGGTCGTGCGAGCCATAGACGTGCAGATGGATCGGCCCCATTGGCGTCGGCACGAGGGTCTTCCAGAGGCTCTGCACCTTCAGCCCGTCCACCGTCATCGAGACATCTACGGCCTGGGTATCGGTGTTCACGACGATACGCGCCTGGCCGGTCGCCTTTGACCCCGTCATGGTCGGCATCCTGTCGCCCCTGAGCGCGGCAGTGAAGGCCAGCTCTCTGGCGGCGACCGGCGTGGCGGCCAGGCCCGCGAGGATCGCGGCTGTCAAAGCGACACGTGCAAACATCTCTCTTCCCTTCTCGTGGGTAGGCTCCCCGGCCCGGCCCTTGTCCATCAGGAGAAGCGGCATGCCGACGTCCCCATCCACCCGTTGCGAAGCGCTCATCGTGCGCGACAAACGGGCAGCCGAGCGTTTTCGGTGCGCCGTTGGCGCGGCCCCGGAGACGGGCCTGTGGAAAAGGGACGACGCGGGCTCTAGAAAGGGACCCTATGGAGTGGATCATGACTGCCGTCCCGACCGCCAAGCCGCCTCCCCACTATCCCACGCCGGCCGCCAAGTGCGCGGATCTGGTGGTGCATGTGGTGGGTCTGACCCTGGCGCTGGTGGGCGGGATCGTCCTGCTGACGCTGGCGGTTCGCGACGGGTCGATCAGCCAGGTGGTCGGCGTCTCGATCTATGCCGTGGGCGTACTGGCCATGCTGGCCTTCTCTACCGCCTATAATTTCGCCAAGGCGAAACACCGGCCGGTACTGCGCCGCCTGGACCATGCCGGGATTTTCCTGATGATTGCCGGGTCCTACACGCCGTTCACGACGCACAACCTCACCGGCGCCTGGGCGTGGGGGATGACAGCGGCTGTCTGGTCGATCGCCGGCGTGGGTGCGCTGGGCAAGCTCTTCGCGCCCAGGGTCGACCGTAAGCTCTGGGTGGCTGTCTATCTGGCGCTGGGCTGGCTGGTGGTGGTGGCGATCAAGCCGCTGGTCGACAGCGTCTACTGGGTCGCGCTGCTGCTGTTGGTGGCGGGCGGGCTGCTCTACTCCACCGGAGTGATCTTCTATGTGAACAAGCGGCTCAAGTTCTCCCGCGCCATCTGGCACGGCCATGTGGTCGCCGCAGCCGCCGCGCACTGGTGCGCGGTGCTGCTGGGCGTTGTGCTGGCGACCCACGCCTAGGCGGCGCGCCTAGTAACGCCGTTCCATCCAGACATCGCCTCGCGCGTAGTCGCCCGCCCCGGCTGGCGGCGCGTCGCTGAATCCCATGGATCGGTACAGCCCCAGCGCCGGGGCGAGGCCCGAGTTGGTCTCCAGATAGAGCCTGGGCGCGCCCGCCTCGGCGCCCGCGTCGATGCAGCGCTGCATCAAAATGCGGCCGAGGCCCGATCCGCGCAGGGTCTCCACCACGGTCATCTTGGCCACCTCGAAGCCACCGTCAGCCATCCGGATCAGCGCGACGCAGCCCACCGGCTCGGCGTCCTTGAAGGCCATGAAGATGCGCCCGCCCGAGGCGACGATCTTGCCCTGGGGATCGTCCAGAACCTCCAGATCCTTGGGCTCCAGCGCAAAGTACCGGGTGATCCAGGCAACGTTCAGCGCCTTGAAAGCGGCGGCGTGGTCGGGACTGAACTCGACGATCTCCATGGACGGACGCCTTCCGGAATGGTCTTGAGGGCCAAGCTTCCCTCCGTACGATGATCTAATGGCCAACCCGATCTTCTCAAGCCTGCCGACAACCATCTTCGAGGAGATGTCGGGCCTCGCCAGAACCTTGGGCGCCGTGAACCTCGGCCAGGGCTTTCCCGACGACCCGGGCCCCGAGTCGATCCGCGCCAAGGCCGCCGATGCGGTGATGAACGGCTACAACCAGTATCCGCCGATGGCGGGCCTGCCGGAGCTGCGCCAGGCCGTCGCTGGCCACTATCAGCGCGCTCAGGGCCTCGACTTCGACTGGGCCGGCGAGGTGACCGTCACCTCGGGCGCCACCGAGGCGCTGGCCGCGGCCTTCTTCGCCCTGATCGAGCCGGGCGACGAGGTGATCGTCTTCCAGCCGGTCTACGACGCCTACCTGCCGCTGATCCGAAGGGCCGGCGGCGTGCCGAAGCTGGTGAAGCTCCAGCCCCCGCACTGGCGCTTCGACCGCGCCATGCTGGAAGAGGCGTTCACCCCGCGCACCCGTTTCGTGGTGCTGAACAACCCGATCAATCCGGCCGGGGTCGTCCTGCCCGAAGCCGACCTCACCCTGCTGGCCGAGTTCTGCGTCGCCCACTATACGATCGCCATCTGCGACGAGGTCTGGGAGCAGGTGGTGTTCGGCAACGCCATCCATCGGCCGCTGATCGCCTTTCCGGGCATGCGCGAGCGGACGGTGAAGATCGGCTCGGCGGGCAAGATGTTCGGCCTCACCGGCTGGAAGGTGGGCTTCCTCTGCGCCGCCCCGGCGCTGACCCACACGCTGGCCCGCGCCCACCAGTTCCTGACGTTCACCACCCCGCCCAACCTGCAGGTCGCGGTCGCCTGGGGGCTGGAGAATTCCGGCGACTGGTTCTCAAAGATGCCGCGCGACCTTGAGCGCTCCCGCGACCGGCTGGCCGCCGGCCTGAAGCGTGAGGGTTTCTCGGTCCTGACCTCGCAGGGCACCTATTTCCTCAACGTCGACCTCGCCGCCTCCGGCGTCACCGAGCCCGACCGTGACTTTGCGCTCCGGGCCGTCAAGGAGGCCGGCGTCGCCGCCATCCCCGTCTCCGCGCTCTACGAGGAAGACGCCGTCACCTCGATCCTGCGCCTGTGTTTCTCCAAGCGCGACGAGACCCTGGACGCCGGTATCGAACGCCTGGCGAAGGCGCGTGAGCTGTCGGTCAGGGCGTCCTGAACTTCGCGCCACGCCGGTAGTAGATGTCGAAGGCTTCGCGGTGGGTCTCGGCGAAACCATAGCGGGGGTAGAAGCGGTTGGCCTCGCTATCGACCAGGACGCTCAGGCGCACCGCCACGCCCGCGCCGTCGGCCTCGTCCAGCAGCCGGCGCAGGACGATGTCGCCGAGCCCCCGGCCCTGATGCTCCGGCGCGACGTAGAAGTGCTCGATGATCCAGTCGCCATCGGTGGCGGGATAGACCGTCACGCAGCCCGCGAACGCACCGCCCCGATGGATAAGGCGGGTGACGCCGGGTCGGAATTCCCGCGCGAAACGGGCCGCCGAGCGTACCGAATCGAACCGCCCGATCCGCGCCAGGGCGTCATGCATGGCGGTGAGCTTCAGCGCGGTCAGACGCTCAAGATCCTCGGGTGTCGAGGTCGCGAACCCGACGTCGTTCAGCAGGTGCTCCCGCCATCCACCACGATCGTCTGCCCGGTCGTCCAGGCGCCGGCGCGCGAGGCCAGGTAGACCGCCGCTCCGGCGAGGTCGTCAGGCTCGCCCAGACGGCGCAGCGGAGTGCCGGTGGAGGCGCGCTTCTCGCCTTCGGGCGTGTCCCACAGCGCCTTGGCGAAGTCGGTCTTCACCAGGCCCGGCGCGATGCAGTTGATGCGGATGTTGTGGGGGCCCAGTTCGCGCGCGAGGTTGCGCGCCAGCTGCATGTCGGCGGCCTTGGAGATCGCATAGGCCCCGATCACCTCGGTGCCGCGCAGGCCGCCGATCGACGAGACCACGATGATGGCGCCGTCCTTGCGGTCCTTCATCTCGGGCGCGACCATCGCGATCATCCAGTTGTTGGCGATGATGTTGTTGGCCAGGATCTTGGTGAAGGCGTCGTCGCTGATCTCGAGCTGGCTGCCGTAGTAGGGGTTCGAGGCGGCGTTGCAGACCAGGATGTCGATCTTGCCGAACGCCTTTCGGGTCTCGTCCATCAGCCGCTGAAGGTCGTCCTTGGACGAGATATTGGCCGGGACCGCGATGGCGTGGCCAGGGCTTCGTTGGTTGATCGCGGCGGCGACCTCGTCGCAGGGGCCGGCCTTGCGCGACGAGATCACCACCTTGGCGCCATGGGCCGCCATCTGCTCGGCGATCGCCTTGCCGATGCCGCGCGACGAGCCGGTGATCACCGCGACTTTTCCGGTCAGGTCGAACAGCTTCCCCGTCAGACTGGTGGTCTTGTCCATCACGTCGCTCATGGCGTTTTCCTGAAACGGTTGTTTGATTTCGGGCCAGTTGCGATACGGCCCGCAGCAACGTCAAGCGGGCGGCCGGGAAGCAGCCCCCTAGGCGGTCTTCATTCGCAACGGGCCCATGTAGTTGCGCTTGCCCAGCGGCACGCCCTTCATCCGCAGGATGTCGTAAGCGGTGGTGGCGTGGAAATGGAAATTGGGCAGCGAGAACGACAGGACGAAACCCTCCGCCGTGAAGGGCATCTTCATCTCGCCGAGCTGGAAGGTGACGTCCTTGCCCTCCAGCGCATTGATCTCGTCCGGCGTCATCGCCTTCAGGGCCGCGTCGGCGTCGGCCACCAT
>JBBREC010000221.1:0-4467 GCA_038203295.1 Caulobacterales bacterium
CTGTTCTATTGCTCGATGGCGGGCCTGGCGATCACCGCGCTGATCGTGATGATCACGGAATACTACACCGGCACCAACTTCCGTCCGGTGAAGTCGGTGGCCCAGGCTTCGGTCTCCGGCCACGGCACCAACGTGATCCAGGGCCTGGCCATGAGCCTGGAATCCACCGCGGCCCCGGCCCTGGTGATCATCGTCGGCATCATCGTCACCTATAACCTGGCGGGCCTGTTCGGCATCGCCATCGCCACGACCGCCATGCTTTCGCTGGCGGGCTTCGTGGTCGCGCTGGACGCTTTCGGTCCCGTAACCGACAACGCCGGCGGCATCGCCGAAATGGCCGGCCTGCCCCCGGAAGTGCGTGTCACCACCGACGCGCTGGACGCCGTGGGCAACACCACCAAGGCGGTCACCAAGGGCTACGCCATCGGTTCGGCCGGCCTGGGCGCTCTCGTGCTCTTCGCCGCCTACACCGAGGACCTGAAGTACTTCGCGGCCAACGCCACCCCGGGGTCGTTCTTTGACGGCCTGGGCGCGGTCGCCTTCGACCTCTCCAACCCCTACGTGGTTGTGGGCCTGCTGTTCGGAGGCCTGCTGCCCTTCCTGTTTGGCGGCATGTCGATGACCGCCGTTGGCCGGGCGGCCCAGTCCGTGGTGGTGGAAGTCCGCAGTCAGTTCAGGGAAAACCCCGGCATCATGACGGGTGATGTGAAGCCGGAATACGGTCGGGCCGTGGACATCCTGACCAAGGCGGCGATCCGGGAAATGATCGTGCCGTCCCTGTTGCCGGTCGCATCCCCCATCGTGTTGTTCTTCATCATCAACGCCATCGCCGGCAAGGTCGACGCCTTCGCCTGCCTCGGCGCCATGTTGATGGGGGTGATCGTCACGGGTCTGTTCGTCGCCATCTCGATGACCAGCGGCGGTGGCGCCTGGGACAACGCCAAGAAGGTGATCGAAGAAGGCTTCACCGATAGCGCCGGCGTGCTGCACGGCAAAGGCTCCGAGGCCCACAAGGCCGCGGTGACCGGCGACACCGTCGGCGACCCCTACAAGGACACCTCCGGTCCCGCGGTGAACCCGATGATCAAGATCACCAACATCGTGGCCCTGCTGCTGCTGGCGGTGCTGGCGGCGCACTGATCGTCTGATCCAGACACGAAGGCGCCCCGGAGAGCGATCTCCGGGGCGTTTTTGATTCTGGGTTGTGCGTCCGTCGGTATTAGCGGCGCTGGTCGCCCGGCCGGCTGCCCGGCACAGTCTCGTCGTCGCGCGGCAGCATGGAACCGCGGCCGACGTTGCCTAGAAGCTGTTCGAGGATGGTCAGCTCGCGGCCCCGGGTGGGAGTCTCGCGGCCATTGAATGCGATCACCTTGCCGTCCCTGAGCGTGTAGTTGTTCACGCTCACCACCTGCTCGTTCTCTTTATTGAAGGTGATCGCGGTGACATTGCGGGCGACGACCGTGGGCCGGCGGAAGGCTACCCGCTCCTTCACCTGGTTCATGTAGAACCAGGTGTTGGGATCGAAGGTCGATGTGGCCGAGGGCGAGCCCAGCTTGCCGCGCACCGTGGACTTGGTGTCGACGGCGACCTTGACGTCCTTCGGGTCGGACTCGATGGCCTGGAAGCCGGAATAGCTGGTGATCGGCGCGCAGGACGCCGTCGACAGCAGGCTGAGGGCGATGGCGGCGTAGGCGGCGCGACGGATCATGAGCAGCTGGTTGTCCGATCTAATCTCTTGAGGGCTTTGACCTATCGCTCGCGGCCCACTAGTTCAATGCCGCCCTTTAGCTGGCTCATCGGGCGAAATCGAGGCGTCATGCTTTTGGACCGACTGTTCCGACCCAGGCCCGCCAGGGCCGTTGGCCAGGCGCTCTACCTGCGCGTGGTCGATCAGTCGCGCACGCCGGCGCTCTACGCCGACCTGGGCGTCCCCGACACAGTGGAGGGGCGCTTCGAGCTCTACACCCTGCATGTCGTGCTGGTGATCGAGCGCCTGCGCACTGGCGGCGAGCAGGGCGCGGAGACCTCCCAGGCGCTCTTCGACACCTACGTGAAGTCGCTGGACCATGCGCTGCGTGAAATGGGCGTTGGCGACCTGTCGGTGGGCAGGAAGATGCGCAAGCTGGGCGAGGCCCTGTTCGGCCGGGCCCGCTCCTATGAAAAGGCCTTCAAAGCCCTGCCGGTGACGGACCAGCTCGAAGCACTGCTGATTCGCACGATCTACGCCGAAGCGGATGCGGCCGGCGCGCCCGGGCTGGCGGCCTATGTGCTGGATCAGCGCGTCGCGCTGGCGGCCCAGCCGCTGGAGCGGATGCTGGCCGGCGATGTCGACTGGAAGGCAATATGAGTCACGCCTGGTCCAAACCCGTCCTGCTGCACGAGCTGGGCCGCGGCGTGATGACGCTGACGCTCGAGCCCGACGCCGATGAACGCGCGAAGATCGCCAAAGACCTTGGCCTCGAAAGCCTGCCGGCGCTGACGGCCCGCCTGACGCTCAAGCCCTGGATGGACGGGGTGGAAATCCACGGCCGGTTCGACGCCCTGGTCGAGCAAATCTGCGCCGTGTCGCTGGACGCTTTTGAACAACCGCTCAGCGGCGAGATTGAACTGCGTGCTGTACCCTCCAGCAGCGACCAGGCGCCTCACTCCGACGGCGGCGAAGTCGACTACGATCTGGACGCCCCGGATCCGCCCGACATCCTGACCGGCGAGGCCATCGACGTGGCCGGCTATGTCGTTGAGCACCTGGCGCTCGAGATCGATCCCTTCGCCCGCAAGCCGGGGGTCCAGTTCGAATACACCCCGTCAGATGAGGAAAAATCCCCCTTCGCGGTGCTCAAGAAACTGCAGGAGCCCAAGCCCTAGCGGCGTGGTTTGTTTGCATCGTCGGGCGCGGGCGCTATCGTCGGCCCGAATCCGGCGGGACCCGTCGAAGGACCAAAGCGCCGTCTTGACCCAACCCCTGGTAATATCCATCGACGCCATGGGCGGAGACCACGGGCCGCCCGTGGTCATCGCCGCCGTCGCCCGCGCGATCGCCACCCTGCCGGGCACGGTCAGCTTCCTGCTGCACGGCGACGAGACGATCATCCGGGCCGAGCTGGCCAAACACGGCGAGGTCGCCCGCCGCGTCGAAATCCGCCACTCCGACAAGGTTGTCGGTATGGACGAAAAGCCCGCTCAGGCCCTGCGCCGAAGCAAGGGCACGTCGATGTGGAACGCCGTCGAGGCAGTGCGGGAAGGTCAGGCCGTCGCCGCGCTTTCGGCCGGCAACACCGGCGCCCTGATGGCGATCTCCAAGCTGATCCTGCGGATGTGCGCCGACCTGGAGCGTCCCGCCCTGGTCACTTCCATTCCCACGCCAAGCTCGCTGACCACCTTCCTCGACGTGGGCGCCAATATCGACTGCGACGCCGCGCGCCTGGTCGAGTTCGCAATCATGGGCGAGGCCTTCCACCGCGCCGCCCACGGCGTGCCCAAGCCCACCGTCGGACTGCTGAATGTTGGCTCCGAGGAAATGAAGGGCCACGAGGAAGTTCGCGAGGCGCACCGGATCCTGCGCCAGGGTGGCCTCGACCTCGACTACCGCGGCTTCGTGGAAGGCGACGACATCACCCGAGGCGCTGTCGACGTCATCGTCACCGACGGCTTCACCGGCAACATCGCGCTGAAGTCCATGGAAGGCGCGGCGCGCTTCATGAACAACGAGCTGCGCAACGCGCTCACCTCCGGCCTGATGGCCACCCTGGGCGCGGTCATGGCGCGGCCAGCGCTGCGCAAGTTCCGCGACCGCATGAGCCCGCCGCCGGCGGCTCCGCTGCTCGGGCTGAACGGCATCGTCCTGAAGTGCCACGGCGGGGCCAGCGACCGCGACTTCGCCCAGGCCATCCGCGTGGCGGCCGATCTTGCCCGCAGTGACTTCTCCGCGGAGATCGAACGGAATATGAGACGGCTCCCGGCCGCGCTCGCCGAGCAGGCGCCCGCCCCAAGCGCGTCAGCCAAGGGCGACGCGCCGCAAGGAGCTGCCGAGTGACGAGCGTTTTGCGTAGCGTGGTGACCGGCGTCGGCTCGTACCTGCCCGAACAGGTCGTGACCAACGACGACCTCTCGAAATTCGTCGACACCTCCGACGAGTGGATCGTCGAGCGCACAGGTATCCGCCAGCGTCACCGCGTCACCGACGACCAGCCGGTGTCGGACCTGGCCGTCGAGGCGGCGCGCAAGGCCCTGGCCGCGGCCGGCCGGACGCCGGCCGATGTCGACCTGATCATCGTTGCCACCACCACGCCCGACCTGACCTTCCCGGCCACCGCCGCCATCGTGCAGCGCAAGCTGGGCTGCCCCATCGGGATCGCCTTCGACGTCCAGGCCGTCTGCTCGGGCTTCGTCTATGCGCTGTCGGTGGCCGACGGCGTCGTGGCCCGCAACCGGTCGAAGGGCGCGCTGGTCATCGGCGCGGAGACCATG
>JBBREC010000222.1:0-4421 GCA_038203295.1 Caulobacterales bacterium
CATCGCCGCGCCCCGTTTGGCCATGGGCGCCACGGCGATCGCCGCCTTGGTCACCGTCGCGGGGTTCATGCTGTTCAATTCCGAGCTCTTGCCCAGCTTCCGCGAGGGCCATTTCGTGCTTGGCGTCCAGGGTCGGCCCGGCGCCTCGCTGCCGGTCATGCGCGACTATGGACAGCGGATCACCAGGGATCTCCTGCACATCGACGGCATTGCCTCTATCGAGCAGCAGATCGGGCGCGCTGAGGGCGGCGAGGACGTGTTCGGCACGGAGCGGAGCGAATTCCACGTCGAGCTGAAACCGGGTCTCTCCGGCGCGAAGCAGGACCAGGTGCAGAAGGCGATCCACAAGGTGCTGGACAGCTATCCGGGCCTTAGCACCGAAGTGATGACCTTCCTCGGCGACCGCATCGGGGAGTCGCTCTCCGGCGAGACGGCGGCGCTTGCCGTTGGCGTCTATGGCGCGGACCTCGACACCCTCGACAAGATCGCAGCGCAGATCGCCGCGGTGCTGGAGAGGGTTCCAGGCGCGGTGGATGTTAAGGTGCAGACTCCGCCCTCGACGCCGGTTGTCCGCATAGACCTCGATTTCCAGGCGCTGGCCCGTTACGGCGTGTCGCCTGCCGAGGCGCTGGACGCCGTGCAGACGGCCTATCAAGGCGCGACGGTGGCCCAGATTTTCCAGGACATCCGCGCCATCGACATCGCGGTGACCACGACGCCTGACCTGCGTCAGGACCCGGAATCCGTCGGCGACCTCCTCATCCGCTCGGCGACGGGGACGGTCGTGCCGCTGAAAGCTATCGCCAAGGTCTACCTCACCGAGGGCCGCACCTCGGTCAGCCACGACGGTGGCCGGCCGCGTCAGGTGATTACCGCAAACCCGGCGCCCCAGGACGTCGCCAGGGTCGCCAGGGCCGCCCAGAAGGCGATCGCCGCCCAGGTGAAGCTGCCCCCAGGCGTCTATCTCGACTACACAGGAACGGCCCAGGGCGCGGCGGCGGCACGCAAGGAACTGCTGTTCAATAGCGGCCTCGCCATTGCGGGCGTGGTGGCGCTGCTGTTGCTGGCGTTCGGCAGCGGCCGGTCGACCGCGCTGATCCTCGGCGCGACGCCGTTCGCATTGGTGGGCGGGGTGATTGCGGTCGCCCTGACCGGCGCTAGCCTCTCGCTCGGCGCGCTCGTCGGCTTCGTCACCCTGTTCGGCGTGGCGGCGCGCAACTCTATCCTGCTGATCTCCCACCTGGACCACTTGATCGGGCAGGAGGGTCACGACTGGTCGGCCGCCACTGTGCTGCTGGCCGCCCGCGAGCGGGTCACGCCGATCCTGATGACCGCCCTTGTGACCGGCCTGGGCGTCCTGCCGCTGGCCATTTCGACCGGTCAGGCGGGGCGCGAGATCCAGGGGCCGATGGCCGTGGTTATCCTGGGCGGCCTGATCACCTCGACCATCGCAAGCCTGCTCTTGCTGCCGGCGCTGGCCTGGCGCTACGGGCGCGCGCCGGCGCCCCGGGATTGACGGCTCAGGCGATGTCTTCGAGCACCTTGCGGAGCGTCGCGAACAGTCGGCCTATCTCCTCCAGGCTGATGATCAGGGGTGGAGAGAGCGCAACGGTATCGGCGGTGGCGCGCATCAGGACGCCGGCCTGCAGGCCCTTCACCAGCACCTCATAGCCGCGGGCGCCCGGCGCGCCGGGGCGGGGCGACAGCTCCACCGCCGCCATCAGGCCGATGTTGCGGATATCGGCCACGTGCGGGGCGTCGCGCAGCGCGTGGGCGGCGGCCTCCCAGTCGGCGCCGAGCGTTGCTGCGCGGGTGAAGAGCCCGTCGCGCTGGTAGATTTTCAGCGTCGCCAGGCCGGCCGCGCAGGCCACTGGATGGCCGGAATATGTGTAGCCGTGGAAGAGCTCGATGGCCGCGTCCGGGCCGGTCATCAGCGCATCGTGCACCGCGCGGCTGGCGAACACCGCACCCATGGGCAGGACGCCGTTGGTGATGCCCTTGGCCGTGGTCATCAGATCGGGCGTGACCCCAAAATGCTGGGCGGCGAAGGGCGAACCCAGGCGCCCGAAGCCGGTGATCACCTCGTCGAAGATCAGCAGGATGCCGTGCGCGTCGCAGATGGCGCGCAGGCGCTGCAGGTATCCCACCGGCGGCGGCAGGACGCCGGCCGAGCCCGCCACCGGCTCGACGATCACCGCGGCGATGGTCTCGGCGCCGTGCAGGGCGATCAGCTGTTCCAGATCGTCGGCGCGCTCGGCGCCGTGCGCCGGCAGGCCGCGCGTGAAACCGTTGCGGACGGGATCATGGGTATGACCGATATGGTCAGCGCCGGGCAGCAGGACGAACGTTTTGCGGTTGTTGACGAGGCCACCCACCGAGATTCCGCCGAAGCCGACCCCGTGATAGCCCTTCTCGCGGCCGATCAGCCGGGTGCGTTGCCCCTGGCCCCTGGCGCGGTGGTAGGCCAACGCGATCTTTAGCGCGGTGTCGACGGACTCGGATCCGGAGTTGGTCAGGAAGATGCGGTCCAGACCCTTGGGTGCGATCTTCGCCAGCGCCGTGGTGAAGTCGAAGGCGATCGGGTGGCCCATCTGGAAGGACGGCGCGTAGTCCAGCGTCATCAGCTGGCGGCCGACCGCCTCGGCGATCTCAGGGCGTGCGTGGCCGAGGTTGCAGCACCAGAGACCGGACGTGCCGTCAAGGATCTCCCGGCCATCTTCGTCGCGGTAGTACATGCCCGCGGCCGAGACCAGCAGGCGCGGGTTCTCCTTGAATTGCCGGTTGGCCGTGAACGGCATCCAGTAGGCCGCCAGATCGGGCCGGTTCGTGCGGTTGTAGGCGCCGTCCATGATGTTTTCCTTCTGGCGCTCGCAGGAAATCAGCTTCGCGGGAATGCCGCCACCTGATTGAGCCGCGCCCAGCTGCGCCGGTGGCTGTCGGTCGGCGCGGCCGCCGGAAGCGGCAAGGCCGCGCGCCAGCGCGTCTCAGCCGCGTCCGCCTCGCGCCAGCACTGGCGAGCGACTGCGGCGAGGTCGCCGTCAGGCGCGGCGTCCATCCGGGCCAGGAAGCTGGCTTCCAGCGCGTCGCGTTCAGGTGCGATGCCGGCGAGGGCCGGGCCGAAGTTGTGCAGCATGACCCGATGCAGCCGCTCGTGGCGCCACCACGGCGCCTGCGCGTCATAGTGGTCGGTGGCGGACGCGCCCTGATCGGGCAGGCTGGCCTCCAGGATCACGGGCTTGAAGAGACTGGTGCAGGGCGCCGAGGTCCCGGTCACCCAGTGGATGAAGCGGCCAGCCCGCAGCTCACTGACCATCGAGGCGACCGACTGGCTGCGTCGCGCGCCATCGGCCGCGTGCATGCAGATGGTGCGGTCGCGGGTGTTGGCCGGGCTCCAGTCCTGCGCGTCGCCGTGGTCACGCAGGATGGCCATCATCGCCCCGGGCGTCAGCCGCGGCGCGGCGCGGTCCAGCAGGGCCTGGCCCCGCGCGCAGCGGCCGCGGCCGAAACTGACGGCGTCGCGGGTCTCGTCGGTCAGATTAGCGGCGACGTTGAAGCGGCCGTCTGGCCCGACCCAGCCCTGTTCGGCGGCGTGCCGGGTTATGTCCGGGCTCGCCGCGTCGTAGTCGCGGCCGATCGAATAGGCGTTGGAAAGCGCCCGATGCGAGGTCACCCGTTGCACGGCCCACCAGCGGCCAGCGGTCTCCAGCACATAGGCCTCAGTCGGGTCGGCGATGATGAAGCCGTTATTGTAGTAGAACCGCCCGAGGTGCCCGCAGTCGCCGCCCTGGCCGTACTGTTCCAGCAGGGCGATCATGATCTCGACCGCTCTGGCGGCGGTGTCGGCGCGTTCCAGGCCAAGACGCACCAGATCCATGCCGGTGAGCGCGCGGCGGCGCTGGGCCGGCGCCTTGGCGTGCAGGGCCTCGTTGCCGATCACCACACCGCGGTCATTGGCGCCGATCTCCGCGCCCCACATCCAGAAAGGTCGACTGAGCAGGCAGGCGCGGGTCCGGTCCACATCAGGGATGGTGATGTAGGTCAGCTTCAGTGGCTGGCCGGTCGCGTTATGGCGCGCCGGCGCGATTTCCAGCAACTGGGCCTCGTTGCGCTCGCGGTCGCTGTTCTTTGCGAACAGCAGGCCGCCCCGCTGGGCGGCGGCGGGCAGGGCGACGAGCGTGTCACACATCGGGCGTTCCGGGCCGCCCCGGCGGCGGGGCTAGTGGGCCTGCAGCCTAGTCGAAGGCGGCGGGCCTGTCCGCGCCTTGGCGAAGTCGGCCGGCCCGACCGGCTTGCCCTTATTGCCCCAGGCCGTACGGACATAGGTCATGATCGTGGCCAGTTCGGCGTCGCCAAGGCTGTCCTTGAACGCCGGCATCCCGCCGCGGCCGGTCAACACCACGAAGGTCAGGACCTTGGTCTCG
>JBBREC010000223.1:0-4334 GCA_038203295.1 Caulobacterales bacterium
CAAGGCAAGGCCGGCAAGAGTTCGGATCCGCATCGTTCACTCCCCAATCCACGCCACGCGACAGGCCTACGTGAGATCGGCCGGAGGCGCCAAGGCCCTCTTCTCAAGGCCAGCCCATCGGCTACGGTCGCAACATGACCCGTTACACCCTGCTCGCCGCCGCGGTTGCCGCCTTCGCTCTCGCCGCGCCGGCCCTTGCCCAAACCGATCCGATGACGCCCGATATTCCTGCGAAGTTCGATTTCCCGCGGGACGGCTTCGACTACGTCAAGCGCACGGTCATGATTCCGATGCGTGATGGGGTGAAGCTCTACACGGTGATCGTCCTGCCGAAGGGGGCGAAGGATGCGCCGATCCTGCTGTCGCGCACGCCCTACAACGCCAAGAAACGCACCCAGCGGTTCTTCTCGCCCCACGTCGAGGCCGCGCTTTCCCAGATGGACGAGCCCTTCGTCGCCGATGGCTATATCCGGGTCTACCAGGACATCCGCGGCAAGTATGGCTCGGAGGGCGACTACGTCGTCACCCGCCCGCTGATCGGCCCGCTGAACCACACCAAGGTCGACCACTCGACCGACGCCTGGGACACCATCGACTGGCTGGTGAAAAACCTGCCTGAGAGTAACGGCCGCGTCGGCATTATCGGCTCGTCCTACGACGGGTTTACCAGCCTGATGGCGCTGATCAATCCGCACCCGGCGCTGAAGGCCGCCGTGCCGCAGAGCCCAATGGTCGACGGCTGGATGGGCGACGACTGGTTCCACTACGGCGCCTTCCGGCAGAAGAACCTCGACTATTTCACCGGCCAGATGTCCGCCCGGGGCGAAGGAGAGGCGATCCCGCGCCAGGGCCTGGACGACTATGAGAATTTCCGTCGCGCCGGCTCGGCGGGCGACTTCGCGCGCGCCGCAGGCCTCGACCAGATCCCGTTCTGGCGCAAAGTCACCGAGCACCCCGCCTACGACAGTTTCTGGAGCGCACAGGCGCTGGACAAGGAGCTTGCCCACCAGCCGCTCAAGGTCGCCACCATGTGGGTCGGCGGGCTCTGGGACCAGGAGGACATGTGGGGGGCGGTCCACGCCTATGCGGCCGCCGAGCCGAAGGACCTCAACAACGACATGAACTACCTGGTGGTCGGCCCCTGGCGTCACTCGGGCGTCAACTATGAGCAGCGCAGTCTCGGCGCACTGAAGCTCCCGGGCGACACCGCCACCGAGTTCCGCATGACGGTGCTTAAGCCATTCCTAGACGCCCACCTGAAGACAGGCGCCCCCAAGGCCGACACTCCGCCGGTGTTTATCTTTCGCAGCGGCGCCGACAAATGGGATCGGCTGCAGAAATGGCCGCCGGCCTGCGAGATGGCGTGCCCCGCCCGGCTGAAGCCCCTCTATTTCCAGCCCGGCCTGAGGTTGAGCTTCGCCGCGCCCGCCGGCGGCGCGGCCTTCGACGAATATATCTCCGACCCCGCCAACCCCGTGCCCTACGTCCGCCGCCCGGTGCGCAACGACGACGCGGACCAGTGGCGGTTCTGGCTGACCAGCGACCAGCGGCACGTGGACGGCCGTCCCGACGTACTCACCTACGTTTCCCCGCCGCTGACCGCGCCTCTGCAGATCTCGGGCCCGCCCGTGGTCAATCTTTTCGCCTCCACCAGCGGGACGGATGCCGACTGGGTGGTGAAGCTGATCGACGTCTACCCCGACACCGTGCCCTCCAGCCCGGAGATGGGCGGCTACGAGCTCGGCATTTCCATGGACATCTTCCGCGGCCGCTACCGCGAGGGCTTCGCGACCGCCCGACCGATCCCCGCGAACGAGGTCGAGACATACCGCTTCGTGATGCCGACCACGAACCACGTCTTCCTGCCGGGGCACCGCATCATGGTGCAGGTCCAGTCGAGCTGGTTCCCGCTGTACGACCGCAATCCGCAAACCTTCACGCCCAACATCTTCTTCGCCAAGCCGGCGGACTATGTGAAGGCGACACAGCGCGTTTTTCACGCCCCAGCCCGAGCCAGCGCAATCGAACTGCCGGTCGTGGAGGTCCGCTAGCCTTCGCCCGCCGTCGCCAGCCAGATCACGTGGCGCGCACCCTTGCGGCCGCCGTTGGCGCGCACCTGGATCTCCTCGACGTCGAACCGGGCCTTGTGCAGCCGGCCGGTGAAGGCCCGGTCGGGACCGGCGGACCAGACTGCCAGCACGTCCCCCGGCCGCAGTGCACGCCGCGCCGCATGCAGGCCGCCCGCCGAATAGAGGCCGTCGTTGGTCTCGCGGTTCAGCCCGCCCGGGCCATTGTCGACGTCCAGCAGGATCGCGTCGAACGATTGCCGCGCGGCCCCTATCACCGCCGCGACATCGGCCTCGTGGACCGAAACGCGCCTGTCCCCCAGGCTGCCCGCGAAGATGTGCGCCATCGGCCCGCGCGCCCAGACGACCACTGCCGGCACCAGTTCGGCCACCACCACCTGCGCGTCCGTCGGCAGGTCGGCGAGCGCCGCACGCAGGGTGAAGCCCATGCCCAGCCCGCCGATCAGGATGCACAGGTCCCGCCGGGCGGCGACGCGCGCGCAGGTCATCGTCGCCAGCGCCACCTCCGACCCGCTCAGCCGGCTGTTCATCAGCTCGGTAGAACCAGACATGATCGAGTATTCTTCGCCCCGGCGCATGAGCTTCAGCTCACCGCCATCGGGGATTTTTGCGCTGTCGAGATGTTCCCAGGGGATCATCACCGTCCCTTCGCACGAACCCGCCTTCCCTCGCGACACGCTTGTTAGCGGCCGCGCGAACCGTAAGGTGTCCGCGACAAGCTGATTTGGAGACCCGCCATGGCCGACTTCGGACCCGATCTCGAACTCGAGGACTTCCGCAAGGAGGCCGCTGCCTGGCTGGAGGCCAGCTTCCCGGCTTCCCTGGCCGGCAAGGCCCACTACGCGATGGCCGAGCGCCAGACCCCCGGCGCCGAACTCGCCGCCTGGAAGAAGGCCATTGGCGAAAAAGGCTGGGCGACGCCGACCTGGCCTACGCAGTACGGCGGCGGCGGCCTTTCGCCGAAGCAGGCCCGCGTGCTCCAGCAGGAAATGCAGAAGGCCGGCGCCTTCAATCCGCTGATGTTCGGCATGGGCATCACCATGATTGGGCCGACCATCCTCGACTATGGAACCGAGGAGCAGAAGTCCAAGCACATCCCGCCGATCGTCCGCGGCGACGTGCAGTGGTGCGTCGGCTACTCCGAGCCCAACGCCGGGTCTGACCTGGCTTCGCTGCAGATGAAGGCCGTCGACGCCGGCGACCACTGGGTGATCACGGGCCAGAAGACGTGGACGAGCGGCGCGCAATATTCCGACTGGTGCGGTGCCCTGGTCCGCACCGACTTCAGCGCCAAGAAGCACGACGGCATCTCCTTCATGCTGATCGACATGCACCAGCCGGCCATCGAGACTCGGCCGATCGCGCTGATCGCCGGGGCCTCGCCGTTCTGCGAGACCTTCTTCACTGAGGCGACCGCGCCCAAGAATGCCCTGCTCGGTCAGATCAATGTCGGCTGGACGGTGGGCAAGCGCCTTTTGCAGCACGAACGCGCCAGCCAGACCGGCGCGCCCATGGGCGGCCGCACGATTCCGCTCAATCAGATCGCCAGGAAGTATGTGGCCCTCGACGCCGACGGCCGCATCGAGGACCGGGACCTTCGCACCCGCCTCGTCCACCACGAGATGGACGCCAAGGTTCACGGCCTGACGCTCGCAAGGGTGATGGCCGAATCGAAGGAGGCGAATGGGGCCACCAACGGCGCTTCGGTCCTGAAGAACTCCGCCACCCATGTCGCCCAGACCCGTGCCGAACTGACGCTGGAGATCTTCGGCCACCAGGGTCTCGGCTGGGACGGCGACGATTTCACCCGGGAGGAGATTGAAACGGTCCGCGGCTGGCTCTCCGGCAAGGCGATGTCGATCTACGGCGGGTCCTTCGAGATCCAGAACAACATCATCTCCAAGCGTATCCTGGGCCTGCCCGACAACACCCAGTCGAGCTGATCCTGCCAGGCCGAAGCGCGGCGGTCGGGCCGCATTCTCGACAAGCTTCGCGGCTTGTTGCGTCCTGATGCGGACGCCGACCCTTTTTAAGATAGTCGCGTCGCTGATCGCCGCCGCGACGTTGCTGGCGCCCTGGGCCGCAGTGGCTCAGAACGCGCCGGCTGCAAAGCGCGTGATCGACCGTGCGCGGGCGGCGTCTGGCGGGTCTGGCTGGAACCTGCTGCACGGCCTACATGAAACCGGCGTCGACGGCGGCGCGCGCTACGAGGCCTGGTTCGACCCGTTGCGCTATGGCGCGCGCACC
>JBBREC010000224.1:0-4255 GCA_038203295.1 Caulobacterales bacterium
CGGGTGGCGGCGGGGGAGACGATCGAGGCGATCTGCCGCGACCCGCTGATGCCGCTGCGCCAGGACCTGCACGACTGGCTGGCCGAGGAGCCGGAGTTCGCCGCGATGGTGAAGGCGGCGCGGGGGCGCTCGGGGCGCGAGGGGCTGGCGCGGGAGGGACGGCCGGGGGTCTGGTCGAAGGCGATGGCGACGGAGTTCCTGGCCCGGATCGCCGATGGCCGCGGGCTGGTGGAGGTCTGTTCGGAGCCGGACATGCCGACGCACACCACGATCTATCGCTGGCTGCGGTCGCGGCCCGAGTTCGCGGAGCAGTACGCCCTGGCGCGCCAGATGCAGTCGGACCTGCTGTTCGACATGGCCTGGCGCATCGCGCGCGATGCGCGCGAGGAGAGCGTGGTGGTTTCGCGGCTGATGATCCAGACGATCAAGTGGCGTTGCGCGCGGCTGACCCCCACCCGCTACGGCACGGCGCGGGAAGTGGCGGCCGGCCAGGCGGCGAAGACGTCAAAGGACGAGGCCCCGCGTCGTCCGCTGTGGATCAACATCAAGCGGTTCGCGATTGACCCGAACGATCCCACGAAGGTCATCGAGGTGCGTTCGCCGGATGAAGAATGGACGGAGTTCAAGCGGAAGACGTAGGACGGGCAGGCCAGCCCCTGCGGAAGACCCTGGCGGTCAGGGGCCGATCCTGGCGCGCCCGCGAGCTTCGACGGCGGTCAGCCCGGCCGCGACGTCGGGGGCCTTTCTGAGGGTGACAGCTCGTTCCGCACGCGTCAGCACCCCCGCGGATCATTCGAACATGGCGTCGGCCGGCGGCGGCCGTTTGCGGCGCGGGCGCTCCCGCATGACGCCCGGGTAGCCCTTCAGCGGCGCGAGCGGTTCGCCCATGTAGGCCCAGTCGGCGGCCTGGCCGAGGTTCATGTGGTAGCGCGTCTCGCGGCCGGTGCGGTCGGTGAAGAGGGCGCGGGGGATGTTGACCATGGTGGGCGAGCGCGCGCGTTCGTAGATCAGCGGCGTGCCGCAGCGGGCGCAGAAGCTGCGGGTGGTTCCGGCCCCGGCGTCCTCGTAGCGGGTGATGGCGTCCGCGCCCGCCAGGATGCGGAAGCGGCTGCGGTAGGCGCCGACATAGGTGGCGTAGGCGCAGCCCTGGGCGAGGCGACTGGCGGGCGCGTGGTCATGCCAGGCCCAGCGGGCGGGGACGTCGATCTCCAGGCGGACCTGACCACAGGCGCAGCGGCCCTGGGCCTGAACGGCGGACGCTTTTCCGGTCCTGGGCGTGGCGGCCTTGGGCATCGCGAACCTCACCGGGCGGACGCCGCCCTTTCGCGGTCAGCTTACCGGCACGGGCTCGCCGCCGCACGCTTCCGGCGCCAGATGGTATTGCGCGGCCGCGCGCCAGCATTCGGCGGTCTCGTGCTGCCGCTGCCACATCATCGCCAGGCTTAAGCACATCAGAGCGAGCGCCACGCAGAGCACCGCCAGCACCTGGATGGTGCGGGTCGACCCGGGCGGGGAGGCAGGGGCGGGGCTGGCCGTCATGCGGCGACCATAGCGGGCACGGATTACCCCTAGCTGAACACCTTCAGGAGCAGGCCAACGACGCCCATGAGGATGAAGGCCCACATGGCGAGAGACGCTCCGATCGCCGCCAGCAGACGCATCTGTTTCCTTCGTGCGGCCGGTTGTGCGCGCCCCGTGAGCGCGCCGGGTCCACGGCCCTGAATCGCCGGGCGATCGCCCGCGCCGACTTCGCACGGTGTTCGGTCGTCATGCTGTAGTCAAGCCAGGTGAGGCCGCAGCGCCCGACCGGGCGCCGCGCGCGGCGCGTGACAGACGAAGCCGGCCCGGTTCAGGGGCACATATCGCGTTCCCGCGGTGACTCGGAAGCGCCGGGGGGGCAGGATGGGGAATGGATCCGGAGCGCCCGCCAGACCTCGACGCGGAGTACCGGCTGGTCCGCGGGCCGTGGCCGCGCTGGGCGTTGCAGCTGGGGCTCTGGAAGCTGGCGCTGAGGAGCATGGCCGTTGTGCTGGGCCTGATGCTGCTGGCGGTGGCCGTGGTCCTGGTGGTCCGGGCGGTCTAGACGCTCCGGCGGCGTCAGGCGCTCAAGTCGGGTCGCGCGGCCAGGCGACGAGGTTGCGCGCATGGGCGCGGGCCGCCATTTCGGTGAGCAGGGCCTGGGCCAGGCCGTCCAGCGGTGAGTTCTCGGTGTAGTCGGCGGGGCCGGCCATGTGGGCGCGGCCGTCATCGCGCAGCTCGCGCGCGGCGGCCATGCTCCTGGGGCTGTCCGGATTGTAGACCGCCACCGCCGCGCCGCCCTGGTCGGTGACCAGGCGCATGGTCGGGATGTCGGTCAGGCCGTCCCCGAAAAAAGCGATGCGGTCGAAGGGCACCGGCCGGTCGTCCTTGGCCAGCACCTTGTTGATGGCCACCTCGTCCCATTCCTCCAGCGTCCATTTGTTGATGCGGAAGAGGTACTGGGTCTTGGACGTGTAGTTGACCGCAAGCGCCGGGCCGATGGCGTCGCCGCCCGCGTCGAACATGAAGGCCGAGGCGTAGATCTTCTCGAAGTGGTGGGCGATCGGCGAACCTTCGATCAGCTCGCGGTTGCCCGACGAGATGATGAAGTGGCGCAGGTCGAGCTCCAGGGCCCCGGCCCGGGCGTTCTGGCGTTCGAACCAGGTCTCGACACCGGCGAACAGCGGCAGGTTGGCGCCGCGGCGTTTCCAGCTCGCCTCGGTGAGCTCCACGTTCTTCTCCCGAGCCTTGGCCAGCATCAAATGCATGTAGGCCAGGATCGGGTCGCCGCGCTGGGCCGTCGCCAGCTCTTTCACCTCGGCCCAGAAGTCCTCGTGCGCCATTGCGAGTTCGTCGGGGATGAAGGCGTGCTCCTGCATGTTGCCGGGCGCCAGGGTGCCGTCGAAGTCGTAGGCGAAGACCACGCGGGGCCGTTCAAAGGTCATGGAGACTGTCTAGCGCCGCCGGGCCCGCGGGGGAAATATCGCTACTTCCCCTTGAACGCCGCCGGACGTTTCTGGGCGAAGGCCATGATTCCCTCGCGGGCGTCCTCGGTGCGGCCGGCGTGGCCCTGGGCGTGGGCTTCGGCCTCGATCTGGTCGTGCCAGGCCGAGTCGAGCGAGGCCCAGACCAGGTTGCGGGTGTAGCCCAGCGAGGCCGGGCCGTCGGCCAGGGCCCTGGCCAGCTCCAGCGCGGTGGACATCAGCTCGGCGTCCGGCACGCAGCGATTGATCATGCCCCAGTCGAGCGCGGTCTTCGCCGGCAGCTTTTCGCCCAGGAGCATGAGTTCCATGGCGCGCGCCTTGCCGACGAGGCGCGGCAGCAGATAGGTCGCGCCACCGTCGGGCACGAGGCCGATGCGGCGGAAGGCCTGCAGGAAGTAGGCGCTCTCGGCGGCGACGCAGAGGTCGCAGACCAGCGCCAGCGACGCGCCGACGCCAGCCGCCACGCCGTTGACCGCGGCGACCAGCGGCTTGGGCGACTTGCGCACCGCGCTGACGAAGGGATTGTAGATCTTGAGCAGCGCCGGGTTGGGGCCGTTGGGATCGGCCGGCCCGGAGGCGCCTGCGCCCGCGCCGCCGCCGGAGAGATTGGCGCCCGAACAGAACCCGCGACCCTCGCCGGTGATGACGATGGCGCGGACACCTGGATCGGCCACGAAGCGTTCGAACGCGGCGTGCAGGTCGGCCATCAGGTCAAGGCCCGCGGCGTTCAGCGTCGCCGGGTCGTTGAGGGTGATGATCCCGATGCGGTCACGGATCTCGGTCCTGACCTTCGCGGGCGCGGTCGCACCGTCCATGGCATTCCTCCTGTCGCAGCACTTTGGCTGTGACTTAAAGGCGAATACCCCGGCGTCAGCCTAGCAGAAAGCGCGCAGGCCTAGGCCGCGACGGCGGCCGCGGGCGGGACGTCGGCGATGGTGGTGCGGTTGCGGCCGGCGTGCTTGGACGCGTAGAGGGCCGTATCGGCCCGCTCCACGAGGTTGGCCGAGGGCTCGCCCGGCAGCCGCTCGGCGATGCCGGACGAGACGGTCATGGCGCCCAGGTCCTCGTTGGTCGACCGGCGCTTGAGCGCGCGGGAGGCGACCTCCAGGCGGATTTCCTCAAGCACGGCGTGAGCGGTCGCGGTCTGTTCGGCGGGGAAGATCACCGCGAATTCCTCGCCGCCGTAGCGGGCGGCGAGCCGCGGGAAGCCGCCCAAGCGGCCGATCACGCTGGAGACGTAGCGTAGCACCTGG
>JBBREC010000225.1:0-4135 GCA_038203295.1 Caulobacterales bacterium
TCGCCGGTCGTCCACCCGATGCGCGCCCTTGCGTCCGCGCGGCAGCAACGGCTCGATCCGAGCCCACTCCGCATCGCTAAGCCACTGAACCTGCTGGGCCATCTCAAGGCTCCCTTCCAGAAGCCTTGAATCAAAAACCCACATGCGCCGGAAGCGGGCGTCATAGAGGACGGGGATCTCCGGATCGGCCAGGAACCGCGCGCGCCACTCGCGGCAGGTGTCGGCGTAGTGCAGGCGCAGGATCTCGATGTCGGTGATCCACAGGCCCTGCTCTTCGATGGCGCTGATGATCTCCGACAGGCCAGGAATGTAGCCGCCGGGAAAGATGTACTTGTGGGTGAATGCGTTGGTCAGGCCCGGACCGCTCATCCGCCCGATCGAGTGGATCAGGGCCGATCCGTCGTCCTTGAGGAGGCGCTTGACGGTCTCGAAGTAGCCGCTGAAGTTCGGCGCGCCCACGTGCTCCAGCATGCCGACCGAGACGATGCGGTCGAACTGCTGCTTCACGTCGCGGTAGTCGGTGAGCTCGAAGCGAACCCGGTCTGAAAGTCCCGCCGCCGCGACCCTTTGCCTGGCGAGCTCCAGTTGTTCGATGGAGAGCGTCACGCCGGTGACGTCGGCCCCGTAGTCGCGGGCCAGCGTCATGGCCATGCCGCCCCAGCCGGAGCCGATATCCAGCACTGTCGTCCCTGGGCCGAGGCTGAGCTTCTGGGCGATGTGCGCCTTCTTGGCGGCCTGGGCTTCTTCCAGCGTCATGTCGGAGCGCAGGAAGTAGGCGCAGGAGTACTGCATGTCGGCGTCGAGGAAGCGTCGGTAGAGGTCGTTGGAGATGTCGTAGTGGTGGGCGACGTTGCGGCGGGACGCGATTCGGCCGTTCACCTGCTGCAGCTTCCGTTTGGCGGCCTTGATCGTGCGCTTGACGATGTTGCCGCGCGCCTTGGGACCTCGCGCGCCGCTCCTGCCGACAATCTCCAGCAGGTCCCAGCAAGTCCCCTGGATCAGCTCCAGGTCGCCGTCCATGTAGGCCTCGCCGAAGCCCAGCGACGGGTTGGTGGCGATACGGCGCAGGCCTCGCGCGTTGACGCGGGCCTCGACCGGCCGGCCGGAGCCATCGCCAGCCCGTTTGGTCTGGCCGCCCGGCAGGTGCAGGGTCAGGTCGCCGACCCTGATCATCCGGGCCAGCACTGAATCGATCATCGACATTCCCCCTGAATGCCGCCGATGGGCCAGGGGGGCAAGGTGGAGCCGGGCCTTGTCAGCCGGAGCTGCGCCGTTCGGCCGGCGCATCGGCCTGCGGCCCGGCGTCTGTCTCGATCGCGCGCTGCGGGCGTGAGGCGCCTCCGGTGGCGCGGGCTGGTTCATCGTAGCCGGGCGGCGGGACGCCCAGTTCCGCGCATAGGCGTTCGATATGGCGGTCGCCTGGCGCACCGCGCGCGACGCCGGCTGGAAGGTGAGCCCCAGGTCGCCAGCCGTGGCGACATCCTCCGTCGCCAGCGCGCGGGCCTGCAGGTCGCGGGCGAGCGCGAGGCCCAGCTCCGAGAGCTCGGTCAGGATGCGCTCATGGCGAACACCTGCCGCTGAATGTCGATCCTGCCTAGTCGCCGAAGCCAACGAACACGGTCGCCTCCGCCACCGCCTTGCGTTCCGACACCACCGCATTGGCCGGGAAGCTTTCGTCCGGCCAGCCCAGGGCGATGCTTTTCATGATGACCTGGTCGTCGGCGATGCCGGCGTGCTCACGCACCACCGGCGACTGCATGATGCCCTGGCTGTTGATCACCGCGCCCAGCCCGCGGGACCAGGCGGCGTTGACCAGGGCTGTGGTCACAGCGCCGCAATCGAAGGGCGTGTCGTCGCTGCCGTCCAGCACCCGGTCATAGGTCACGATCACACAGACCGGCGCGTCGAACTGGCGGAAGCCGCGCAGCACCCAGTCCTGGCGCATGTCCTTGTCGTCGCGCGCGATCCCCATCGCGGAGAACAGTTGCTTGGCGACGCCGACCTGCCGGTCGCGGTGCTGGCCCGCAAAAGCCTGACCCGTGCGGAACTCGCGCGATTGCGGCACGCCCGCCACCATCCGCTCGGTGTTGCCGGCGCGGATCCGATCCAGCGGCTCGCCGGTGATGATGTAGAAATTCCAGTGCTGGGTGTTCATCGACGACGGCGCCCGCATCGCCAGACCGATGACTTCCTCGATCAGCGCCCTGGGAACGGGATCGGGTTTGTAACCGCGGATGCTTCGGCGACCGAGGATAACGTCATCAAACTTCATGGATGGCCCCTGATATCGTTCGTGCGGCTATCAATCGGCGGTCTGCCAGCCGACCTCTGCCGAGCCGCGATTTAGCCGTATCGAGTGGCCAAGTCGACCAGCGCGCTTCGCCAGTATCGGCCAGTCGCGCCCCGAGGCCGGGACGCGGTCCGCGTTTCCTGACGCCGACGATTTGACTCCGCTGCGCCGTGCCCCGATCTAAGCCGCATGATCGACGACCTCTATTCGGCGAAGCTGCTGAAACTGGCGGGCAACATGCCGCGCGCCGGACGGCTCGCCGCGCCGCAGGGGTCATCGGTGAAGGTCGCCAAGCTGTGCGGCAGCCGGATTGTGGTCGACGTCACGGTGGACGGCGGCCGGGTGGCCGACTTCGCACAGGACGTGAAGGCCTGCGCCCTGGGCCAGGCTTCAGCCTCGGTGCTCGGCGCCAACGTCATCGGCGCCAGCCTTGAAGAGCTCGAGACTGCACGGCGCCAACTGCGGGCCATGCTGAAGGACGGGGCCGCGGCGCCGGACGGACGGTTCGCGGACCTGGCCCTGCTGGAGCCGGTGAAGGACTATCCCGCCCGCCACGCCTCGACCATGCTGGCGTTCGAGGCGGTCACGGAGGCGGTGCGCCGCGCGGCGGGACAGGACTAGGACGACCCGATGGTTTCGTTTCAGGCCTCCCTGTGCTATGCGACGCGCCATGTTGACGCCGGTTTTCGAGTTCCGCGCCGCCCAAGCCTCCGCGTTTCGCGCGTTCGGGGCCGCGACCATTCGAACTAGCCCCGCCGGCGCGGCTTGATCCACCGCTAGGCGCAGCGTAATCGCTGGGCCTGCTCCTGAGATCACCGTAGCCGGCATGACTCTGTACGAAACCTGCGTCAGAGGCGCGCTCCGCGCCTACAAGCTGACGCTTTCGCCGCTGATCGGGCGGCAGTGCCGGTTCTTTCCGACCTGTTCGGAATATACCGCTGAAGCCCTGATCAGCCACGGCCCGTGGCGAGGCGCCTATCTCGGCGCCCACAGGCTGTGCCGCTGTCATCCCTGGGGCGGCGGATCGGGCTACGATCCGGTCCCGCCCCCGCGCAGACCACCCGAGGCCAAAGACGGCCAAGGACATGCGCGAAAGTGGACCCGAGAGACATGATCGACCTGATTTTCCCCGACGGCTCGAAGCGAGCCTACGACGACGGTGTGACGGCCAAGGACGTTGCGACCTCCATCGCTCCCTCCCTGGCCAAGCGTTCGGTGCTGGCCAAGCTCGACGGCGAGCTGCTGGACATGGACCGGCCGCTGCCGCACGGCGGTAAGTTCGAACTGCTGACGCGCGACAGTCCCGATGCGCTGGAGACGATCCGCCACGACGCCTCCCACGTGATGGCCGAGGCGGTGCAGGAACTCTTCCCCGGGACGCAGGTGACCATCGGCCCGGCGATCGAGGACGGCTTCTACTACGACTTCGCCCGCGACGAGCCGTTCAGCCTCGACGACCTGGCCAAGATCGAAGAGCGGATGAAGCAGATCGTCGACCGCGATGAGCCGATCCGCCGCGAGGTCTGGAAGCGCGACGACGCCATCGCCCACTTCAAGTCGATCGGTGAAGCCTACAAGGCCGAGATCATCGAGGGCATCCCGGCCGGAGAGGACGTCAGCGTCTACTTCCAGGGCAAGTGGAAAGACCTCTGCCGCGGGCCGCATCTTCCGTCCACGAAAGCGGTCGGCAAGGCGTTCAAGCTGACCAAGCTGGCCGGCGCCTACTGGCGCGGCGACCACCGCAACGCCCAGCTGCAGCGCATCTATGGCACCGCCTGGGCCAGCGAGGCCGACCTCGAGGCCTACATCCATCGGCTGGAGGAAGCCGAGCGCCGCGACCACCGC
>JBBREC010000226.1:0-4075 GCA_038203295.1 Caulobacterales bacterium
CGAGGGCCGTGAGACCCAGACCAAACTCACCGTCCAGGTCACCGGCGTGCGCGCCGCCAAGGGCGAGATGGCCATTACCGTCTACCCAGACGACGCAAAGCGATTCCTCGCACCGCACTCGAAGCTGGCCCGGGTGCGCGCGGTGGCGCAGGCCCCGATGACCACCGCCTGCTTTTGGCTTCCGGCGCCCGGTTTCTACGCGGTGGCGGTCTATCACGACGAGAACGCCAACCGCGATTTCGACCGCACGATCGTGGGGCTGCCGGCGGAGGGTTTCGCCTTCTCCAACGACCCGCCGACGCCCACCGCTCTGCCCTCATTCACGGCGGTTCGGTTCCAGGTCGGCGCGGGCGATACCCGCATCAAGGTCAAGCTCAAGTACCTGAAATAGCCACCCTTCCGGCAACCGGGCATGGCCTTCCCGCGCCAGACCGGCGTATGAGATGGATCGGTATTTCCAGAGGCGCGCGCGAAGTTGACAGAACCGGTGACGATGCCTCTGGCCAACACGGTCGAAGTCCCTGCCGTCCAGATCCTGCGGGCGGCGCTCGCGCCCCGCGGCGCGATGGTGTCCTGGCTGGCTGGCTGATGCGCGCCGGCGTCATCCGCAACCCCCAGAGCCACGCCAACCGCCGCGACGGCGAGGTGAGCACCCCGCGCGCCGACGTGCTGCTCGCCCAGCCGGAGACGCGCGCCGACGTAGCCGGCGAGGTGAAGCGCCTGGCCGCGGCGGGCTGCGAGTTGCTGATCATCGACGGGGGGGACGGCACGGTGCGGGAGGTGCTGACCGCGCTGCCGGACGCCTATGGCGATGCGCCGCCCCTGCTCAGTGTGGTGTCGTCCGGCAAGACCAATATCCTGGCCTTCGACCTGGGCGTGCGGAGCTCGTGGACGCTGGACCGGGCGCTGGCCTCGGCGGGGCGCGAGGACGCCCGCATCCGGCTGCGCAGCCCTCTGGAGGTGGTGCGGGAGGGCGCCGCCGGGCCGCCGCTGCGCGGCTTCGTCTTTGGCTGCGCGGCGCTGGTGCGGCAGGACGAGCTCGCCTCCACGCTGCATCGCGCGCACGTCTTCCATAACCTGTCGGTAGCGCTGACGCTGGCGGGCGTGGCGGCCCAGGTAGCGGCCGGCGGCGACAAAAACACCTGGCGGCGCGGCGAGCCGTTGAGCCTTACCGTCGACGATGGCGTGGCGCGGTCGGGGCCCCGGCTGGTGACCATCGCGACGACGCTGCAGCGGCTGCCGTTCCGGATGCGCCCGTTCGGCCCGCCGAGGCACGGACTGAAGTTCCTCGACGCCGACGCCCCGCCGCGGGCGCTGGGCCAGGCCCTGCCGACCCTGCTCTGGGGCCGCGGTGAGGGCTGGCTCCAGAAGAACGGCTACCGCCGGGGCGATGCGACGACCCTTCGGATCAGCGTCGAGAGCCCCGTGTTCCTTGACGGCGAGGTTTATCCGGGCGGCGACCTGGTGGTCACCGAGGGGCCGCGTCTGCGGTTCCTGACTCCATGAGCGAGGCGCTCCTGGCTGCGGTCCGCGCCGAACTGAGCCGCCCGGCGCCGCCAATGGCCGTCGCGCTGGCGGCCAGCCTGGCGACCGCCTTCGATAGCCCCGCCGCGGTGCTGTTCTACGGCTCGTCCCTGCGCACCGGCGAGCGCGAGGGGATCCACGACTTCTACGTCCTGACCCACACCCCGCCGGACGGCTTGCGCGGCCTGGCCAGTCGAATGTTGTGGCCGGACGTCGGCTATCGCGAGATCGCCGACGAGGACGGCACGTTGCGCGCCAAGGTGACCTCCATGACGCTTGGCCGGTTCCAGCGGGCCGCGAAGGGCGTGGGGGCGGATACGACCATCTGGACCAGGTTCGTGCAACCGGCGGCCCTAGCCTGGAGTGATGGCTCGGCCAGCGTCACGGCGGTGACCGAGGCGGTGGCGGACGCGGCCACGACCGCCGCCAGCTTCGCCGCCGCTCTGGGTCCGCCGAGCGGCGCCCCGGCCGCCTTCTGGCGCAGCCTGTTCCGCGAAACCTATGCGGCGGAGTTCCGCGTCGAAAACCGGGGACGCGAGACGACCATCCTGGCCGCCGACGCCGCCCGCTACGACGCCCTCCTGCCGCTGGCCTTGGCCGCGGCCGACATCCGGGTCGAGACCTCCGCCGACGGAGTGTTGAGCCCCCGCCTTGCACCGGCCGAGCGCAAGCGGCTGCTGTGCGCCTGGCGTCTGCGGCGGATGGTGGGCCGGCCGCTGAACGTCGCGCGCCTGCTGAAGGCCGCCTTCACCTTCGAGGGCGCCGCACGGTACGCGGCCTGGAAGATCGAGCGCCACACCGGAGTCCCGGTGTCGGTGACGCCGTGGCGCGAACGGCACCCCATCCTGGCGGCCCCCGGCGTGCTCTGGCAGGTGGCGCGGGCGCGGCGGCGAAGCTGAGCTGCAACACAAGGTTAAGCCGCGCAGGTGCAGAATGCGGTTCCTCGAGGAAATCGTATGGACGTCTCACGCGTGGCCGCCGCGCCGGCAGCCACCCTGCTGGCCCCGATCCGACCGATAAGTCCCGCTGCGGCCACCGCTCGGAAAGCGCCGGACTTTGCCGACAAGATCGGTCGTTTCCAGGCGAGCGCCGCCACCGTGCTCGACGCCAGCGCTTCGGGCGCCGACCGGCTGCAGGCCTATCAGGACGTCTTCCGGATGGCCGTGCGCGGCGACCTTCTGGGAATGAGCGACGACGACCGCGCGCTCTATGACGCCGCGGCCAGCCGCAGCGACATCGCCCAGAAGGCGTTTCAGTTGCAGGAATCGTACGTCGGTGCGGTCAATTCAGGATCGCGGTCCGGCGGCCCCGCGGCGGCAATCCGGGCCGGGCTTGCGGCATTCGACGCCTTGCCGTCGTCAGACCAGCAGATTCTGTTCAAGGCGGGGATCAATGCGCCGGGCCGCTCTGGCTCAGGCCCCTATGCCGACGTGCGGGGATGGCGCGACAACATGAGCGCCCAGCTGAAGCTGGCCGGTTACATGCGTCCGGATGGCGCGCCCGCCCCGAACATCGGGACCCGCCAGGCCAACGATCCGAAATTCGCCCAGGCGGTGGCGCTGGCCAATGATCCGAACCCCACCTCGGCGGCGTGGACGCAGGGGGTGATGCAGCTTCTCGGCGCCGACGGGCCCAGGGACCGGGTTGATCTCAGCGACGCCGCCAGGGCCGCGCTGGGCGGCCAGACCGGCCCTGCGGCCGCCCCGGCGCCAGCCCCTTACAGGACGGGCTCGGTCGTTTCGAAGGTCGCTTAAGCCGTCGCGCGCTGGCGCGGCTCGTTGACCAGGCCGAATTCCTCGCTGACCTCCGCGAACGCCTGGATCACCCGGTCGAGCTGGGCGTCGCTGTGAGCGGCGCTGATCGAGGAGCGGAGCAGTGGGCGCGCGTCCGGCGTGGCCGGCGGCAGGGCTAGGTTGAGGTAGACGCCCTTGTCCAGCAGCGCCTTCCAGACCGCGATGGCGCGGGGCTGGTCAGGGATGGTCACCGCGACAATCGGGCTGCACTCAGGCCCGACCTGCAGGCCCAGCCCCTTCAGACCGTCGTAGAACCGGCGCGCATTGGCCCACAGCTTGTGGCGCAGGCCCGGCTGCTGCTCCAGCACCTTCAGGGCCTGCAGCGTCGAGGCTATCACGCTGGGCGGCAGGGAGGCGGTGAACATATAGGGTCGGCAGACCACCCGCATGACCTCGAAGTCCTCCATGTCGGAGACACAGAAGCCGCCGATGGCGCCCAGGCTTTTTGAGAAGGTGCCGACCACCATGTCGACATCGGCTTCGACACCCTGCGCTTCGGCGAGACCGCGACCCTTGTCGCCCAGCACGCCCATGGAGTGGGCTTCGTCCACCAGCAGGTAGGCGCCCGTCTCGCGTTTGACGTCGCAGAATTCCTTCAGCGGGGCGGTGTCGCCCAGCATCGAGTAGATTCCTTCGGTCACGATCAGGCGGTTGCCGGGCTGTCCCTCCAGGCGCTTCAGGCGCTTGTAAAGGTCCTCCGGATCGTTGTGGCGGAAGCGGATGACTTCGGCCTGGCCCAGACGCGCGCCGTCATAGAG
>JBBREC010000227.1:0-3996 GCA_038203295.1 Caulobacterales bacterium
GGATGCCTTCGGGGTGATAACCGTTGGCGCCGAAGGGACCCGTGCCGCCGTTGCCGAGGCCCTTGTCGCCCTTCTTGTCGCCCTTGCCGTCTTCGCCCTCTTCCGCCTGCTCCTTCATCCGCTGAGCGAGCATTTCCATCAGCTTGTCGAAGCCGCCCATGGCCTCGATCTGCTTCTTTTCTTCCTCGGTCAGGAAGCTCTCGGAGAGCTTCTTCAGCCATTCGGCGGGGATGTCGGTGGTGACGTCGGAGCCCATCGACTCCAGGCCCTTGAATACGTGGCCAAACACCTGGTCGAACTTGTCGATGTTCTTCTCGTCCTTCACCAGGGCGGCGCGGGACAAGTAGTAGAAATCCTCGACCGAGCGGCCGATCACCATCTTGTCGAGCCCCTCCATCAGCATGAGGTACTCTTTCAGCGTCACCGGCACCTTGGCCTGACGAAGCTCGGTGAAGAAGCGCATGAACATGGCGGACGTCTCGGCGAACAATCGTTTGAACGCTGAGGATGGGGTCTAGGGTCCCGGTTGTCCAGAGTGGCGCGGCGCGTCAGCCCCAGGGACCGCGGCGCAGGCCGGAAAGACTAGCCGGGGCGGGGGACGTCAGACCCTGACCTCGACCGCCTTCAGCTTGCGCCAGACGGTCATGCGCGAGACGCCGAGGCGGCGCGCGATCTCGACTGGGCCAACGCCGGCGCGCTGCAGGGCGCGGATTTCCTGGGCGGCGGGTTTGCGGCGACGCGGAGCGCTGTGCGGCTCAACGCTCGCGACGGCCTGGAGCGCGGCGCGCAGGGCACGGCCGCCTTCGCCCAGGCTGCAGATCTCGGGCTCAGCGATGTAGAGGCTGGCTCCGCGGCCCTCAAGGCGCTCGATCACTTCAAGCGTGCCGCGGCTCGATAGCGCCAGCCGGTCGAGGCGGCTGACCACCAGCTGGTCGCCCACGCCGATGAAGTCGAGGATCGAGGCCAGGACCACGGGCTCGACGCCCCCGCCGCCGGGCTCCTCGGCGCGGACCACGTGGCAGCCCATCGCCTTGAGGGCGGCGGTCTCGTCCGCCGACTGCCCGTCACGAAGCCTGACGTATCCGATCCTCAGCATGGGGACTCGCCGATCTTAATTCTGGAACGAGGCCGCAGGGTCCCAAAAGCGAGGCCGGAGGCCAAGCCGTTCAATCGTTAATTCGCAGCAATATTAGGCTGTTACCGGGGCCGACTTAGGCGGAATTGTGTTGGTTTGACGCCGGATTTGCGCCCTCTGCCGCAAAGCTTGCCGCGTCGCGCCTCAGGATGAACTCGCGGTCGACCGTCGCGCCGACCCGGAAGCCGTATTCGCCGACCTTTTCGAACCCGTGCCGGAGGTAGAATCGCTGCGCGCCCTGGTTCTCCGACCAGACGCCGATCCAGACGGTCCGGGGCCCGTCGTGCTGCAACCAGGCCATCACCTCGTCGAACAACGCCCGGCCGCGGCCGCCGTTCTGCCAGGCCTTGTAGAAGTAGAACCGCTTGAGCTCGCCGCAGGCCGGCGTGACGGCGTCGTGGGGCAGGGCGCAGGGGCCGGCCGTGGCGAAGCCGATGGCCTCGCCGTCCAGTTCAACCAGCCATGCCGCCCTGGCCGGGTTGGCGAGTTCGGCGCGGGTGCGCTCCAGGCTGTAGGCCTCCGCGAGGAACGCCCTGAGGTCGCCAGGGTCATATAGGTGGGCGAAGGTCTCGATGAAGGTTTCGGCGCCAATCCGGGCCAGGACCTCGGCGTCGGCGGACCCCGCGCGACGGGTTATGGGTTCAGACATCGGGCGGGCGGCTATTTTGCGTTAGGATAAAGCATGACTGTCGCCCTCTACACCCACATGGACATGCTCGACCACCGCCCAGGGCAAGGCCATCCCGAACGCCCGGAACGGTTGCGGGCGGTCACCGATGCGCTGAGTGATTCCGACCTGCGGCTGATGGTTCGCGACGCGCCGCCAGCCGAGGAAGGCGACTTGGCCCGGGTGCATCCGCAGGACTACCTCGACGCGATCTTCGCCAGCGCGCCCCGGGGCGAGGGCGTCCTGAGGCTGGATGCGGACACCGTGATGTCGGCCGGCAGCCTGAACGCGGCGCGGCGCGCGGCCGGCGCGGTGGTGCAGGCTGTGCGTGACGTGGCGGCGGGCGAGGCGGACCGGGCGTTCTGCGCCGTGCGCCCTCCGGGCCACCACGCCGAGCCCGGCAAGCCGATGGGCTTCTGCATCTTTTCGAACGTGGCCGTCGCCGCGCGGGCGGCGCAGGATGCGGGTCTCGCCCGGGTCGCGGTCGTCGACTTCGACATCCACCACGGCAATGGCACCCAGGCCGCCTTCAACGGCCGCGACGGCCTGTTCTTCGCCTCGATCCAGCAATGGCCCATGTGGCCGGGCACCGGCCATCCTGATGAGCCGGTCAGCGACAACATCGCCAACGCCGTCTCGCCGGAAGGCGCCTCGCGCGACGTATGGCGCAAGGCGTTCGAAAGTCTGATGCCCAAAGTGGACGCCTTCGCGCCGGACCTGATCCTGATCTCGGCAGGTTTCGACGCCCATGTCCGCGACCCGCTGGGCGACGGCGGCCAGTCGCTGGAGGCCGAGGATTTTGCCTGGGCCACCCGCGCCATCGCCTCCGTGGCCAACCGCCACGCCAAGGGCCGGGTTGTGTCCTCGCTCGAGGGCGGTTACCACCTTCAGGCTCTGGGCTCCTCGGCGCTTGCGCACGTGAGGGCTCTTTCCGAGGGGTAGGGGCGAGACCCGAGCTTTGACCGCCGAGGTTCCCGCCCAATTGTCCGCCGTCCGGCCGGGCTCCATCACACTGGCGCGCCATGGCGAGCCCGCGCTGTCACGCAAGGTGATGCTGACCGCACAGGAGTATCGCGAGTTCTGGGTGCGCTATGAGGTCGGCGGCCTGCTGCCCGGCCAGACCGCGCCGCCGATGCTGGCGGGTTTCGTCGAGAAATCGGGCGTGCTGGTGTCGTCCACCCGGCTGCGCGCCATACAGAGCGCCGCGGTGGTGGCGGGCGACCGACACGTCATTCAGGAGCCTCTGCTGATCGAGGCGCCGCTGCCGCCCCCGAACTGGCCCTGGCGCATGTCGCCAAGGCTGTGGGGCTTCTTTTCGCGGTTCTGCTGGTGGTTCTTTGACCATCACCACGGCGAGGAGAACCGCGCCCAGGCCGAGGCCCGCGCGGACCTTGCCGCCGGCAAGCTGGTCGACCTTGCGGCGGGCGGCGAGGACGTGGTGGTGCTGGCGCACGGTTTCTTCAACGTACTGATCGGGCGTGCGCTGGTGAAACGCGGGTGGCGGATGACGCTCCGCGAAGGCTACAAATACTGGTCGACGCGCCGCTTCGAGCGGTCCTAGGGTCGACCGAGATTTCCAGGGAACTCCCATGTCCGAGCCCGCCGACATCGCGGCCCTCAGCTTTGAACAGGCGCTCGCCGAGCTCGAGCAGATCGTCTCGCGGCTGGAGTCCGGCCAGGCCCCGCTGGAAGACTCGATCAGCATGTACGAGCGCGGCGCCGCGCTGAAGGCCCACTGCGAGACCCGGCTCGCGGCCGCGCGGCTGCGCGTCGAGAAGATCGTCGTGGGCGCCGGCGCGCCGGGAGTCGAACCCGCCGAGTTCAGCTGATGGGGCCCGACCCGGCGCCGCGCGGCATCGCCCAGCGGGTTGCGCAGGCCGCTGACCTGGTCACGGTCGCGCTCGACGAACTGCTGCCGCGCGCCGAGGGACCAGAAGCCCAGCTCACCGAAGCCATGCGCTATGCGGCGCTGGGACCGGGAAAGCGGCTGCGCACCTATTTCGCGCTCGAGACCGGCAAGATGTTCGATCTGCCGGAGCGTTCGGTGCTGCGGGCGGCCTGCGCCCTGGAGTGCGTGCACGCCTACAGCCTGATCCACGACGATCTGCCCTGCATGGACGACGACGATGTGCGCCGGGGCCGGCCGACGGTGCACAGGGCCTATGACGAGGCGACGGCTGTGCTGGCCGGCGAC
>JBBREC010000228.1:0-3893 GCA_038203295.1 Caulobacterales bacterium
GTAGCGGGTTTCCCGCGCGCGGTGCGCGCCGCCGTCCGCCTCGATGGCGACGGTGACCCCGGCGGCCTGCAGGCGGGCCGCGTTGTCCATGGTGGCCGCCAGCATCTCGTAGCTGTCTGGCCGGTCGGTGAGGGGGTTCAGCAGCACCGGAACGCCGGCCCTGGCGATGTCGGCCGCGACCAGCCAGCCTTCCTCTGCGCCGTTCAGGATCACCCTGAAGCCCTCCTCGCGGGCGAGCTTCAGGACCGCGCGGATGTCCGAGGCCCGGTGCACATCGGCGATGATCGGCATGCGGCCCTGTACCACGGGGACCAGCGCATCAAGATCGGCCTTGGAGAGCGGCAGATTTCTGTAGCCGGCCCGGTCGTAAGCGGCCCGGTTCCTCATATAGTCGCGAACGTCCTGCATCGCAGACTTCAGCGCTACGATCTCGGCGCCCCGGGCGCCGCCGGCGACGCCCGCGCCGGCCTCGCCGAAGGGCACCATCATGCCGACCTTTGCGCGGGTGAGGATTTCATCCCCCTTGGCCAGGTAGATCACCGCCGCCTGGCCGGCGAACAGGGCATGGGAGCGCGAGCCGCTACCGCTTGGGCCGGCGGTCAGGGTCTCGCCCTCATCGTCATCGCCGCCGCGCCCGGACGCGGGGATCGGCATGACGATGGCGCTGGTCAGGCCGCCGAGGCGAGCGACCGGCAGCAGGATGGACTCCGGGTTGAGGCTGTACTGGACGTCGAAGGCCGCCCCCAGGTCGGGGTTGTTGACGCTGAGGTCGTTGCCCAACGCGCCGACCTCGACCGCGCCCAGCAGCGAGCCCGTGGCGAAGAGGCCGGGCGTGACGACGCCTCCCGCCGCATCGATCACCCGCGCGCCGGCCGGGACGGCGCCTGCGCCGACGCTGACGATCTTGCCGTCGCGGATGACCAGTGTTCCGCTGGCGATCTCGCCGGCCGGCCCGGCGGTCAGGATGCGGGCGTTGGTGATGGCGATGGTCTCGGCCTTGGCCGCGATGGCAAGGCTCAGGGTGGCGAGGGTGCAGGCGCCCAAGAGGAGGCTGCGCATCAGCGGCTCCCTTCGCCGGCCTGGCCGAGCTCGAAGTCTGAACGGGGCTGATAGCGCGGATCGCGCCGGTCATAGGCGATGGCGCCGTCCAGATAGACCCGGTCGGCGCGGGCGTAGATCGAGAACGGATCGTGGTCCCAGATGACGATGTCTGCGCGCTTTCCCGGCTCGAGAGAGCCGGTCTGGGCTGCAATGCCCAGCGCCTTGGCCGGGTTTGCGGTGATCCACTTGATGGCCTCGGCCTCAGAGATCGTAAGGCCCGCGGCGCGACCGGCGGCCAGGGCCTCGGCGGCCTCCTGGTTCAGGCGCTGGATCAGGTCGGGGTCGTCAGACTTTATGATGGCGCAGCCGCCCTTCGCGGCGTTGACCAGGGCTGCATTGGCCTCGATGCCGTCCAGCATTTCCATCTTGCCACCCCACCAGTTGGCCCAGGTGGCGACGCAGATGTCGTTGGCCGCTAGGATGTCGGCGATCTTGTAGGCCTCCACGGCGTGGTGGAAGGCGGCGATATGATAGCCAAACTCCTTCGAGATATCGATCATCTGGACCATCTCGTCGGCGCGGTAGCAGTGGTTCTCAACCTGGATCTCGCCGCGCAGGACGGCGCCGAGTGTATCGAGGCCGAGGTCGCGCTTCGGCGGATCGCCCTTCTCGCCCTTGGAGGCCTTGGCGCGGTAGTCGTCCCACTTTCGGGCGTAGTCGGCGGCGTTGATCCAGGCTTGGCGATAGCCGGCCACATTGCCCATCCGCGTGGAGGGCGCGCGGTTCTTCGAGCCATAGACCCGCTTGGGGTTCTCACCACAGGCCATTTTCAGGGCATAGGGCGCATCGGGAAATTTCATGTCCTGGACGGTGCGCGCCGGAACGTTCCGCAGCACGACCCCGCGGCCGCCGATCAGGTTGCCTGAGCCGGGCAGCACCAGGATGGTCGTCACCCCGCCGACACGCGCGGTGTTGAAGCCGGGGTCCTGCGGCCAGACCGAGTGTTCGGCCCAGACCTCGGCCGTGACCGGGTTGGTCAGCTCGTTGCCGTCGGAGTTGGCCGGGACGCTCGGCGAGGCGTAGACGCCAAGGTGGGAGTGGGCGTCGATCAGGCCCGGCGTCACCCACTTGCCCCTCGCGTCGACGGCGTCGTAGCCGGCGGGGATCGAGAGGTTGGCGCCAACCGCGGCGATGCGGCCATCCTTCACCAGGACGACGCCGTTTTCGATCAGCTCTCCCGTGCCGGTGAACACCGATGCGCCGACGACGGCCGTGGGTCGGCTGGGCATCGGCCGATAGGTCGAAGGGAAGGCGTCAGCGCGGACCAGGGGGTCGAGCCCTGGCGCAAGCGGGCGGGCTTTCGCGGGCGTCTCGGCGATGGGCTTGCCGCCCTTGACCGAGGGCGTCGTGGTGGCGCACCCCGACATAGCCGCCGCCGCGACCAGCGCGACCGTCCACCTGAAGACCCGCATGCAACGCCCCGCCCCTGATCCGAAGGGGGACGATAGGCCAAGGCTCGCGGGGACGTAAACAGGCCGCCATGGAAATCAGTGGGCGGAGGGCGCGGGACCCTGCGGTCTGGCTTCACCCGGGTCGTGCGCGGCATCCGGATCGGTCACTGGCGCGGCATAACGGAAGCCTTCAGCAGCCCCTTCGGAGGCGGCGAGCTGGCGTTTGGCGAAGTCCCAACTGGCGATCTCGCCGATCCAGCGGGTGAGGAAACCTTTCCGGTCGTTCTTATGATCCAGGTAGTAGGCGTGCTCCCAGAGGTCACAGACCAGCAGGGGATACAGGCCATCGCGGATTAGGGTGTCGTCCGCGTCATGGGTGGAGATCACCTTGAGCCCCTCCGACCCGGTCACCAGCCAGACCCAGCCGGACCCGAAGTGCTCGGCGCCCTCGGCGACGAACGCCGTCTTGAGCGCCGCCAGCCCGCCAAAGCTCTTGCTAATCGCCGAGACCAGTGCGTCCGAAGGCGCCGCGCCCACGGGCGTCATGCTTTCCCAGAAGAAGGCGTGGTTCCAGGCCTGAGCGGCGTTGTTGAACAGTTTCCGGTCGTCCTTGGCGTGCGCCTCGCGCACCACCTCCTCCAGCGTGCGACCTTCCAGGCCGGCCTTGGCGGCCAGCTCGTTGGTCTTCTCGACATAGGCTCTGTGGTGCTTGTCGTGGTGGGTGTGCAGAGTGTCGGCTGAAAGGATCGGCTCCAGAGCGGAATATGCATAGGGAAGCTTGGGCAGAATGAACATGGCGGGCCTCTCGCAGGTGAGCCCTTCCAACGACTGAGGCGAGCCTGCTGTTCCTAGGCGGTCGCGAGATTGGTCAAGGCTGCGGGCAGCATCCGCGCCACGATTTCGGCGACCTCGGTCTGGCCCGCCGCGTCGGCCAGCAGGTCCTGGCGCGTCTCCAGCTCCAGATAGTCCAGGCCGCGCGACCGACAGTGGTGGGGCACGGTGAAGTCGACCTCGTCCATCTTGTAGGGCTGGTTGTCGCCCACGAGGGCGTCCCCGACTTCGGCCCGCAGGAAAGCAAGCGCGGCGCGCGAGTAGGCGGAGTCGTCGGCATGCAGCGCGCCGAACCGCCAGGGCCGGTCGAGGCCATTCATCGTCGGCGTGAAGGAGTGCAGCGAAATGAGCGTGGTCGGCAGGCCGCGGGCGGCCCGCGCGTCCAGTTCGGCGGCGATGGCGGCGTGGTAGGGCGCGGCGATCTCGTCGATACGGCGCCGGCGATCCGCCGCGGTCAGGCCGGCGTTGCCAGGAATGGGCGTTCCGTCGCTGACCTCCGGGATCGCGTCGGCTCGGGCGGGGTCGCGGTTGCAGTCGATGACCAGACGCGAATAGCGCTGGCGGACAAAG
>JBBREC010000229.1:0-3890 GCA_038203295.1 Caulobacterales bacterium
GCTTTCCTGCCGAGTGGAAAATCTCCACCGGCATCACCGCGGTCGACGAGAACCCGTCGGCCAGCAGCACAACCGTAACGTCCAGCATCGAACGACCTCCGAACTTGCCTGCCATGTTCACCTTCCGACCGATCCTAGACCCGGGTCATCGGGTCGATCTTGCGGCCAACCTCGGTGATCTTGTCGGCCGGGAAGCCGCTCAGCTTGGCGTGCTCGTGGATCACAGCCTCGTCGTCGGCGATGTAGACGCACAGCGTCTTGTTCGGGGTGACGTAGGATTCCACCCACTGGATGCGGGGCGCCAGCTTGGCCAGGGCGGCGTTCGAGACCTCGGTCGCGCCGGCGTACTGTTCCGGAGTGAATTCATGCACGCCGGGAATGTTTCGTTCGATCAGGTACTTCTTCATGGGGATCTCCTAAGTTTCGGGGAGCGCAAACCTGACGCGTCTGGGATACCCGCGTAAGGTGGCGATGGCGACATCTTCGGTGGGCAATGGCGCACCGAAGACTGGGAAGGCTCGAAAACCGCCCGATGGCGGATTCCGCGTGCAGCCCCTTGCGGATAGAGCGTCGGCGACGCACGTTCCGCACACACGAAATCACGAGGACTACATGCGCGAGATCTACACGAGCTGGATGGACGAGGACGGCGACGACGAGGACAAGGGCCGTCAGCCCGACATGCCGATGACCGCTGGGCCCGTGCAGAACGCGCTCTTCAAGTCGCGCACCGTGCTCATCTTCGGCGAGATCGACATGCGCCTGGCCGAGCGGGTCACCGCGCAGATCACCGCCTTCACCAACGAGAACGACAAGCCGATTCGGATCCTCATCAATTCGCCCGGCGGCCATGTCGAAAGCGGCGACACCATCCACGACATGATCCGCTTCTGCGGCGTTGAGGTGAAGGTGATCGGCACCGGCTGGGTCGCCAGCGCCGGGGCGCACATCTACCTGGGCGCCAAGAAGGAAAACCGGCTCTGCCTGCCGAACACCCGCTTCCTGCTGCACCAGCCGGCCGGCGGCATGCGCGGCCAGGCCTCGGACATCCAGATCGAGGCCGAGCAGATCATCAAGATGCGCGACCGCGTGAACCGGATGATCGCCAAGGAGACGGGCCAGACCGTCGAGCGGATCGTCAAGGACACCCAGCGGAACTTCTGGATGAGCGCCGAGGAGGCGATCGAGTACGGCCTGGTCTCGCGGATCATCAACAACACGTCGGAAGTCTAAACCCGGATGGCGCAGCCGTGGTGGAAGGGCGCCGTCCTCTACCATGTCTACGTCCGCTCATTTTACGACAGCGACGGCGACGGCCACGGCGACCTGCCGGGTGTTCTTGCCAAGATCGACTACGTCCAGAGCCTGGGCGTGGACGGTATCTGGCTGTCGCCGATCCACCCGTCGCCCAACCGCGACTGGGGCTATGACATCGCCGACTTTTCGGGTGTCCAGGCCGACTACGGTTCGATGGACGACCTACAGGCGCTGCTCGACGCCGCCCACGCCCGCGGTCTGAAGGTGCTGTTCGACGAGGTGCTCAGCCACACCTCCGACGTCCATCCCTGGTTCGTCGAGAGCCTGACCGGAGGCAAGGATGGCCCCAGGGCCGACTGGTACGTCTGGGCCGATCCGCAGCTTGACGGAACCGCGCCCAACAACTGGCTCTCGGTGTTCGGCGGTCCGGCCTGGGCCTACCAGCCGGCCCGGCGCCAGCATTACCATCATAAATTTCTCCGCCAGCAGCCGAAGCTCAACTGGCGCAGCGAAGGCGCGCGGGAAGCGGCGCTGGAGGTGCTCGATTTCTGGCTGGCCAAGGGCGTCGACGGCTTCCGGCTCGACGTCGCCGGCACCTTCCTGCACGACGCGGCGCTGACGCCGAACCCGCCCGTCCGGATCGCCGAGCGGACCCGTTACGACTGGTCCCACGCCGGTAACCTGCAGCGGCACCTGTACGATTCCAACCTGCCGGAAAACGTCGAGACGCTGGAGGTCATCCGCCGGCGGGTCGAGGCCTTCAACGACCGGTTCGTTTTCGGGGAATTCTCGGAGGAAGAGGAACGCTGCGGCGCCTACCTGTCGCCGGAGGAGGGCCTGCATTCCGCCTACACCTTCGTCCTGCTGCTGGCGAAGAAGCTCAGCCCGAAGTTCATCCGCGACCACTACGCCACGCTCTCCGCCCACCCCGCGCACTGGCCGACCATCTCGTTCTCGAACCATGACGTGCCGCGCACGGTGAGCCGTTTCGGCGGCGCGGACGCCACGCCAGAGCTTGCCCGCCTGCTCTTCGCCCTGCTTCTCAGCCTGAAGGGCACAACCCTGATCTACCAGGGCGAGGAGCTCGGCCTGCCGCAGGCCCAGCTCTCCCGCGACCAGCTGCGCGACCCGGTCGGCGACCTCTACTGGCCCTACTCCGGCGGCCGCGACGGCTGCCGCACGCCGATGCCCTGGAGCCCCGGGCCGAACCTCGGATTCACCACCGGCGAGCCCTGGCTGCCGGCGGCGAACGAGCACGCCGACCTGACGGTCGAGGCCCAGGGCGCCGACGACGAATCCACCCTGGCCTTCGCCCGCCAGATGATCGCGCTGCGCAAGGGTTCGGCCGCCATGACCACCGGGGACCTCCAGTTCCTTGGCGACGATGAGCACGTCCTGGCCTTCGTGAGGCGCGATGGCGACGAGGCCATGGCCTGCCTTTTCAACCTCAGCCCTGAACCCCGGTTCTTCGCCGAGCCCGCGCTCGAGGGCGCCGAACTGCTGTGGCTGCGGACCGGCGACGCGGAGCTGCGTGGCGGCTCGATAGGCCTGTCGCCCCATGCGGCGGTGTTCCTGAAACTGGCGGCCCGAGCCGACGCAGGCTAGAGAAGCGCCATGGCCGAGGGCGACCTGAAGACCGCGCGCACTGAGGCGAAGTTCGGCCAGGGCTTCCTGACCGACATCTGGTATTTTGTCTGTCTTTCGAATGACTTAAGGTCCGAGAAACTCGCCCGGTATGAACTTCACGGCGAGCCGGTCCTGCTGGGACGCTCCGGCTCAGGCGCGCTCTTCAGCCTGCGCGACATCTGCCCCCACCGCGCCGCGCCGCTTTCGGCAGGCCGGTTTCACCGCGAGGCCTCAGGCGCCGAGACGGTCGAGTGCCCCTATCACGGCTGGCGTTTCGGCCAGGACGGCGCCTGCGCGGCCATCCCCTCGCTGGTCGCCGACCAGGAGATGGATGTTGGCCGCATCCGGGTCCGCCGGTATCCCGTCGCCGAGAGCCAGGGCCTGGTCTTCGTCTGGATCGGCGCCGGCGAGCCGACCGAGCCGCCGCCAGTCTTCGACGGCGTCGTCGGCGGCGCGCCCAGGCTGGTCGACAGCATGGACTTCGACGCCCACATCGACCACGCGGTCGTGGGCCTGATGGACCCCGCGCACGGCCCCTTCGTCCATCAGCAGTGGTGGTGGCGTTCGAAAGCGAGCCAGCATGAGAAGGCCAAGCGCTTCGAGCCCCGCGAGCAGGGCTTCGCCATGGTCCGCCACGAGCCGTCGAAGAACAGCCGCGCCTACGCCATCCTGGGCGGCGAGCCGCTGACCGAGATCACCTTCCGCATCCCGGGCCTGCGCTGGGAGCATGTTACGGTCGGCAAGCGCCAGGTGCTGTCGCTGACCTGCCTGACGCCGGTGAACGAGAAGACCACCCGGATCACCCAGATCGTCTGGTCCGACCACCCGGCCTTCATCTTCCTGAAGCCTTTCATCGCCGCCGGAGCGCGCATCTTCCTGCGCCAGGACGGCGACATGGTGAACCTGCAGAACCAGGGCCTGAAGTACGACCCCGCCCTGCTCTGGATCGACGACGCCGACCGCCAGGCCAAGTGGTACCTTGGGCTCAAACGCGAGTGGACCGCCAG
>JBBREC010000230.1:0-3879 GCA_038203295.1 Caulobacterales bacterium
CTCCAACCGCAGGGAGCCTGGATTGCGCGCCAGGCTGGTGGGGCGGATGGCCTCGTGGGCTTCCTGGGCGTTCTTGGCCTTGGTCGAATAGAAGCGCGGCTTCTCCGGCACGTAATCACGGCCGTAGACGTTGCCGATCACACTGCGGGCTTCGTCCAGCGCCTCCGGCGCGGTCTGCACGCCGTCGGTCCGCATGTAGGTGATCAGGCCGGTGGTCTCGCCGCCGATATCGATGCCTTCGTAGAGGCGCTGGGCGGCCTGCATGGTGCGCTTGGCGTCGAAGCCTAGCTTGCGGGAGGCCTCCTGCTGCAGGGTCGAGGTGGTGAAGGGCGGGGCGGGCGAGCGCTTGCCGGGCTTCTTCTCGACCGCGGAGATCGTGAAGCTCGCGGCCTTGACCGCATCGCGGGCAGCGAAAGCGCTGACCTCGTTGCCGAGGTCGAACTTTGTGAGCCGCTTTCCCTCATGCTTGGCGAGGCGCGCGACGAAAGGATCGGAGCCGGTCGAGACGTCGGCCTCGACGGTCCAGTATTCCTGGGTTTTGAACTTCTCGATCTCGATCTCGCGATCGACGACGAGGCGCAGGCAGACCGACTGCACCCGGCCGGCCGAGCGCGAGCCCGGCAGCTTGCGCCAGAGCACCGGCGACAGAGTGAAGCCGACCAGATAGTCCAGCGCGCGGCGGGCCAGGTAGGCATCCACCAACTCCATGTCGATGGCGCGCGGGTTCTTCATGGCCTCGGTGACGGCGGCCTTGGTGATGGCGTTGAACACCACCCGCTCGACGGCCATGCCCTTGATGGCCTTCTTCTTCTCCAGAACCTCGAGCACGTGCCAGGAAATGGCTTCCCCTTCGCGGTCGGGGTCGGTGGCCAGGATCAGGCGGTCGGCGCCCTTGAGCGCGGTGGCGATATCGGACAGCCGCTTGGCGGACTTCACGTCCACGTCCCACGACATGGCGAAGTCGTCGTCGGGCCGGACCGAACCGTCCTTGGCCGGCAGGTCGCGGACGTGACCGTAGGATGCCAGGACGATGGAGTCCGACCCCAGGTACTTTTTGATGGTCTTGGCCTTGGCCGGACTCTCGACGACGACGACGTTCATGCGGGGGGTGTCTGGCTCCGCGGGCGGAGCGCCCGGACCTTGAAAAGAGCGCGGAAAGTGGGGGCGGGGCCCGGGCTCTGTCAACGCCCCTTGGAGGCGCAGGCTGCCGAGCCCCTTAGGGGCTCATTCCTGTCGGGTCTGTCCGGGGGTCGAACCGGCGCCCCGCCGGAGCGCCGGTTCGCCGGGTCTATTGCGGCCGCGAAGCCATGCGGGCGGCCATCATCTTGGCCATCGAGTCCTTGCAGGGCGCGCTTACCTTGTCGGCGTTGTCGCGCAGGCACATCATCGCCTCGCGGCCCATCTTGCCGTCGCAGAGTGTCTTCATGTCGGTGGAGCAGGACTCCATCATCGCCTTGCGGGCCGCCTGCATCTCCGGCGACGGCGGGCCGCCGGGGCCGCCACCGCCGGGCGGGGGCGGATCCTGGGCGAAGGCGGCGGTTCCTACCGCCAGCGCGGCCAGGACGATCATGGGCATGAATTTCATAGGAGGCCGTCTCCGAAGTGCAGTGTCCCTAGAGCCCGGACAGTGGGGCCCAAAGCTCGCGCAGGTGTTTCGCGATCCCGGGCTTGCATTGCAGACCGGTCACGCCGCCGCCACCATTCCGCCGGGAAGCAGGTCACAGCGGCCGGCCAGCGACAGTTCGATCAGCGCCGCGAATACGGCCGGAGCAGGGCCGCCGGTTGCGCGCACGATCTCGTCGCGGGAAACCGGGGTCGGCGAGAGCAGGGCGGCGACCTGGGACCGGAGCGCAGAGTCTGAATCTACCGAGGGCGCGCTATAACTTTCACGGTCCGGCTCATGAAACCCGCGAAGGCCCTCCAGCGCCCGCAGCACGTCCTCGGCGCCCTCGCAGAGCGCCGCGCCCTGGCGGATCAGGTCGTTGGTCCCCCTGGCGCGGGGATCGAGCGGCGAGCCCGGCACGGCCAGCACCTCGCGGCCCTGTTCGGCGGCCAGTCGGGCGGTGATCAGCGAGCCGGAGCGCAGTTCGGCCTCCACCACCACGACCGCGCGGGAGAGGCCGGAGATGATCCGGTTACGGCGCGGGAAGTCGCGGGCCACGGCCGTGCGCCCGGGCTCGCTCTCGGAGACGACGCAGCCCGCCTCGACGATGCGGGCGTAGAGGTCGCGGTGCTCGGGCGGGTAGATGTCGTCCACCCCGCCGCCCAGCACCGCCACCGTGCCGGTGGCGAGCGACCCCACATGCGCGGCCGCGTCAATGCCGCGCGCCAGCCCCGAGACGATGACATGGCCGGCCTGGCCCAGTTCCGCGGCGATCCCGCGGGCGAACCGCTGGCCGGCGGCCGACGCCACGCGGGCGCCCACCACCGCGACGCTCGGCCGGTCCAGCAGGTCCACGCGGCCCCGCGCCCAGATCAGCGGCGGGGGCGGATCGAGGGCCGCCAAGGCCTGCGGGAAGCCCGGCTCGCAGGTGGCGATCAGGGTCGCGCCCAGGGCCGCGCCGTCAGCCAGCTCCCGGTCGACCTCAGCCTCGCCGGCGATCTTCAGGCGCGAGCCTCCGCCCCGCGCGGCCAGGTCGGGCAGGGCGTCCAGCGCCCGCGAGGCCGTGCCGAACCGCTGGATCAGGTGGTCGAAGGTGACCGGCCCGACGTTTTCCGTGCGCGCCAGCCGCAGCCAGTCCCGCCGCTCGGTCTCGGTCAGCGTCCGGCTCACGCCGGCGGGTCCTCGACCTTCCTGGAGCCGCCGATGCGGGGTTCCTGGCCCGCCAGCAGCCGGCGGATATTGGGGATGTGTCGGATGTAGATCAACGCCGCCATGACCACGCCCAGGACGACGATGGGCAGAGGCCGCCCGAGCAACAGAGCCAGGATCGGCGCCGCCACCGCCGCCGTCAACCCCGCCAGCGACGAGATGCGGAAGATCGCCGCCACCAGCAGCCACACGGCCCCCGCCGCCATGCCCACGGGCCAGGCCGCGGCCAGCAGGGTCCCGAAGAAGGTCGCCACGCCCTTGCCGCCCTTGAAGCCGAGCCAGACCGGGAACAGATGGCCGAAGAAGGCCGCGCCGCCGGCCAGGGCCGTCAGGGTCGCCTGGGCCTGGACCGCGCCATGCCGCGTGGCCAGCCAGGCGATCAGCACCGCCAGCGCCCCCTTGCCGCCGTCACCCAGCACGGTGAGCAGCGCCAGGCCCCTGCGACCGCTGCGCAAGACATTGGTCGCCCCGATGCTGCCCGAGCCGATGGCGCGAGGGTCGCCGGCGCCGGCCGCCCGCATGACGATCACCCCGAACGGGATGGATCCCAGGACATAGCCGCCCACGACGGCGGCGGCGATCATCGCCGGACTGAGGTCTGTGAACATGAAGGCTCTCCCTGGCCGGGAATCCTAGCCGGGCCCCGCCGCCCCGTCATGAGCTTACTACGGCAGAGGTTCAAATGCGAACAAAAAGGGAACATATGATGGGGCGCCAACACGTCCTTTTCGCCGTGGGGGACAAGTCCGGTCGATGGCTGCCGTGTATTAAGTCTCGTGTCCCCTTAATCCCCGAGTACCCCCCAAAAGAGGGATGCATGGTGTTCAGCGCACCACTATTCCCCAGCGCCTCAAGTCGCCCCAGCCAAGGTGGTCCTCAGCTTTTAGCGAGGGGCGCGCTGGTGCGCGACGGGAACGACGCTAGGTATGCACCATGGACGAGCGGCCTATCGACCAGCAACTGGGCGCGCGACTGCGCCGCCGCCGCCGGAACCTAGGGCTTTCACAAAGCCAATTGGCCTCGATTTGTGGCGTGGGATTCCAGACAATCCAAAAATACGAGTGCGC
>JBBREC010000231.1:0-3848 GCA_038203295.1 Caulobacterales bacterium
GGCGTGGATGTCCATGACGCCCGGCTTGGCGAGCGGCCTGGGCGCGCGCGCGCGGTCGACGGGAGGGGCGGTCTCGGACATGGCAAAAACGCGGGTGTGGTGAAGCCTCGCGGCGTGAGGCCCGCCTCTTACACGTCCAGCGGCGCGGGCGCAGCCCCGATCACGCCGGAAAGCCGCCCGGGCGCGCGGGCAAGCCGCGGATCGTTGACCTGGTAGAAGCCCGAAAGCACGAACAGTTTCAGGCCACCCGCCTCGATCAGCGGGGTGGCGGCCACGCCATCGCGGCTCAGGGCCTCCTCGATCGACGCAGCGGACTGCGTGGCGTCGGTCACCCAGAAGGTGCGGTCGTCGCCGGTCGGTTCAACGTCCACCTCGCCAAACGCCAGGCCGGCCAGCGGCCCCCACGCGGTGAGGCAGGGGAGGGCGGCAAACACCTTCAGCTTCGGCTCGGCCAGTAGGCGGCCCCACCAGGCGTTGTCCGGGGTCAGGGCGCAGACGCCGACGCCCCAGGTGGTCCTGGCGACGGCGATGGCGTCCTCAGGCTTCGCCGCCACGCTGAACGGCGGCGCGGCGCCGAAGCGGTAGCGGGCAAGCTCGTTGATCCGCACGGGGTCCTTGCCGCCCCAGACGGCGATGTGGAAGGGCCCCTGCACCGAAAGGCTCTCGCCGATCAGCTCGCGCCAGATGCGCACGATCAGGCTGGCGCTGGCCCCGCTGCGCGGTGCGGCCAACAGCTTGCGCAACAGCATCGCCTCGCGGGCGGGGCGCAATCCAAAGCGCCCGTCGTCGCCCGCCGCGGCCTTGGCCGCCTTGACCACGCCGGCCAGGCCCGCGCGCTCGTCGACCAGGCGCAGCAGGTCGGCGTCGATGGCGTCGATCCGCTTGCGGACCTCATCCAGCGATGGCGTGGGCGCAGCCTTGGCCATTTTCTCCCCCGAAAACGAAGGATCGCGACCTAAGTCATTGCGGCCAATGGCGCAATAGGCCAGCTTGCCGCAATAAAGTTGCAGTGGAAACGGTTGATCGGCTTCAAGCCGCCGCGGCCTCGATGTTTTCGCCCAGCGCCTGCTGCAGGGCGGCCAGAAGGTGCTCAGGCTTCATCGGCTTTTCTACCACCCCGTTCATGCCGGCGGCCAGGTAGCCCTCGGCGTCGTCCGGGTCGGCGTTGGCAGTGAGCGCGATGATCGGCACAGCCGAGACTGGACCGGAAAGGGCGCGGATAGCCCGCGTGGCGGTCACCCCGTCCATGTTCGGCATCTTGATATCCATAAGGATCAGGTCGAAGCGTCCGCCGCGTGCAGCCTCCACGGCCTCGACGCCGTCGGTGGCGGACTCGCAGGTGCAGTCGAACATCTCGCAGAGCGCCTGGGCGACCATGCGGTTGGTGGCGTTGTCATCCACGACGAGGATGTGAGCCGAGCGGGCGGGTTCCGCGGGCGCCTCGGCGGGCGTCTCCAGCGTTGCCGGCAACAGGAATTCGAAGACGACAGTCTCGGACGCGCTGGCGTTGCCCTCGGTGCGCATCGTGCCGCCCAGGCCCTTGACCAGCCGCCGCGCCAGCATGACGCCGAGCGCGACTTCGAGGCCGAAGCGGGAGTCCAGCTCGCGGACCCGGGACTCCATGTCCTGGGCTTCCCAGGCGGCGTCGCGGGCGCCGCGCACGCGGCCTTCCAGGCGGACGCTGCCGTCAGTCTCGGTGGAGGCGCGAAGGCTCGCTTCCACGGCGCCGCGACGGGCGCCGGCGACAGCCTCGCCGACAAAGCCGTCGAAAACCTGAAGGAGGCGCGCGCCGTCGGCCATGGCGCAGGCGTCGCGGTCGCCGTCATAGGAAACCAGCAGGGTCACGCCGCTCATGGCGGCGGCCGGCTGCCAGCGGGCCTGGACCTCGTCGACCACATCGCGCAGTTGCAACGGCTGCGGATCGCTGGTGACCCCGGAATGGGTCACTTCGCGCAGGTCGAGCGCGGCGTCGAGCAATCTGCGCACGCCCTGTGCAGCCTCGGCGACGCCGCTGACGCAGGCCTGCGCGTCCGGCGTCAGACGTTGGCGCGCCAGCTGATCGGCGAGCGCCAGCACGCCATCCATCTGTTGACGGATGTCGGCGGTGACGCGGTCGAAGAAGAACTCGGGCAGCGACATGGACGCTCAGGGTTATCGGACCAGAAACCCAATATGACCGAGAGCGCTTGAGGGAAGGTTAAGTCGAGGGGAAGGACGCCCGCGGTCGCCCCAGCCTGTCCGACGCAACCCGGAATTCAAGCTCATGCCTGGGGGGATTCTGCGCCGCAAAGCATCTAGCCAGCGTGCTGGGAGATAGACGCTTTTGGTGAGCACTCTCGATTTCGGCGCCCTGCGGGCGTTCGGGTCGGCCGTCGCCATCATCGGGGACGACCCCTCAAGACCGGTCACCTATGCCGAACTGGCGGACCGATGCGAGGCGTTCGCTGCGCGGCTTGGCGCGCCCCGGCGCCTGGTTCTCATCGAAGCCGCAAATTCCGTCGGCGCTGTCGTCGCCTACGTGGGCGCGCGACTGGGCGGCCATGTCGTGATCCTTGCCGGGCCGAACGGCGGCGGCGCGGGCAGCCGCCTTGTTGAGACTTTCGCGCCCGACGCGATCTGGCGCGCCGACCGGCTGCACTGGTCCGCACAGGCGACGTCCGCCACCCTGCATCCGGATCTCTCCCTGCTGCTACCGACATCGGGGTCGACCGGCGACGCAAGACTGGTGCGGTTGTCGCGTGGCGCTCTGGAAGCGAACGCCAGCGCCATCGCGGCGTACCTGCAGATCACCGCCAGCGATCGCGCGATCCTCAGCCTGCCGTTGCAGTACTCCTACGGGATGTCGGTGCTGAACTCCCACCTGCAGGCCGGCGCCAGCGTGGTGCTGACGGAAATGTCCGTGACCGACCCGCGATTCTGGGCGCTGGCGCGCGAACACCGGGCCACCAGTCTTTCCGGTGTGCCGCACAGCTACGAGCTCCTGGAGCGCATCGGCTTTCGCCAGTGGTGTCCCGATAGCCTGAGGGTTCTGACGCAGGCGGGCGGGCGGATGCCTCCGGAGCTGGTTAGGACCTATGCTGGCTTCGCCCGCGAACGCGGCATGCGGTTCTACGTGATGTATGGTCAGACCGAGGCCGGGCCTCGGATGGCCTATTTGCCGCCAGATCTTGCCGCGAGCCATCCGGACTGCATCGGCGTCGCCATCCCCGGCGGACACCTCGAACTGCAGGACAAGGTGGGGCGCCGGATAGATCGCCCTGGTGTGACCGGCGAGCTGGTCTATCGCGGCCCTAACGTGATGATGGGCTACGCCCTGGCGCGGGACGACCTCGCCAAGGACGCGGGGCTGGAGGCGTTGCACACGGGCGACCTGGCGCGGCGCACGTCTCGCGGCCTGTTCCGGGTCGTCGGGCGGGCCAGCCGGTTCATAAAGATCGCGGGCCTTCGCATCGGCCTGGACGAGGTGGAGGCGATGCTCGCGCGGGCGGGGCGCCGAGCCTACGCCACGGGCACGGATGAGCGCCTGGCGATCTGTGTCGTGGGCGGAGACGCCCGCTCCGCGCGCGATCAGGTGGCGTCGGCCTGCGGGTTGCCGGTGGCATTGGTCAGCGTCTACGCGGCGAAAGTGGCGCCGCGCCTGGCCACAGGCAAAATCGACTATCCGGCGATCCGGGCGGCAGGTGAGCGCGAGGAAAGGCGGGCCCTGAGCCCGCTCGAGTCGACAGGCGGCGCCATCGCGACCGCTTTCGCCCGGGCCCTGGCCATCGATCTGCCGCCTGGAGAGGCGACCTTCGCCAGTCTCGGTGGAGACTCGCTCTCCTACCTGAACGCCGCGATGGGGATCGAGA
>JBBREC010000232.1:0-3841 GCA_038203295.1 Caulobacterales bacterium
GTGGCGCGGGACTATGTGGAGTTCCCCTCGCAGCTCAACGAGAACTGGCTGTCGACGCCGGAGGTGCTTGGCCGTTTCGCCCTGCACTACCAGACCGGCAAGCCCATGCCGGCCGAGCTCGCCGCCAAGATCAAGAAGGCCCACACCTTCCGCCAGGGCTTCGATGTGACCGAGTACCTCTCTTCGGCGCTGATCGACATGAAGCTGCACCTGGCCGGCGACGCCGACATCGACCCGCGGGCGTTCGAGAAGGACGAGCTGGCGAAGCTCGGCATGCCGGCGGAACTGCCCATGCGCCACCGCACCCCGCAGTTCGGCCACATCTTCGCCGGCGACGGCTATTCGGCGGGCTACTACTCCTACCTGTGGTCCGAGGTGCTGGACCACGACGCCTTCGAGGCCTTCGTCGAAGCGGGCGGGCCTTACGACAAGACGGTCGCGAAACGCCTGCACGACAAGATCATGAGCGTCGGCAACACCATCGATCCGGCGGACCAGTACCGCGCCTTCCGTGGGCGCGATCCGGATGTGAAGGCCTATCTGCGCGACAAGGGCTTCCCGACGGCCTAGGCGCCGGCCAGGCGCCGCTCCACGCGCTCCCGCCAGAGCGCCACGAGCGGCGTCACGCCCAGCTCCATGACCAATGGGATCGCCACCGCTGGCGGCAGGCCGGTGTCGCGCACGCCGATGAGGCGGGCTAGACCGCCCATGACCACGATGACTGCCAAGCCCCGCACGATCGCGCCGCGCCGCTCGATGGTCGGCACGCAGGCCCAGAACGTCAGGCCGATGCCGAGCAGCAGGCCCGAGAGGTAGCGCGCCTCGCTGGCCGAGGTCGCCCCGACCGTCGCCATGTGGCCAAGCGCGCCCCAGCCGCCGCCATAGACCGGCACGAGGCCGGCGATGAGGATCACGCCCTGCAGCAGGCGGCGCTCCAACGCGGGTGCGATCATCCGAAGAGGTCGGCTTGCGGCGGGGCTAGAGCCTTGGCGCGCTTCGGCGTCGCCGGCGGTGCGGTGGCGATGGCCGCGCCCTCGATGGTGAGGAGCTTCAGCTTCGTGTCGGCGCCACCGCGCGCCGAGAACCCGCCCAGCTTCCCGCCGGCCGCGGTGACGCGGTGACAGGGCACCACGATGGGCCAGGGGTTCGCGCCCATCGCCGCGCCGACGTCGCGGGCCAGCAGCCTGTCGCCCAGCCGCGCGGCGATCTCGCCATAGGTCAGGGTCTCGCCGGGCGGGATGGCCCGGGCGATGGCGTAGACGCGGGCGTTGAATTCCGGGACCCGGGCGATGTCGAGCGGGGCGTCCAGCAGGTCGACGGACTTACCGGCCAGGAGTTCGCGCACATCGGCGATCACCTTGGCGACGGCGGCCGTCGGCGCGCCCTCGGCGGCGTGCGGGAACTTGCGCAGGAAACTGCGGCGCGCGGTCTCGGGATCGGCGTCGGGCAGGTGCATGCCCACGAGGCCCCGGTCGCCCCAGGCGACGCCGGCCCAGCCGATGACGGTTTCGAACAGGGTGTATTGGGTCATACCGCGAACGTAGCGGGGATCGGCCGCGTCCGCTCGCGGCTTTCGGACATGGATCGCCGGCGCTTCGTTCTAGGCGCGGATCGACGCCAGCACGAAGGTCCAGCCGGTGAAGGCCGAGCGTTCGAAGTCCGCGATCCGATGCCTGCCCTCGAAGTCGTACTCAACCCGGCCCTTCTCCTGCGCCAGCATGGTCGCCACGGCGGCCTTCAGGGTCGGCTCGCCGATCTCCGCCGGATAGACGCCCAGCTTATCCATCTCCCGGTTGTGCAGGGCCGTCTGGCCCTTGGCGTCCAGGGCGTAGAACACCAGGTCCGTTGGCAGGCCGACGTGGTTGTCCATCAGCTCGGATACGAAGGCGGCCTTCACCGATACGCCCAGCGCGCCGATCACCTTGCCCGCCCGGGTCACCGGCGCCGCCACGACGATGGCGTGCTGCCCACTGGACTTGCTGAGCACCAGGGCGCCGTGAACCGTCTCGCCCGCCATCAGGCCGGGGAAATAGGCGCGGTCCTTGAGGGTCTCGTGGATCAGGCCGGCCTGGACGGTGTCGTAGGAACCGTCCGGCGCGGCGAACCAGACCGCCGCCGCGGAGGGGGTGGCGGCGCTGAGCGCGGCCAGGGCCGGCTTCACCCGCGCCCACGCGCCCGACTGCGCCTCGGTGGTGGCCGCGAGCGCCTTCAGGGCGCGGAGGATGCCGCCCAGGTGCTCCTCGACCAGGGTGCGGCAGGCCGACAGGATGAGGCGGCCATCGGCAGTGAACCCCGGGCCGGACGTCTGGGCCCGCACCGGGGTCGCCGCCGCCAGGGCCAGGAGGGCGACGGAGGACAGGGCTGTGCGTCTGCTGAGCATGTAGGGGCTCCTCTTCGCGGGGAAGTCCGCGATCACAGGCTCAACTCTAGGACGCCGTCGCCGCTCCGCGTTGATCGCGGTCAAGTTGCGCGCAAGAACCGGAGCCAATATAAGACCTCGCGCCGGCCCACCTGTCTGACGGTCAAGGTGTCCCGGGGAATCGCGCAGGCCGGGCCGCGTGGCGCGCCAGAGGCGTGTCCTTGACACGCCTGGGCCGGCAGGCTGGCAAGTGGCCATGAGGTTTAGGGGCGGGAGGCATCTGGCGATGCTCAGCGAAACTTGACAGAGACCACGCGCCAATTGCTTCAGCCTGTTTTGGTGGGCGCGATCGCGGCATGTCTGGGCGCTTGGCTATGGGGTGCGCTCTGCGCCCTCCAACTTCGGACTGAACGCGGAAATGTGTGGCGACCTGGGCAATCTCCGCGAATCCGCAAGCTTCAATTGCGTTTCGTGACGGCCATCGGCGTGTTCTTCGCGGCATGGCTGGTAGGTGCACCGTTGATGTTCGCGAAGGTCAACTATCCGCCCTACATCTGGGCTTCCTTGACCAAACCCCATCTCTGAGCGCATAAGGCCGCCCTTCCGGCGCAACCTCGGTCAGCGCCCTCTACCGCCACGACCCTCAGGACTTATCTGAGACGAGGGCGGCGAGGCCCCCCGTCCACGCAATCGTGCACGGGGGCTGACTGCGTTTGGGCCTCAGGAGCGACATTTGTTCGACGCGCTGACAGATCGGCTGACTTCAGTATTCGACCGGCTCTCCGGTCGCGGCGTGCTGTCCGAGAAGGACGTCGCCGAGGTGATGCGCGAGATCCGCGTCGCCCTGCTTGAGGCCGACGTGGCGCTGCCAGTGGTCCGCGACTTCATCGCCAAGGCGACCGAGGCCGCGACCGGCGAGGCGGTGATCCGCTCGGTCCGGCCGGCCGACCAGGTGGTAAAGATCACCTACGACGGCCTGGTCGAGATGCTGGGCGGCGAGGGCGAGCCGGAAGGCCTCAACCTCTCGCTGAACCCGCCGACGGTGATCCTGATGGCCGGCCTGCAGGGCTCGGGCAAGACCACCACCGCCGGCAAGCTGGCGCTGCGTCTGGTCAAGGACCGCAAGAAGGTCCTGCTGGCCTCGCTGGACACGCGGCGCCCGGCGGCCATGGAACAGCTGGCCATGCTGGCGACCCAGGCCGGCGCCGAGAGCCTGCCCATCGTCACTGGCCAGTCCGCGCCGGACATCGCGCGCCGCGCGATGTCGGCCGCCCGGCTGCAGGGCTACGACATCCTGATCCTCGACACGGCTGGGCGCACGACGCTCGACGAGGCGATGATGAGCGAGGCGGCCGAGATCGCGAAGATCTCCAGCCCTTCCGAGACCCTGCTGGTCGCCGACGCCCTGACCGGCCAGGACGCGGTGCGCACCGCCAAGGCCTTCCACGAGCGGCTGCCGCTGACCGGCCTGGTGCTGACGCG
>JBBREC010000233.1:0-3764 GCA_038203295.1 Caulobacterales bacterium
GTTGGCCTCGTCGAGTTGCGCGCGGACCTTGTCGCCCGCATCGCCCAGCGCCTTCCAGGCGAACCTGTGCACGCCAGCGAGCACCAGGACGCCCAGGAAGACGACGAAGGCGACGCCGACCCAGAAGTGGGAGTCGAGCAGCAGTTCCATGACTATCCTCTCGCGGCCTGGGCCGCGGCCAGCTCGGCTGCCGTAGCGGTCCGGCCGGTCAGTTTCTCGACCATCAGCTTTGCCGTGTCGGCGCCGATCGCGGCCACGTTGGCCATGGCGGCGTCGCGGGCCTTGTTGATCCGGGCTTCAGCCTCGGCGCCGGTGGCGGCGAGCTTGGCTTCTTCCTCGGCCAGGCGGGCGGCGATGCCGGCCTGGGCCTTGGCGCGCGCCTCGGCCCCGACCCGTTGCGCCGCGGCGCGGGCCTGGGCGGTTTCGGCGGCCGCGGCGGTCGCCTGGGCGTCCGCCTCGTCCTTGAGACGCCGGGCATCGGCGATGTCGCCGGTGATCTTCGTCTCGCGCGCCTCGATCGCGCCGCCGACCCGGGGGGCGGCGAACAGGCGCACGAACGCCATCACGGCGAAGAACATGACCAGGAACCAGACGATCTGGCCCGGCCATAGCGCAAAGTCGAACTGCGGCAGGCCGCCCTTGTGCTCGGCCGCAGCCGCGCCGGCGGCGCCAGGCGCCGCCTCTTGGCCCGGCGCCGCGGGCGCCGTTTCGTTGGTCTCAGCCATCTGGCGTCTCTAAGTCCGTTTCGGCTTAGCCGAACAGGATGATCAGCGACACGACGAAGGCGAACAGGCCCATGGTTTCCGTCAGCGCCATGCCGAGGAACAGCATGGTCTGCTGGCTGGCGGCGGCGGCGGGGTTGCGGATGGCGGCCTGCAGGTAGGAGCCGAACAGCACGCCCAGGCCGATACCGGCGCCGATCATGCCCATGGCCGCGAGGCCGGCGCCGATAAGCTTGGCGGAGGCGGTGAAGTCGATGATCTGAGCGGCGTGTTGCGGATCCATAGGGGTAGTCCTTCTTAGAAAGTCAGTTGGTTTGGGTTAGTGGCCGTGACCGAAGTTCACGACCTCGTTCAGGTAAACGGTGGCCAGCGCCGTGAAGACGAAGGCCTGCAGGATCGCCACCACCAGCTCAAGGCCGGTCAGCGCGACGATCATGGTGAAGGAGAGCACGCTGGGGATGATCGCCAGCGAGGCGATGCCGCCCGAGAAGGCGACCAGCGCCAGCGCCACCACGAAGGAGCCGAAAAGGCTCATGACCACGTGGCCGCCCAGCATGTTGCCGAAGAGACGCATGGCCAGCGTCACCGGCCGCACGAAGTAGGAAATCATCTCGATCGGCACCATGAAGATCAGCAGCACCATCGGCATGCCGCCCGGCGCGAAGATCCCCAGGAACTTCGGCCCGTGCTTGATGAACCCCAGGATGAAGACGCTGAAGAAGGTGAGGACCGCGAGCGTCGCGGTGATCGCCAGCTGCGAGGTGACCGTGAAGGTCCAGCTCTGGCCCGCCAGGTTGCCGATGGCGAACACCACGCTCATCAGGTTCAGAACCAGGATGACAAGGAAGAGGGTCAGCAGGTACGGCACATAGGGCTTGCCGTGTTCGCCGATGATCGGGTGCACCAGCACGCGGTCGACGATGTTGTAGACGCTTTCGGCCAGGGCCTGGCCGCGGTTGGGCACGATCTCGCGACGCGCGGTCAGCATGAAGAAGCCGACCAGGAGGGCTGCGCCCACGATCATGCTCATCACCGAGTTGGTGACCGACATGTCGAACGCGACGCCGCCGACGTTGAAGACCGGTCCCTGAATGATCTTGTGGATCAGGACCTGGTGCATCGGTTCGATGGCAGGCTGTTCCGCCATATCGGCCTAATCCTCGTCTTCGTCGTCAGGAACGCTGGGCAGGGGCCCGGCCTTCGCCATTTGATCTCGTGTCATCCGCGAGGCGCTGCGCACCGCCACGAATATGGAAAACCCGGTTCCGATCAGCAGTCCGCCGACCAGCCCCCAGGGCCGCGTGCCGGCGAAATGATCGAGGAGCCAGCCAAGACCGGCGCCCATCAGCACTCCCCCAACCACTTCACCGAGGAAGCGGTAACCCTGCGCCATGGCCCGCTGGGCGTCGCCGCCCCGTGCTCGGGCCTGGGCCGCCTCGGCCGCTGCGAGCCGCTCGTCGAAGCGCTTGTGCGCTCCTGCGTTCGGATCGACGGGATGCGGCATGTGTCGGAGCGGCCTTTCGACCGCCACGACAAGGCCGCCACGGCGGGGGCTTCAGGTCGCGCGGAACCTATAGAGACGGGTGCAGTGCGTCAAGGCTAGGCGGATACCCTGTAAGTCCCTGTAATCTAAGGACGAACTGTCGCCTGCGACAATCTCACGGAGTCCGTCCGAACTTGTCGGCGCAGCCGTGCGCGCTCCCTCGCGGGGCGAGGGGGCGTTCTGCAGGGATTCGCGATGGGCCGGCGGACGGCGGCCGGGTCGGCTCAGGCGGAGCTCTGGCGCGGCGGCTCACCGGAGCCCTCGTCGCTGTGGGAGGGCGGGGAACTGGACGGGTCCGGGGGGACCCCCTCCGGCGGCTTTGCCGCCACCTCCCCCAGCGGGGCAGGAATTGAGTCCGCCGGGGCGGCTTCTTCCAGATCCAGACCGGGCACGCCCATCTCCTCGCACATGCGCGCGATATGGACGTTGATATCGTCGTGGCCGGCGAACAGATCGTAGAGGGCGTCCTCGTCGAGACGCTCCTCCAGGTCGCCCAGCCTGTTGTCGGCGTCGTAGCTGTCGAAGGTCTCGAGGATGGCGCGTTTCACCGCCAACCGCACCTGGGCCTTGCGCCGCTCGGCGCGGGCGGCCTGCGCGTCCTCGACCTCGGCGCGGGTCTCGCGCTCGCGCCGCTCGGCGTCCCACTGAAGCCTGGACTTCAGGGCCAGGCACTGGCGCACCGTGCGCGCCGCCCGCTGGAACCCCAGCGCCAGGTCCGCCGCCTCGCGCGCCGCCTCCGCCGCCAGGCACCGGGCCTGAAACGACTGCGCCATATCCATCCCCAGTCCGGCGAGCCGGTCCAGCAGGCGGATGTCCTCCTCGGCGCTCTGGGGTGAGGTGTGGCGATATTGTACTTCGCGTACCCACGACTCAAAGGAGGGTGCTAGATGAACGCTCCTTGGAGTCACGAATGGGGGCGGTCTCCCGCTGAGGATCGTGTGTGGTCGCAGGTGTGCGGCCTTCGCCCGTCCGATGCCGCGGAGCGATTGTTCATGGTGTTGCAGGCGTACTTTGATGACAGCCTCGACAAGAGCGGGACGTTCGTTGTCGCAGGCTATGTCGCCAGTGCTGAGGAGTGGGCGGCGTTCTCTCGCGAATGGGAAGCGATGCTGCCCTATTCGTCGGTCCAGGACGACGGACGCTACCGATTCAAGATGTCCGAGATGGCCCTATCCGAGGAGCGGATGGGGCGAGTTGCGGCGTTTCACAAAATCATCAACGATCATGTTCGGTTTTCGATTTCCGTAATCATGAACGTCCACGACATAGAGCGCGCAAGGGCGCGAATTCTGTTGGACGGCGCGGGCGTCGAATGGCTGGATAGCGGCAGTCACTTCCACCTCGCCTACCGCGCGATCATGGACAACTTCACGCTTTTCCGCGCGCAGAGCGGGGGTCGGCTGCCCGAAGGTGAAACCATAGACGTCTACTTCGATGAAACCTCGGAGAAGGGCGAGATTTTGCGTGGCTGGGAAGAGTACGTGGCGGACGCGCCGAAG
>JBBREC010000234.1:0-3745 GCA_038203295.1 Caulobacterales bacterium
CGAGGCCGTATTCGTGCTTCGCCTCGGCGGCGTCGATCCAGGGATCCCACACGTCGACCCTCGCGCCATAGCCGGCCAGCTCCTGAACAATGTCGATCACCCGGGTATTGCGAAGGTCGGGGCAGTTCTCCTTGAACGCGAGGCCCATCACCAGCACGCGGGCGCCCTTGATCGCGGCGTCCCGGCGAATCATCTCCTTGACCAGCTCGTGGGCGACGTAGGGGCCCATGGCGTCGTTGATCCGGCGACCGGCCAGGATCACCTCGGGGTGATAGCCCAGGGCCTCGGCCTTGTGGGTCAGGTAGTAGGGATCCACACCGATGCAGTGCCCGCCGACCAGGCCCGGTCGGAAATTCAGGAAGTTCCATTTGGTCGCCGCCGCCGCCAGCACCTCCGAGGTATCGACGCCAAGTCTCTGGAAGATCAGTGAGAATTCATTGATCAACGCGATGTTCAGGTCGCGCTGGGTGTTCTCGATCACCTTGGCCGCCTCGGCCACGCGGATCGAAGTCGCAGGATAGGTCCCGGCTGTCACAACCGTAGAGTAGAGCGCATCGACAAAGGCCGCGGCTTCGGGGGTCGAGCCCGCGGTCACCTTTACGATGTTGGCCAGCCGATGGGTCGGATCGCCCGGATTGGCCCGCTCGGGGCTGTAGCCGGCGAAGAAATCTACGTTGAACGTCAGGCCCGAGACCGCGGCGACCACCGGCACACAGTCCTCCTCGGTCGCGCCGGGATAGACGGTGGATTCGTAAATGACCACGCCACCCTTGCCGATCGCACCGCCTACCGACCGGCTGGCGGCCATCAGCGCACTCAGATCGGGACGCTTCTCGGCGTCGATGGGGGTCGGCACGGTGACAATGAAGACGTTGCAGGCCTTCAGGTCCGCCGGGTCGGTGGTGAGGCGCAGCCTGGCGGCCGCCGCCAGTTCCCCAGGCGATACCTCCAGCGTGCGGTCCTCGCCGGCCCGCAGCTCGGCGGTCCGCCGCGCACCGATATCGAAGCCGACCACCTCGTGCTCGGCTGCAAACGCGACGGCCAGCGGCAGGCCCACATAGCCCAGGCCGATCACCGCGATCTTCGCGGGCGTCTGGGTGAAGGGGTTTTGCAGCATCTGGCTCTCGCGGCGACGGTTTCCGCGGCTGATTAGCACGGTTTGGCAGCGATGCGCCTAGGGCGCGGGCCCCTGGGGGGCCGGCCAGCGCGCCCAGCCCGACGGCAGTTCGCTGGCGCCATGGCGGGCCTCGATGTCCTTCTGGAGCGCGCGGGCGGCAAGCCGATGGCCGGGAAAGACGGTGTCGATCGCCCAGCCGAGGATAGGTACCTCAGACATCGCGCTGTCGGCAATCAGGTAGGCGGACATCTTCGCCAGCGTCAGCCCCTTGGCGCCAGCGCCCACCGCCTCGTAGATGAGCAGGCCGCCGGCGCCCAAGCTGTAGAGCAGGTTCGCGCCCGGAACCCAGGCCAGTACGCCGTCCAGGCCCAGGCCGAACGGCCCGATGCTGACAAGCTTGTCGGAGAGCCGCTTGATCCGCTCGGCGGAGCGCCAAGCACGGTGGGCGCGGTCTTTGCTGACGTCCATGCAGGCCCAACGCATGACGCGCCGCCGGGCTCCCTAGCCCCAGAGCGCCGGGACCGGCGGATCCAGGAGCGAACCCGTGATGGCAAGACCCGGTTCGCGATCATGGGCCAGCAGCAGTGGGCCATCCAGGTCGGCCACTGCCGCGCCTTGGGCCAGGATCAGCGCCGGCGCAACCCCCAGCGATGTGCCGACCATAGATCCCGCCATGATTGCGAACCCCATCGCCTTCGCCTGCGCCGCCAGGGCCAAGGCCTCGGTAAGACCGCCGGCCTTGTCGAGCTTGATATTGACCATGTCATATCGCCCGACGCAGGCGGCAAGCTCGGCGCGGGTATGCAGGCTCTCGTCGGCGCAAAGCGGCACCGGGCTCTCGTAGCCGTCAAGCACGGCGTCCTCGCCCGCCGGCAGCGGCTGCTCGACCACCAGCACGCCCAGCCGGGCGAATTCAGGCGCCAGGCGGCGGAGGTCCTCGAAGCTCAGGGCCTCGTTGGCATCCACCACCAGGCGCGAACGCGGCGCGGAGTCGCGCACGGCCTCCACGGCGGTGAGGTCGTCCGCCCCGCCGATCTTCAGCTTCAGCATCGGGCGCCGCGAATTCTCGCGCGCGGCCCTCGACATCTCGCCGGGCGAGGCCAGGCTGATGGTGTAGCAGGTCTTCACCGGATCGAGCCGGGCGAGGCCGGCCAGCGTCCAGGCGCGCACGCCCGCCCGTTTGGCCTCCAGGTCCCAGAGCGCGCAGTCGAGGGCATTGCGCGCCGCGCCCGGCGGCAGCAGGCCCTGCAGTTCGGCCCGGCCCGCGCCGGCGTCGATCTGAGTCTGGACCGAAATCATCTGCTCCAGCACGCCCTTGGTGGTCTCGCCGTAGCGGGCGTAGGGCACGGCCTCGCCGCGGCCTCGGTGGCCATCCTCGGCAATCTCGGCGACCACCACCTCAGCTTCGGTCTTGGCGCCGCGGGAAATGACGAAGGCCGACGCGAGCGGCCAGCGCTCCGAACGCACGCTTGAGCGCCGCACGCCCTAGACCGCGTCCCCTTGAGCGGCGTCGAGAAGCAGATAGAGGCGCCCCGCGTCGTCGCCCAGCAGGTTGGCCATCAGGAAGCCTTCGGGGTCGCGCACCACCGCGTCGTCCACCAGGGTCTGATAGCGCCGGACATAGACCTGCGCCTGGCGCTTGACGGCGTCGTCGGTCGAGAGCCGGCGCGCGATCCGCCGGGTGGCGGCGGGCGCCAGGCGCTTGACCACCTCGCGGGCGCCTTCGAGGTCCCCGGTCTGTACCGCCGCGGCGATCTCGTCGATGCGCGCCTTGGGCAGCAGTTTGCTAGGCTCAACGCCCATCTTGTCCAGCTCGCGGCCCAGCTGGTCCTGCAGGCGCTCGCCATCGGAGTCGGCGCCGTCGATCGAGGCCAGCAGGTCCTTCCAGGTCCACTCGCCCTCGGGCAGATCCTCGCCCTCGGCGGATACCCCGCTGGCGGCCTCGAACACCGCCGAGAACTCCTCATCGGTAGCGGTCGGTGTCAGTTTCAGGCGCGGACGCAGCTTGTCGGCGAGCGAAAGATCAGCGGGTTCAGGCTCCGGCTCTGGCGGCCGTTCCGGCTCGGACGGCGCGGCGGCCAACGGCTCCATCAGATCTTCCAGATCGAGAGCATCGTCTTCGACGGCGTCTGCCGGGAGCGCAACGGCCAGCTCAGGCTCCGGCCTCTGACGCGAGACGGCGGGAGCCGGCGGCGGCGCGAAGGCGGCCAACGGCGGGGCCGCGGCGGCCGAGCCCATCAGGCGTACCGCCTCGCTCAGCATCTCGAAGTTGCGGCGGACGCGGTCCTGGAAGGCCGCGTCGATGGCGTGGGCCTCCTCGGCAGTGCGGCGGGCCTGGGCCATCAGCTCGTCCATGCCCTTGGCGACGGTGGCGCGCACCAGGTCGACCTGCCCCCGCGCGCTGACCGGCAACCGGGCCGCGCGCTGTTCGAGCTCGGTCATCATGTCCTGCAGCTCGGCCAGCGTCGCGCGCGCCGAAGCCGCGCCGGCCTCAAGTTTCTGGGCGGTCGCCGATCCCGCCTGGTCGACCATCACGGACGACTGCTCGACCAGCGCTCGGGCCTCGGCGAGACGCGCCTCGAACACCTGGTTGGCCTTCTGGCCGGCCGAGAAAGCGGCCTCCGAGAG
>JBBREC010000235.1:0-3552 GCA_038203295.1 Caulobacterales bacterium
TTAGCTCCGGTCCAGTGGACTTCGATGTCATGGCCCCTCGGCCTCATTTCGGGCAGATTTTAACAGAACTAGACCAATCCAACACGGCAAAATCCAAATCCGGATTCATCTAACTTGGATCTCGCGCGGGCCAACGGTTGCCCTGTATTCAAAGCGGAAATCGAGGGGAACGAAGCGGCTCCGGCGGCCTTGCCTTTTGGGGCGCGCTAAAGTCGATATGTCTTATGAAAGCCCAACATCACCCGTTCGAGCCTGCGCGTCTGGCAGCGCTTCGGGCGTATGACATTCTCGATACGCCGCGGGAGTCAGATTTCGACGACATCGTGATGCTGGCCTCGCGGATCTGCGGAACCCCGATCTCCGTCATCAACCTGATCGACGAGACGCGGCAATGGTTCAAGGCGGAAACCGGGCTGGGGGTGCGAGAAACACCGCTCGATACATCGCTCTGCGCCCATGTCATTCTGCAGGACGATTTCGTCGAAATCCCCGATACGCTGGCCGATGCACGGATGGCCGATAATCCGCTGTGCCTCGCCGACCCTGGGCTGCGTTTTTACGCCGGCGCGCTGCTCAGGTCGAAGGCGGGATATCCGATCGGCACGTTATGCGTGCTCGACAATCGTCCGCGAGCGCTCGATCCACTGCAGCGCGATGCGCTCCGCGTCCTCGCCGATCAGGTGATGACCCAGCTTGACCTGCGGGCGCTGATCGCCAACGAGACGGTGCTTCGAAGCGAGATCGACCATCGGGTCAAGAATTCGTTGATGGTGGTCGGCGCGTTCGTCTCCCTGGAACGCGCGGCGTCGGACAACAACGAAGCCCGCGCTTCGCTCCAGCGGGTCGCGCGGCAGGTCAACGGCGTCGCCGCGCTCCATGAGCATCTGGGGATGGCCGCCAGCGACGAGCTGATCGAGCTTGGGCCATACCTTGACCAGGTCGTGAGCCTGATCAATTCGACGCTGCCGGCCAACGTATCGGTCCAGGGCCGTTTTGAGAATGTGAAGGTCGGGCCGCGGGAAGCCTCGATCGTCGCGACCATCATCAATGAACTCGCGGCCAACGCGTCGAAGCATTCCTTCAAATGCTCGTCTGGAACGATCTTCCTGAGCGGCGAACGCGTGTCTGTGGCCGGCTATCGGCTGGTGTGCAGCGACGACGCCCGACCGGAGACCGTCGAAACCGTCGCGCCAGGCGGTCGGGCGGGGCTTGGCCTCAGGATCCTCACAGCGTCGGTTCAGCGGCTCGGAGGGACGATGATCGCGACAAGGGACGCCACCGGCTATTCAACGCGGCTCGACTTTGATCTCCCCGCTGCCTGAGCCAGAGCCTTCTGGGTTCAGCGTGTTCCTTGGCGGTTCAGGGGGTCACACGCGTCTCTCGCCGGGCCTCGACAAGGCGGAAGTCAGGGCCGTGCGTGTCCTGCAGTGTTTCCGACGATCCCGCCAGCGGTACAGAACTTCAAAGCAACGCGCTTGAGAAGAGGTCACCTTCAGCAACTTACTGCACCGCAACTGCAAGTCATATCTTCGGATCAGTTACGGGCCGTACGGCTTGAATAGTTGTCGCCAACTCCTGTACTGGTCGTGCTAGCGTCGAAACATCGCCCTGCGTGGCCGCTGACGCCTGAGCGCCAATGGCCGGTCGCCGCGTGCTGCCGTCTGACGGCACGGGGGCTCAAATCATGATGGTGGAAGACGCTTTGATCCACGCGAGCAAGGCCAGCTTTCTGAGTGGTGGCGGCGAGATGGGCGCGCGCATCCGAAGCTTCGACTGGGCGGCCAATGCGCTCGGCGAGCCGGCGTCTTGGCCCCAGAGCCTGCGGACGGTCGTGCGGCTCATGCTCACGACCAACCACCCCATGTTCATCTTCTGGGGACCGCAGCACATCTGCCTCTACAACGACGCCTACAGCACGGCGCTTGGCCCTGAAAAGCACCCCGCCATGCTGGGCGCGCGCGGCCGGGAGATGTGGGACGAGATCTGGGACATTATCGGCCCGCAGATCGATCTGGTCATGGGTGGCCGCGGCGCCACCCGGCACGAGGACCAGTTGGCGCCGATCTTCCGGCACGGACGGCTGGACGATGTCTATTGGACCTACAGCTACAGCCCGATCGACGATGAAGGGGCCTCCGGCACGCGAAGGATTCGGCAGCCTGCTGGCGCGCAGAAGCGTCGAGGGGCAGCTCGGCGGGCAGCTTTCCTACGACTGGAATCCGGATGGTCTCGCCGTTCGGTTGTCGGCGGCGCTGGACCGCCTCGGATCTTGACGGGTTGAGCGGGCGTCCAGATCCTTCCACGGACCGGGGCGACTCTCAGAACCGGACGAGGCGGTTGTCTTGATCGTGGAAGCTGGATCCTCTGTCGCCCTGAGCGGTGGGACATTGCGGTGACACTCAACGAAATGTCCTGTCCGCGCCCAATGACGATGCACGCTTCGCCGTCCAACACCGCAGGCTGATAAGAATGCACATCGAAGTTCCCCACCATGCCGAGACCATCTGGGCGGTCGTCGTGGGCGCGCTGCTTGCCACCGTCGGCGGGTTTCTCGCGACCCTGTTCGAAACCCATCTTCGCCGCCGCGAGCGTGAGAAAACCTCGGCCCTGCTCCTGGGCGAGGTGCTTTCGGCGCTCAAGATCACCCTCAAGCTGCTTGAACAGGCCCATGCGCGCGGCGAGCCGTTCGGCGCCATGACCATCAGGATGGTCGCAGCGGTTCGCCGCGAGGTGCAGACCTACGAGCGGAACCGGGAGTCGCTCTACGACCTGCACGACCGCGAATGCCGGATCGCCATCCACTCCCTGGTCGCCTCGGTCACGGTCGCCATCGATGGCATCACCGAGGCTACTGAGGCGATCGCCCGGCTGCAGGCGGCATCCCCCGGCCGCGCCGGCGAGATGGATCCGCGCCTGGCGGCCTACGCGGCCGGCCGCGAGCAGTCGTTCGAGTTCCTCATGGCTCTGGAGAAGCGCTTCGATCAGTCGCTGTTGAAACTGACGCCCATCGCCGGGGTCACTTTCCATGAGTATGGGGACATCTACGGGACCCAGGATCCGACCTTCCGGCCGCCGCAATCCTGACCTGACATGCCCGCGTCCGCCGGTCCGCCGCGACCCGGACACCCCTCCCCTCAACGCCTCGCCGCCGCCAGCAGGTCCAGCGCAACGCCGAGCACCGCCTCCATCCGCGCCGCGTTGCGGTCCCCTCCGGCGGCCTCGCGCGGAGTCATCTCCTGGCCGCAGATCCGATCGCAGGCGGTCACCAGGTCGCCCTGGCCGAACAGCGCCGCGCGGGCGCCCGCCAGCTCGGCCTCAGCCTGGCGCCGCCCCTCCGCCATCTTCAGCAACAGTCCGAGCGACGGCCCGCCCGGCTGGCCAGGCCTCGGCTGGCCCTCCAGCGTCGAGCCGATCGCCGGCGCCTGGGCCGCGCGCCGGTACGCCGCGCCGTACCGTTCCCCGGCCAGCCGCTGCCGCTCGGTGAGCTTCCCACGGGCTGACAGCCATTCCAGGCCCGAGCGCCGGTGGTAGGGCGTCTCGCGCCCGCCCCGC
>JBBREC010000236.1:0-3504 GCA_038203295.1 Caulobacterales bacterium
CCTCTACCACTACGCCTTCGTGATGCTGCTGGGCGTCGCGGCCATCCTTTCCTACGCCCTCTGGGCCTGGAACGCGTAAGGGAGCGCCGGACCCATGCACATCCTCTCCCTGATCACCTACGCGCCGCTGATCGGCGTCGCGGCCATCCTGGTCCTGCGGTTCTTCGGCAAGCCCGAGGACGCCAAGACCATAGAGACGGCCAAGTGGATCGCCCTGCTCACGACGCTGGCGACGCTCGCCCTGTCGGTCCTGCTGGTCGTTCAGTTCAACCCCACCGACAGCGGCTTCCAGTTCGTGGAGGAGGCGCCCTGGTTCGCCGGCATCTCCTACCGGATGGGCGTGGATGGGATCTCCGTCCTGTTCGTGCTGCTGACGGCCTTCCTGATGCCGATCTGCATCGCGGCGTCCTGGACCTCGATCACCAAGCGCGTGCTCGAGTACATGATCGCGTTCCTGATCCTGGAATGCCTGGTCATCGGCGTGTTCTGTGCGCTCGATATCGTGCTGTTCTACATCTTCTTTGAGTTCGGCCTGGTGCCGATGTTCCTGATCATCGGCATCTGGGGCGGGGCGCGTCGGGTCTACGCGGCGTTCAAGTTCTTCCTCTACACCCTGCTGGGCTCGGTCCTGATGCTGGCTGCGATCCTGGCGATGATCGGGATCAGCCACACCAGTTCGATCCCCGAGCTGATGGTCTACAAGTTCGACCCGGCCGTGCAGACTTGGCTCTGGCTCGCCTTCTTCGCCTCCTTCGCGGTGAAGATGCCGATGTGGCCGGTCCACACCTGGCTTCCCGACGCCCACGTCGAGGCGCCCACCGCCGGTTCGGTGATCCTGGCCGGCATCCTGCTGAAGATGGGCGGTTACGGTTTCATGCGCTTCAGCCTGCCGATGTTCCCGCAGGCATCGCAGATGTTTACGCCGCTGGTGTTCGCGCTCAGCGTCATCGCGATCGTCTACACCTCGCTGGTCGCCTTCCGTCAGACCGACATGAAGAAGCTGATCGCCTATTCGTCGGTCGCCCACATGGGCTTCGTGACCATGGGCATCTTCTCCGGCAACGCGGTTGGTGAGCAGGGCGCGCTCTACCAGATGCTCAGCCACGGGGTGATCTCCGGCGCGCTCTTCCTCTGCGTCGGCGTGGTCTATGACCGTATGCACACCCGCGAGATCGCCTTCTACGGTGGGCTGGTGAACCGCATGCCATGGTACGCGGCGACCTTCATGCTGTTCACGATGGGCAACGTCGGCCTGCCGGGCACCTCGGGCTTTGTGGGTGAGATCATGACCATGACCGGGACCTACGGCGTCTCCACCTGGACGGCGTTCATCGCCACGACCGGTGTGATCCTGTCGGCGGTCTATGCGCTGAACCTCTACCGCTCGGTGATCTTCGGCACGATGACCAACGGCAAGCTCGAGGGCATCACCGACCTCGACTGGCGCGAGGTGGCGATCTTCGCGCCCCTGATCGCCTCGACCCTGTTCCTGGGGGTCTATCCCAGTTCCGTATTCAACCTGACCCAGTCCTCGGTCGACCACCTCGTGGCGGTCTACCAGGCCGCGATCGGGGGCTAGGACCGAATGACCTTCTCGACCGATCTCGGCCTGGCTATCCCGGAACTGATCCTGGCGATCAGCGCCATGCTGCTGCTGGTCTGGGGCGCCTTCGCCCCGAAGATGACCTTCGCCATCGGCGCGGCCGCCGTTGGCGTGCTGGTGGTCGCCGCCGTCGCCGCCGCCACCGGCCCGATGGGCCGCGGCTTCGCCGGCGGGATGATCTCGGACGACGCGTCCGCCTTCGCCAAGGTGGCGATCTATCTGGCCAGCGCCGTCTGCGTGCCCCTGGGCCAGCGCTGGTTCGAGCGGCGCGGGGTGAACAACTTCGAGTTCCCGGTGCTGATCCTGCTGGCCGCGCTGGGCATGGGCATGATGGCCTCGGCCGGCGACCTGATATCCCTCTACGTCGGCGTCGAACTGCACAGCCTCGCGCTCTACGTGCTGGCCGCCATGCACCGCGACAACGCCAAGGCGTCGGAGGCGGGCCTGAAGTACTTCGTGCTGGGCGCGCTGTCCTCGGGGATGCTGCTCTATGGCGCGAGCCTGGTTTACGGCTTCGCGGGCTCTACCGTGTTCACCGAGATCGCCGCCACGGTCTCCGCCCAGGGCGTGCATACCGGCGTGCTGTTCGGCCTGGTGTTCCTGATCTGCGGCCTGGGCTTCAAGGTCTCCGCCGCGCCCTTCCACATGTGGACGCCGGACGTCTATGAGGGTGCGCCGACCCCGGTCGTGGCCTTCTTCGCCGCCGCGCCGAAGCTGGCCGCCATGGTGCTGTTCGCCCGCGTCCTGGCCGAGGGCTTCGGCCACGCCGTACCGCAGTGGCAGCAGGTGATCATGGCGCTGTCGCTGATCTCCATCGCGGTCGGCGCCTTCGCGGGTCTGGCGCAGCAGAACCTGAAGCGTCTCTGGGCCTATTCGTCGATCGCCAACGTCGGCTACGCCCTGCTCGGCCTCTCGGCAGGCACCGCCGAGGGCGTACAGTCGATGCTGACCTTCATGGTCCTCTACATGATCGACGTGACCGGCTTCTTCGCCTGCCTCTCGGCGCTGTCGCGCAAGGGCAAGGCGATGGAGACCATCGAGGACATGGCCGGGCTCTTCAAGGAACAACCTGGAATCGCGCTGGCCATGACGGCGTTCTCGCTGTCGGCGCTGGGCCTGCCGCCGTTCTCCGGCTTCTGGGCCAAGGTCTTTGTGTTCAAGGCGGCGCTGGGCGCGGGCCTGACCGTTCCGGCGGTGATCGGCCTGGTCGGCTCGGTCGTGGCGGCCTTCTACTACCTGCGCCTGATCAAGGTGATGTGGTTCGACGGCGCCGTGGGGGCCACCGACAAGCCGCCGCTGGAAGCCAAGGCCATCGGCCTGACGCTGGCGCTGTTCTCGTTCCCTGTCGTGCTTGGCGCGCTGATCGTGATCTATCCGGCGGCCGGCCGCGCCGCCCACGCTTTCGGGCTGGCCTAGCGGTTGACGGACCACCCGCCGATCGAGGCTTACGACGAACTCGACTCCACCAACGCCGAAGCCCGCCGGCGCGCCGAGGCGGGCGAGGGCGGCCCGGTCTGGATCGCCGCCGGGCGCCAGACAGCCGGCCGCGGCCGCCGCGGCCGCGCCTGGTCCACCGAGACCGGCAACCTGGCGGCGACGCTGCTGACCACCACCGATGCGCCTCCGGCCGAGGCGGCCCAGCTCTCCTTCGTGGCCGCGCTGGCCGCCGCCGATCTCGCGGGCACCTGCCTTGGCGTCGGCGCAGCGCGGCTGAAGTGGCCCAACGACGTGCTGGTCCACGGAAGGAAGGCCGTTGGAATCCTCGTAGAGTCTGGGACACGTTCCAATGGGAGACTCTGGCTGGCCGTCGGCATCGGCGTAAATCTGGCCCACGCGCCTACGGATCTGGACCGCCCCGCGACGTCCTTCGCCGAGCACATGGCCGGCCCTCCGCCCCTGCC
>JBBREC010000237.1:0-3438 GCA_038203295.1 Caulobacterales bacterium
CGGTTTGTCGTGCAAAGGAGATATCCAGTCCCTTCGCCGGCATGACCCGGATCAGGTTCAAAGGGTCACCGCGCTGCCGGAAAGGCCGTCGGTATCTCAGCCCCTTGTCGGGACCCCCCTTGGACGAGGTCACTTTAGACCAGACGGCCGGCCCTGCAAATGGGGAACCGCTGCACTCGCCCTGCGTTATCAACGTAATTCACCACTGGGGAATACCGATGGCCGATGGCAACTCAAGCGGAAACAACGGAATGCTCTATTTCATCGTCGGCGCCTTGGTCGTCGTCGTTGCGATAGGGGGATTCTTCATGTTCGGCGGCAACATATCCGGCCCCAACCAGGCCAAGTCGGTCGACGTGAAGATCGAAATGCCCAAGGTCGAGAAGAAGTAGCTTTCCGACCATTTTATCTCTTGGCGGAGGCGCGGTATGAGCAAGATTCAGGTCCTGCTAGCCGCCATGGGTACGGTTTTCTCATTGGCCAGCGGCGTTGCCGCGCAGACGGCCTATCCGCCTGCCGGCTATTCCCCGCTGCTGTTCGATTCTGCCGATACCAAGTACGTCTTTCGCCTGAACGGCACGCCATGGATCTGCCGCGGCGACACGTTCTGCAAGCCTATCAAGATCGAAGGCGTCGCCGACAAGGATCTGGCGCAGGCCACCATCGAGCCACTGGGCGTGGCCGGCCCGCGCTATTTCCTGTCCTACAAGCAGACCAATTTCGAGAAGGGCAAGGAAATCGCCCTGTCCTGCACCGAAGAGCGCTGCGGCAAGCTCGATTCGACCGTCGGCGACACCAGCCCGCTCGGCACCTTTCAGGTCAAGCAGCGTGATCGCATCCTCACGCGCACTGCGCTTCTGCGCCAGCTCGAGGCCAAGAACGGCCGAGCCCAGATCCTGTGGTGCACGGAGAACGACTGTTCCGAACTGCCGCTGACGCGTGACGCCGAATTGTACCTCGCCGCCATGGGACGCGGCCGCAACGAGGGCCGCACCGTGGCGTGGCTGCGCGACAAGTCGGGTGCCGTGCTGTCGTGCGCCCAGCCCGAGGAAGGCGTCAGCGACCAGCTTGCCTGCGAGAAGACCAAGATCGTTCTGTCCGACTTCCCGGCCGTCGCCGCCGCGCAGCCGACACCGGCGCCTCCGCCTCCACCGGCGCCCGCGCCGCCGTCGGGCGCTTCGGACGCCGACCGAAGCAACCTCTCTGCCGCCATCGATCGGGCGATCATCGCCGGCGATTTCGCCACGGCCGACCGCCTGCTGGCCGATGCGACGCGGCGCTATGCCGGCTACGCGGCGTGGCCGCCGCTGCAGCAGAAGCTCGCCAAGGCCCGCGCCGATCGCGACGCGCAGTTGCACCAGGCCGAGGCCCGTCGATTGATCGCCGAGGCGCGGCGCTTTGCCCAGACCGGCGATTTCACCCGTGCCGAGGAGATGCTGCAGGCCGCCGACAAACAGGTCCCGGGCTTCGCCGAGACGGGGAAGGCGCGCGCCGAGATCGCTTCGTTGCGCACCGAGCGCGGGCAACGCTTTCGCGACCGTGCGCAATACTACGCCGCGATCGACCAGGCGTTGGCTGCCGAACAGCTCTGGGAGGCCGAGCGCCTGCTCAACGAATACGCCCAGCGCTTCGCCCAGGACGACGAATATCGCGCGCGAGCCAACCGGTTGGCGCAGCTGCGCACGGCCGGCCGCCACCAGACAGGGATCAACGAGGCGCGGACGCACATTCAGGCGGCGCGGCAGGCCGCGGAGCACGGCGACTTCGCCGAGGCCGACCGCCAGCTCGCGTTGGCCGATCGGGCGGCTCCTGGCTTTCCCGAAGTGGCGCAGGCACGGGCCGATCTCAGCCGGCGGCGTGGCCTCACCATTCAGATACCGAATATGCCGCAGATCAATATTCCGATACCGCAGCAGGCTCCGCCACCGGCTGCGCCGCGCAACTAGCCCGGATCATATCCGGGTAGCCCGGATTATATCCGGGCTAGACGACGTTGCTCTTGCGGATGTCGGCAATCTCGGCCGGCGAATAGCCCGCCTCGCCCAGCACCTCGTCGGTGTGCTCGCCAAGCATCGCCGGCGGCCGCTCGACCGAACCGCCGCCATGCTCCAGCCGGAAACCGGAGCCCACGACCTTGATCGGGCCATGCGGGGTCTCGACGGTCTGCAGCACAGTCCGGTGCTTCATGAGGTCGAGTTTCGCGGTCTCCGGAATACTGAGCACCCCGCCCGCCGGTACATCCGATTTGGCAAAGCGCTCCGTCCAGGTGGCTGAGGTCTGCTCCTTCATGGCCTTCTCGACGATCTCGTGCAGCGCCTTGTTGTTCTCAATGCGCGTAGGCCAGTCGACGAAGCGTGGATCGGCAAGCGCGTCCTCACGGCCCAGCACCTTCATCAGGCGTTGGAACTGCGGCTCGGTCATGACGGCCAGCACCATCCAGCCGTCCTCGGTCTTGAAGAGATCGCCCGTGGGCTTGCGCGTCACCGAGAGGTTTGCGGCCTGCTCGTGCACGCGGCCGGTCATCAGATGCTCGGTGAACTGCTGGGCGAGATAGCCCATTACTGCGTCGATCATGGCAACATCGACGAGCTGGCCCTTGCCGGTGTGGGTGCGCTGATAGAGCGCCGAGGCGACGCCGAAGGCCGCCGTCGCGCCCGACATCACGTCCGCGCCGGCGAAGCCCACGCGCGTCGGGCCGTTGGCCGGAAAGCCGGTGATCGACATCAAGCCCGACATCGCCTGGATCATGCCGTCGAACGCCGCCGTTGCCCGCGCCGGCCCGACCTGACCGAAGCCCGACACGGCGCAATAGATCAGCTTTGGATTGATTGCGCGCAGGGTCTCGTAGCCGATGCCGAGATTGTCCATCACGCCGGGGCGAAAATTCTCCATCACGACGTCGGCCCTGGCGGCCAGGCGCTTGATGACCTCGACCGCCTTGGGCTTCTTGAGATCGAGCGTGATCGACCGCTTGCCGGCGTTGACCGCGACCCAGGGGGCGGCAAGGCCGCGCTTCTCCCAGGCATCGGCACGATTGCCGTAGCGCATGTCGTCGCCTTCGCGCGATTCGACCTTGACGACGTCGGCGCCGAGCAACGCCAACTGGTAGGAGCCGTAGGGCCCGGCCAGCACGCGCGTGAAGTCGAGGATCTTTACGCCGGTGAAGGGTTTGCTCATCTCGACCTTAGGCGACGCCCGATTTCTCGCGCTGGCCGCGGGCGACCTGCTTTACCTTGTCGAACTCGGCACGCCGCTTGGCGATTTCCTCCGGGCTCATGCGCGCCAGGTTGTTGTAGTCGAGCTTCCAGTCGCCGTCCTCGGTCCAGCGCAGCGGCGACTGTACGGTCGTGCGCGGGCCGACGGCGCTCTCGAAAACCTTGAGCGCCAGATCGAGCGTGAAGCGCTGCGTGTCGGGCTCGTGCGGCTTGCCGCAGGAAT
>JBBREC010000238.1:0-3410 GCA_038203295.1 Caulobacterales bacterium
CCTAGGCGCCCGCGCCGAGGATCCAGCCTTCTTCGCGTTCGCCGTCGAGCACCACGTCGGCGGCGGTTCCCTTGGGCGGGCCGAAGAGTTCGCCCAGCTTGTTGGCCTCGTCCAGCCGCGCGAAGTGCTCTGCGGTGGTGCGCACCTGGGTGAGGTCCTTCACTTCGCCGGGGAGGGCGGGGGCCTTGATCAGCGAGGGATAGACCTCGGCCAGCACCACATCGACGCCGGCCAGGTCGGCCTCGGTCAGGGTCTTGAAGCCGGTCTCGAAGGGCCAGGCCTTCACGCCCTCGCCGCGGGCGCTCCTGATGCGGCGCGCGGCGGGGATGCCCATGATCGCCTGACCGCCCACCGAGCCGTTGTAATAGAGCTTCCAGATCGACGATGCGCCCTTGGCGGCCAGGTCGGCATGGCGGAACTCCGGCAGGTCGCCGGGACCGTGCTCGCGGGTCTTCTTCGGTTGCAGGGTGGTCTGCACGTCCTTGGGCGGCGCGCCCCAGAAGGGGAACGGGCTCTCGGTCAGCCGGCGGTTCAGCTGGGCGCCGACGTTGAAGCGATTGTTCAAGTTGGTGGGCTTGTCGGTGACCATCTTGCCCATCAGGTCCCACGCCGCGAGCCAGGGCTCGCCCGGCAGCTTGAGCGCCTCGGCGAAGCCTCGTGGGAAGCCCAGCGGGAAATCGAAGCCCACCAGGGCGCGCTCGGAGCGCTTCTTCAGGTCGTCGAGGATGATGGCCAGGCGGGTCTCCGCCTCTGCCCGGGTCGGGGTGTTGAAGCTCTCGAACGCCATGCGGAATCGCACGTCGCGCTTGAGCACGCCGATCCACACGGAGTCGGCGCCTGTCGTCGGCTTCGACGCGGCGCTCCAGTCGACGATCACATAGGCGCTGAACAGGCGCGGCACAGGGGCAGGCTCCGGGAGGGGGGACGCGGAGGCCTTCTAGCCTCTGCGCCCCCGACGGCAAATCAAATCAGGCGAGCTTGACCAGCATCTTGCCGAGGTTTTCGCCCCGGAACAGGCCGACGAAGGCGTCGGGCGCCTTTTCGATGCCTTCGAACACGGTCTCCTTCCAGGTGACCTTGCCGTCCTTCACCCAGCCGGACAGGTCGTCCAGGAACGCTGGCATCATGTCCCAGTGATGGGAGACGATGAAGCCTTCCATGCGGATGTTGCGGCCGATCAGCTGCGCCAGGTTCGACGGGCCGGGCTCGGGCCGGGTGGCGTTGTAGATCGAGATCATGCCGCAGATGGCGAAGCGGGCGAACAGCCTGGCGGTGGCCAGCGCCGCCTCCAGGTGGGCGCCGCCGACGTTGTCGAAATAGACGTCGATGCCGTCCGGCGCGCCGGCAAGCACGGCCGCCGCGAGGTCCTTCTCGGCCTTGTAGTCGATGGCGTGGTCGACCCCGATCGACTTCAGGAAAGCGACCTTGTCGGGGCCGCCGGCGGAGGCGATCACCCGGTGGCCCCGGGCCTTGGCGATCTGGCAGACCATCGAGCCCACGGCGCCCGCGCCGCCGGAAACGAACACCACCTCGCCGTCCTTCAATGCCGCCACGCGCAGCAGACCGGCGTAGGCCGTCAAGCCCGGCATGCCCGCCGCGCCCAGGAAAGTCTGCACGGGCAGGCCGCGCGGATCGAGCTTCTGCACCGCCTTGGCCGAGGCCGTGAAGCCCTCGCGCCAGCCGAAGCCGGATTGCACCAGGTCGCCGGCCTTGAAGCCCGGGTCGTTGGACACGATCACCTGGCCCACCGCGCCGCCGTCCAGCGCCTTGCCCAGTTCGAAGGGCGCCGAGTAGCTTTGGGCGTCGTTCATGCGGCCGCGCATGTAGGGATCGACCGTCATCCAGAGGTTCTGCACCTGCACCTCGCCGGGCGCCGGGGCGGCGAGTTCCACGCTGACAAGTTCGAAGTTGTCGTGGGTGGGCAGGCCGGAAGGGCGGCTCTTCAGCCGGATCTCGCGCGAGGTGGGCATGGCGTTCACTCCTTCGGATCGTTCGCGACCCGTTCAAACAGATGTTTAGCCTGGGCGTCCGGGTGGCGTCGAGGGCATTGACCTGATAGGCGGCGGCCTAAATCGGAGCGTTTCATGGTCGAATCTCTGCGGGGCGGCGTGATCGGCGCGGGCGTGTTCGGCGGCTACCACGCCCGCCAGTACGCCAACCTGCCCGGATCGGTGCTGTCCGCCGTGCTCGACACCCACCCGGATCGCGCGGCAGCCGTGGCCATGCCACTGGGCGGCCGAGGCTTTCATGAGATGGAGGCCTTCCTCGACGCGGTCGACGTGGTGACCATCGCCTCGCCGGCGACCTTCCACGCCGAGCACGCACTGGCCGCGCTGGCCGCGGGCAAGCCGGTCTATATCGAAAAGCCCATCGCCATCAGCGTGGCCGACGCCGAGCGGGTGCGCGCCGCGGCCGCCGCCAGGGGCCTCGTGGTCGCCTGCGGCCACCAGGAGCGGGTGATCTTCCGCGCCATCGGCCTGCTGGATGTGCCGGAGCGGCCGCTGCTGCTGCAGGCCCTGCGCCACGGCCCGCCCTCCGACCGCAGCCGCGACGTCTCCGCCGTGCTCGACCTGATGGTTCACGACCTCGACCTGGCGCTCTCGATCTCCGCCGCCGATCCGGTGACTGCGGAAGGCGAGGGGATCCGTGGTGACGGCGACGTCTGGGACGTTGCGCGTTCGGAGGTGACCTTCGACGACGGCTTCACGGCCATGTTCGATGTTTCGCGCCAGGCCCCTGAGCGCAAGCGCGTGATGCGGCTCGTCTACGCCTCCGGCGAGGTGGAGATCGACTTCCTTGCGCGGACCTTCCGTAACACCACGCCGTTCGCCCTGAATCCCGATTTCGCCGATACCCCGGCCGCCAGGGACCCACTCGGCGCAAGCGTCGAGGCGTTCCTGACTGCGGTCCGCGGAGACGCCCCCCGACCGCTGGTCACGGCTGAGGAGGCGATCCGGGCGCTCGACCTGGCGATCGCCGTCGAGCAGGGACTGAGCGCCGGCGCCTAGAAAGTCGGGCTGGAGCGGGCCTTCGAGAGGCGCTAGCCTGCCGCAAATCCGGGAGAAACAACATGTCCGCCAGCGCCTTCGACTATGAGTTCAAGACCATCGACGGCGCACCGCTGCCGCTGACGACGTTCAGGGACAAAGTGGTGCTGGTGGTGAATACCGCGTCGGCCTGCGGCCTGACCCCGCAGTACGACGGGCTGGAGAAGCTCTACTCCGACTACAAGGACGAGGGCCTTGTCGTTCTCGGCGTGCCCTGCAACCAGTTCGCCGGACAGGAGCCGGGGACCGAAGCCGAGATCAAGGATTTCTGCGAGACGCGCTTCCACATCGACTTCCCGCTGACGGCGAAGGTCGACGTGAAGGGCGACGGCGCGCACCCGTTCTACAAGTGGGCGGAAGGCC
>JBBREC010000239.1:0-3313 GCA_038203295.1 Caulobacterales bacterium
CCATCGTGCGGATGCGCTCCAGCCCGTAGGCCGCGACGCGGTCCCCGCCATTGGCGAAGGTCGTGTAGGCCTGGGTCATCTCTAGCGGTGTGACCAGGGTCGTGCCGAGTGCCATGGCGGGATCGGTGTTCACCGCCGAGACGATGCCAGCGCGGTGCGCGGCGCCGGCGACGTTGGGACGGCCCACCTCGTCGGCGAGCCTGGCGGCCACGGTGTTGATCGAGTGCGCCAGCGCCTGTTCCAGCGTCAGCGGTCCCAGGAATCCCGGCTCATAGTTGCGCGGCGACCAGCCGTTGATGGTCACAGGCTCGTCTGTGACCAGGGTCTCGGGCGTGCGCCCGGCCTCCATCGCGGCGAGATAGACGAAAGGTTTCCAGGCTGAGCCAGCCTGCCGGTGGGCGTCCACCGCGCGGTTGTAAGGTCCCTTGGCGTAGTCGACGCCACCCACCATCGCCCGCACCCGGCCCGCCCCGTCGACAGCCACCAGCGCGGCCTGGCCGATTCCTTGCTTCTCGTGGGCGGTCACGGTCTTGCGAAGCGCCACGCCGGCGGCCGTCTCCATCGGCAGGTCGAGTGTTGTCTCGACCACCAGGTCCTGCTTCGGCGCACCGGTGATCTGGCGGGTCTGGCCGTCCAGCCAGTCGATGAAGTACTGGGCGGAGGCGGTGGGCGCGGTCTTGGCCACTCGGGGAGTCTGGGCGAGCGCTTTGGCCTCGTCGGCGCGACTGAGGACGCCGGTGTCCACCATCGCGGCCAGCACCAGCTTCGAGCGCTGGGCCGCGGCTTCCGGATTGTCGGCCGGATTGTAGTTGGTCGGCGATTTCAGGACGCCCGCCAGCATCGCCGCCTCGCGCACTGTCAGGTGCGAGGCCGTCTTGTTGAAGAACCGCTGCGAGGCCGCCTCAAGACCATAGGCGCCCCCGCCGAAATAGACGCGGGAGAGGTAGAGGCCGAGGATCTGCTTCTTGGAATATGTCTGCTCCAGCTGCACCGCTAGGACGATCTCCCGCGCCTTGCGCTCCACGGTCTGGTCGGCGTTGAGGTAGAGGTTTCGGGCCAGTTGCTGGGTGATCGTCGAGGCGCCCTGGCGCGCGCTGCCCGAGCTCAGGTCGGTGACGATGGCGCGGGCGATGCCCAGTGGATCGAAGCCGGTGTGCTCATAAAACCGGCGATCCTCGATGGCGACGAAGGCGGCGGGCACATAGGCCGGCAGCCTGTCGATGTTGACCGGGGGTGAAAACCGGCCGCCGCGCACGCCCAGAATCACGCCGGAGCGATCCAGGTAGGTCACCTGCGGCTCGCGCCGAATCGGGGGCAGGACCGGCAGGCTGGCGCCGGAAGCCAGGACGGCCGTGGCGGCGAAGAGGGCGATCAAAGTGGCTGATTCCTTACGCGACGCCCCCAGCGCCGGACGACACCTGTTCTCGGGCAGGCCGCGCGCCGCGCCAACATAATTCGCGGTAATCCGCGGTATTATGGCGCAAACGCCACGAGCGCCCGATGAGCCCACAGTCGGGAAGCGTTGCCGTCGCCGGGGACTCCCGGTCATGATCTACGTATGGCGGCTAACGGCAGCGGAAAACCGAAAACGCCGGTGCGCAAAGCGCACGGCAGCCCACGCGATGGCGGTCTTGGGAGATCGACGACCGAGGCCTACGGCAGCGTTATTCTGGGTTTTTTGCTCGCGATTCTGCCAATGACCTGGCTTCAAACCGCCGCAATGACTGCCGTCGTTTGCGGGTTGATCGTCGACCTTTCGCTACGGTCGCGATGGACTCGGGGTTGGCCTTGGCCCGCAAAGGCGGTTCTCGCCACATTCGGCGTCGGCCTGCTCGCCAGCGCCACTTATGGGCCGATCCTTAGTCGATATCAGAAGGCGCATCAGGGCGACCACCCAACCCCCGCCGCCCAAATCGTTATCGACTGTCAGGACGGATTGCGAGACGCAATGATCCCGCGAACCGGGCCTTATTGGATATTGAGCGTCTTCCCCCAAGCTAGCGACCAGCCCATCGACCTCGAAGGGCTCATGCAAATGATCCAAGGAGACGCCGCGCCGCCCCGAAGTGGCAAGATTGAGAGCCCTGAGGAAGCCAAGCGCTGCGAAGTAATCAACTACAGCGCGACGACCCTCATCCGCCTCACGCTGCGTTTCCGGGCGGTCTTCCGAAGCGCCGAGCGGGGCGATGGGAATAGCTTTCACAGAGGACCGGTCACGTCGGACTTTTTCTATGCCGTCCGGATTCCGCGACTAGAGCCGGGAGAGCCAGGGAAGTTTGTATTCTTGGCACACAATGGTAGCGATCAATTTGCGGATCTGTACTTCCCAGAAAAAGCAGTCGCGCAGCGCGTTGACGGCGATGCGCTGGAGGAGGTAGCGGCGCGGAGCACCCGTCCATCTCCAATGCCGTTCGTGCCCACTTGGGCCTCCATTGATCCCAAACAGAGCGGGCGCAAGTAGAGCGCTATTCCAGTCGCAGCGACGTGGCCCCCAGAGCCCGCAATGCAGCCAGCATGAACCACGCTGGAAACGCACCCCGGTTGATCTTCACCTGAACCCCCGCGTCGGTCTCGGGAAGCCCCATCTCAGTTAACCGCCTCGCCAGTTCGGCGTTCTTCACGCCCGCCCGCGCCATCTCGCCCTTGAGATAGCGCCGGGCGAGGTCGGCCCATTCATCGCTAGTCGCAGCCATCACATGCTCCATTCGACAGAAAACAAACATATCTGTCGCTTTTCCTATTGCAAGTGATTGGTTCTTTCCATACATATCCGTGGGTAGATCAAACGGATATGTCGGTTGTCCCAGCACTTCCTCCTTTCGCGCAATGCCAAGACGCTGTCGCTCGCGACCGTGTTCCGCATGTCCGACGCGGATGCGGAAGCGGCCTTCCGCAAGGTCCGCTGGGATGCGACGGACGGAGAGCCCGTTTGCCCGGCCTGCGGTGGCGTGGACGCCTATGACTGCCGCCGCCCGAACGGTGCGGCCCGGTTCCGTTGCCGGGCCTGTCAGAAGGATTTCAGCATAACCTCGGGGACTCTGTTCGCCTCTCACAAGCTCCCGCTTCGCATGTACCTCGCCGCCATCGCGATCTTCTGCAATGAGGTGAAGGGCAAGAGCATGTTGGCGATGAGCCGCGACCTGGGCCTGTCCTACAAGGCCGCGTTCGTGCTCTGCCACAAGATGCGCGAGGCGATGGCCGTGGAGATGAAGGGCCGGATGCTGGGCGGTGAAGACACCGTTGCCGAAGTCGATGGCGCCTATTTCGGCGGCTACTCCAAGCCCGCCAACTTGCTGGAAAACCGCCGCGACAG
>JBBREC010000240.1:0-3285 GCA_038203295.1 Caulobacterales bacterium
ACGGGCTCCACCAACTGCCCGGCCGGCCCCTGCAACCAGAACGTCTACGCGCAGGTCTATGATGCGCTCGGCCGTTACTTCTTCGTGGGCCTGACCGCCGACTTCTAAGTCGACGTCAGACCGCTATCGAGATCGGGCGGCGGAGCAATCCGCCGCCCTTTTTCGTGCGCGCTACATTCCCGTGTTTCGAAAGCGACACGCCCCGGGCCCTTGGCGTGCGCTAGGCTCGCGTGCACACTGACGCAAAGGGAAGGCATCGGACGCGGGAGCCAGAACACTGGCGGCGTTCCGGCCTCGGGGAGAGTTGAGAATCATGACGGCTGCGAGCATTCCGGCGGCGCCGACCAGCAAGGGCTACCGCTATCTGGTCGTGGCCATGCTGGCGGTGGTCTACACCTTCAACTTCATGGACCGGCAGATCATGTCGATCCTTCAGGAGCCGATCCGCAAGGAGCTCGGCCTCTCCGACACCCAGCTCGGCATGCTTACCGGCCTGGCGTTCGCGCTCTTCTACACGACTTTCGGCGTGCTGCTGGCCTGGGCGGCCGACCGCTTCAAGCGGGTCTGGATCATGGCCGCCTCCTGTGCGGTCTGGAGCCTGTTCACCGCGTTCTGCGGCATGGCGACGAACTTCACGCAGCTGGCGCTCTCGCGCGTGGTCGTAGGCATCGGGGAGGCCGGCGGCTCGCCGCCATCCTACTCGCTGATCTCGGACTACTTCCCGCCAAAGGAGCGGGGCGTGGGCCTGGCGATCTATTCGCTGGGCGTTCCGATCGGCTCGATGGTGGGCGCGGGCGTCGGCGGCGCGATCGCGGCGGCCTACGGATGGCGCACCGCCTTCATCGCGGTCGGTTTGCCAGGCCTTGTTCTGGCGCTGCTGATGCTGCTGCTGATCCGCGAACCCAAACGGGGGGGGCTGGACCCTATCGCGGACGGCGCCGACGACCATGAGCCGGCCCCGCCCATGCTGAGCGCCATCTCCAGCTTCTTCGCCAGCCGCACCATGGTGCTGGTGGCGATCTCCTCGGGCCTCTCGGCATTCGTGGGTTACGCCATGCTCAACTGGAACCCGTCGTTCCTCATCCGGGTGAAGGGGATGAACCTGGCGCAGGTCAGCGCCTACTACGCCCTGGTCCTGGGGATCACCGGCATGATCGGCACCTTTGGCGCCGGCTGGCTGGTCGACCGCCTGAGCCTGCGCGACCGCCGCTGGTACAGCTGGGTGCCGGCGATCGCCTTCGCACTCACCATTCCGGCGCTGGCGGGACTCCTGTGGGCGCCGACCTGGCAGATCGCCCTGATGTTCCTGGCCGTACCGTGCCTGCTCAACAACATGTACCTCGCCCCGGCCCTGACCGTGGTGCAGAACGCCGCGCCGCCGGCGCGCCGCACCATGTCGGGCGCGATCCTGCTGTTCATCCTCAATCTGGTGGGTCTGGGCGGCGGGCCGCTCTATGTCGGCTTCATCTCCGACCACGCCAAGGCGCAGTACGGCGAGCACTCGCTGATTATCGGTTTCACCGCGCTCTTCCCGATGATCCTGCTGACCATCGGCGCCCACATCGCCGCCTCGATGTCGATCGCGCGGGACAAGCGCCTGGCTGCAGCGCTCTAGGCGGCCGCCGCGCGGGCAGGACTCGGAATTTGTTCAGCTTCACCCTTTAGGGTGCGGTGACGGCGTTTGAGCCCCCGGCGTTTCCTTGTAAGAGGGCGACGGGGCTGACGTCCCTTGGCGGCGCGTGGGCCGCCGCGAACCAAGAAGGGCCGCATGAAGATCCTGATTACGGGCGGGGCCGGGTTCATTGGATCCGCCGTGGTACGTCGCGCCATCGCCGACGGCCACGAGGTGGTGAATCTCGACGTGCTGACCTATTCGGCCAATCTTGAGAACGTCGCCTCGGTGGCCGACGATCCCCGCTACGCCTTCGAGCAGGCCGACATCTGCGATGAGGCCGCCGTGGCGTCGATCTTCGCGCGCCACAAGCCTGACGCGGTGATGCACCTGGCGGCCGAGAGCCACAACGACCGGGCCATCGAAGGGCCCCTGGATTTCGTCCGCGCAAACGTGATGGGCGCCGCGGTCATGCTGGAGGCGGCGCGCGCGCACTGGATGGCCCTGCCAGACGACACGAAGGCGAACTTCCGCTTCCATCACGTCTCGACCGACGAGGTGTTCGGCGCACTGGGCGAAGACGGCCAGTTCACCGAGCAAACGCCCTACGATCCCAACTCGCCCTATTCGGCCAGCAAGGCCGGCGCTGACCATCTGGTGCGCGCCTGGGCCCGTACGTACGGGATGCCCTGCGTCCTCACCAACTGCGCCAACAACTACGGTCCGTTCCAGTTTCCCGAGAAGCTGATCCCCACGGTGATCACCCGCGCACTGGAGGGGAAATCCATCCCCGTTTATGGCGACGGCCGCCAGGTGCGCGACTGGCTGCACGTGGACGACCACGCAGAGGCGCTGCTGCTGGTTCTGCAGAAAGGCCGGCTGGGGGAGACATACTGCATCGGCGGCGATAGCACGAAGCGCAACCTCGACGTGATCCACATGCTCTGCGCAGCGCTGGACAAGTTTGCGCCGGCCAACACCGCGCATGCCGACAAGATCGCTTTCGTCGCCGACCGGCCGGGCCACGACTTCCGCTACTCCATCGACGCCTCGAAGCTGGAGGCCGAACTGGGCTGGGCGCCGACCCGCCCGCTCGAGGTGGGCATGGAAGAGACCGTGCGCTGGTATGTGGACAACGCCGACTGGATCGACGGCATTCGTCAGCGCGGCTTCCAGTCCGAGCGCCTCGGCCTCGTCAAGGCATGACGATCCGCATCCTGCAGTTCGGGACCACCGGGCAGGTGGCGCGCGAACTTCTGGCCCAGGCAAAGGACCACGACGTCGAGATTGTCGCGCTGTCGCGGGCCGAGGCCGATCTGGAGGATCCCGAGGCGGTCGCCAGGGCGGTCAGGGCGCATCCCAGCGACCTGGTTGTCGTGGCTGCGGCCTACACCGCCGTCGATCTGGCCGAGACCGAGCCCGGCAAGGCTCATGAGGTCAATGCCGAGAGCCCTGCGGCCATCGCCGGCATGTGCGGCGGCCACGGCCCGGCGATGGTCTGGTTTTCCACCGACTATGTTTTCGATGGCGACAAGGGCAGTCCCTATGTCGAGGACGACGCACCGCGGCCGGTGAACATCTACGGCGCCTCCAAGCTCTCCGGCGAACGGATGGTGCTGGGCAGCTGCCCGCGGGCCCTGGTGCTTCGGACCTCCTGGGTGGTCTCGAGCCAC
>JBBREC010000241.1:0-3243 GCA_038203295.1 Caulobacterales bacterium
AAGTCGTCGGGCATGTGCACCAGGCTCCGGAATCCCACCCTGGTGGCGAGATCTCCCAGCGGCATGAACTCGCCGAACGGAACGAGCCGGTGCTTGTCGTAGATGCCGGTGACCCGGAGACGCTCAGCGTCGCGGGTGAGCGCGATCAGGCTGTTGAAATAGCGCGTCGTCCCGTCAGGCCCCGCCTGGGCGCGGTTGGCGCCCATCAGCAGGGTCTGGCCTGGGGCCAGCGAATCGCGCAGCCGCGGCGCATAGGGCGAGCCGGGCGCCAGCAGGTCGTCGATCACCGCTGGCAGCGCGCCCTCCGGCCAGATGACCACCGTCGGCGGCGCGGCGGCCGGCCGGTGGGTGAGGTCCAGATAGGTCTGGAAGATCAGCTCCAGGTTTTCCGGCCGCCATTTTTCCTTCTGGTCGATGTTGGCCTGCACCACGCGGACCACCGGAGACCCGAACGAAGGCCTGGCCGCATGGCCGAGCCGCCAGGCGCCAAAGCCGTAGAGGCCGGCCAGGGCCGCCAGCGCAACGGCCAGCACGGCGGTCCGGGCGCGCCGGTCCGACGCCTGGGCCAGCACCGCCGGCGCGGCGGCGATGGCGATGGTGATCCAGCCGAGCCCATAGGCGCCGACCACGGCCGCGGCCTGCGAGGGCGCCGTGCCCGCCCGCCAACTCTCGCCGGGCAGATCCCACGGAAAGCCAGTGAGGACGTGGCCGCGCAACCACTCGAAACCCGCGAGACAGCCGGCGAACACCAGCACCCGGGCGAAGCTGCGGGGATTGAGCGCCCGGAACAGCAGACCCGCCGCGCCCCAGAAGAGCGCAAGGCCCGCGGCCAACATCACCAGGGCGAAGGGCGCCATCCAGCCCTGTTCGCGGGCGTCGACCATGAAGGGCTCGGTGATCCACCAGACGCTGACCGCGAAATAGCCGAGGCCGGCCAGCCAGCCCCTCAGGAACGCCGAGAGCCACGGCCGCGGCCCCTTCGTATCGAGCAGGGCCAGCAGCAACGCATAGCCCAGCAGGCCCGGCAGAATTCCGAAGGGCGGATGGGCGAGTCCGGCGGCGAGTCCGGCAAGCAGGGCCAGGCCCCGCGCCATCCATCCCGAGAGACGGGCCATGCGGCGGCTAGACTTGCCGCTCGGCGGGCGCCGCAGCGCGGCGCACGCGCACGCGTTTGACCCGCCGGGGATCTGCCGAGAGCACCTCGATCGTGAAGCCGCCCGGATGGTCGATGACCTCGCGCCGCTGGGGCACGCGGCCGGCCAGCGCGTTGACCAGGCCGGCGACCGTGTCGATCTCCTCGTCGAGGTCGGACGGGGCAAGGTCGACACCTTCGCCAATGGCGGCTTCCAGCTCCTCGAGGGGGACCCGGCCATCGACGATCCAGCCCTCAGCGTCGGCGGCGATCCCTGCCCCGTTCTGGTCCTCGGCCTCGTCGTGCTCGTCGTCGATGTCGCCGACCAGCATCTCCAGAAGGTCCTCGAGCGTCACCAGACCGTCGGTGCCGCCGAATTCGTCGATCACCAGGGCCATGTGGGTGCGGCTGGCGCGCATCTGGCTGAGCAGTTCCGAGGCGCGCATCGAGGCCGGCACATAGAGCACCGTGCGCACCAGGTTGTGGCGGCCCGACAGTACCTGGTCGTCGGGCTTCGGCTTGCGGGCCTTGCGGGCCAGGAGCTTGAAGACATCCTTGACGTGGACCACGCCCACGGGGTCGTCGAGGTTGTCGCGGAACACCGGCATGCGGCTGTGTTCGGCCTCGACGAACCGGTCGACCAACTCGCTGAACGGGCAGGACCGGTCCACCGCCACGATGTCTGCGCGGGGCTTCATCACGTCGCCGATCCGCAGGTCCTGGAAGGCGCGGGCGTGGCTGACCAGCTCGCCGGTGGCGGCCGTCCGCGGCTCCGGCGCCGAGGGATCGTCGGGCGCCGGGCCACGCCGGAAGAGATCGAGCAGGGCCTGGAATCCGCCCGCCCGTCGTGGGGCGGCGGGCTCGTCGCGGCTACTCGAAGGGTCGGGGTCGCTCATGGTCTCCTTCACCGGGCCGCGTAGGGGTCCGGGACTCCCAGTCCAGCCAGAACGACGCGTTCGAGGCTTTCCATGGCCTCAGCTTCGTCGTCGCCCTCGTGGTCATACCCTAGAAGGTGCAGGACGCCATGCGCCACCAGATGCTGCAGGTGATGGGCGAGCGGCTTGCCCTGGTCTTCGGCTTCACGGGCGCAGACCCCATAGGCCAACGCGATATCGCCCAGGAATCGCTCAGGGTTATGCGGCGCGGGGAACGACAGGACATTGGTCGGCTTGTCCTGCTGGCGGAAGCGGGCGTTGAGCTCGCGGAGGGTCTGGTCATCGGTAAGCAGCAATGTGACGCCCTCGTCCGACGCGCCCTCGCTGTCCAGCGTCGCGCGGGCGGCGATGCGCATCAGCGCCTCGGCGTCGGGCAGGGCCTCGGTCCAGGCCGGCTCCTCGATCTCGACGTCGATCAAGCGCCGCGTCCGGGAGGCGAGCCGTTCTTCTCCGCGTCTGCGTCGTAGGCGCGCACGATCCGCTCGACCAGCTTGTGGCGGACCACGTCTGCGGCCGTGAAGCGGATGACCCCGATGCCCTTCACCCCGTCCAGCAGGCTGACGGCGTGGGCCAGGCCTGAATCCCGCGGGTTGGAAAGGTCGATCTGGCTGGGGTCGCCGGTGACCACCATGCGGGCGCCTTCGCCCAGGCGGGTCAGCACCATCTTCATCTGCAGGCGGGTCGCGTTCTGGGCTTCGTCGCAGATGACGAAGGCGTGCGACAGGGTGCGGCCGCGCAGGAAGGAGATGGGAGCAACCTCGATCTCGCCCTTCTCGCGGCGGCGGCGAAGCTGATCGGCGCCCAGAATGTCGGTCAGCGCCTCCCAGACCGGCGCCATGTAGGGATCGACTTTCTCGGTCAGGTCGCCGGGCAGGAAGCCCAGCCGTTCGCCGGCCTCGACCGCCGGGCGCGAGACGATCAGCCGCTCGACCTCGCCGCGCAGCAGCAGCCCCGCGCCGTGCGCTACGGCCAGGAAGGTCTTGCCGGTGCCGGCCGGGCCGAGCCCGAACACCAGTTCGTTCCTGGCCAGGGCCTGCAGATATTCGGCCTGGGTCTTGGTCTTCGGGGCCACCTGGCCGCGACGACCGACCGGCAGGACGCCCGGACCCGCGCCAACCCCGCCGGAGCGCGCATTGCCGATGGCGACACGGACGTCGGCCTCCGCGATATCGACAC
>JBBREC010000242.1:0-3083 GCA_038203295.1 Caulobacterales bacterium
GCGCAGCTGGGTCTCGGCCAGTTCAGACGCCTCGGCGACCATGCGGGCCTGCTGGCCGATGCTGTCGACAACCTTGGCCGCCTGCAGGTCCAGCGTCTGGGCCATAGCGCCCATCTCGATCCGCTCACGGCTCAGGGTGCCGGCCAGCTGGTGGGCGATGTGGACGGATTCCTGGGTGCTCTCGGTCAGCCGCTCGGTCTCCCCGGCCATCACCTCACGCAGCGCCAGCAGCGACTCCCGCGCCTGGTCAGCCGCGGCGCCGGCATTGAGAATTTCATCGCGGACGACTTGGGCGGCGTGTCCTGCGCGGGCTGCGGCGATCAGGGCTGGCGCCAGCATGTCTTCGGCCATGGCCTTGGCCCGCCGGGCCTCGGCGCCCAGCTTCTGGCCCTGGCGCAGCATGTAGGCGGCCCCGAACACGAAAAAGGCCGGCCCGATGGCAAGCAGGCCGAAGACCACCATGGCGAAGGTATCGTTCAACAGCGGCGCGACGCCGGCGCGGTAGCCCACGGCGAACGCGATAGGCGCCAGGGCCCAGAGCACGGCCACGACAAACGCGACCAGATAGATCGGCCAGGCCGGCGGCGAACGGAAGGCGTCGGGTGCGAGCACCGCGTCCTCCGGTTCCACCTCGGTGCGGCGGACCGGCGTGCGCGCCGAGGCGGCCGCGACGGCGGCGCGGCTGGGCGGCGGATCGAGCGGCGTTGCTGGCGTGGGCTCGGCGAAATCGTCGGCGGCGCTAGGCTCGGCCGCGACCAGGCGCTCGTCCGCGGCGGCGCCGAAGTCCGCCGGCAGGGTCCGCTTCCTGGTCTTCATGCGCGCCTGCGCCCCTTTGCTTGCTGCGGCCGGTCCACCCCCTGGCCACCCAAGAAGGATTACCCGCGATGGGTCGCGACGCAAACAGCCGAGCGCGGGTTGAAGCCGGTTAGAGGCGCGATGTCGCGGGCCATGAGCCCAGGCGCACCGAAATCAGGCCCTGATGGCCCGTGCGCGCCGTGACGCGCCTTGATGCAGGGGACAGTTCGCGAGCTTCTCGATCTTGCGGTGGCTGCGGGCCACCACACGCTCAGACGCCGGCGTCGCGCGCTGCTCCAGATGCGGCGTGTCGAGCGCCACGCCGAAGTGCGAGAAGGCGACGGCCGAGGAGTGCACGACCACGGCGGCGACCAGATCCGTAAACGTCGTCATCTGGCCCTCCCTCGCGCAGACAGTCGATTCCGTCGGTCGCCGGTATACGTCAGGCGGCGGCGGCGCGCGACGGTATGACGCCATGAAATTTGCGTAATGTTCCAAGGCGTAACCGGAATTGGTTCAATCGTTGAAGACCACCGTCTTGCGGCCGTTCAACAGCACCCGATCCTCAAGCGTCCATCGTACCGCTCGCGCCAGCACGCGGCGTTCAATGTCGCGCCCCTTGCGGATCAGGTCCTTCGGCGCGTCCCGATGGCTGATGCGTTCGACGTCCTGTTCGATGATGGGACCTTCATCGAGGTCCGGGGTCACAAAGTGCGCCGTGGCGCCGATAACCTTCACCCCGCGTGCGTGCGCCTGGTGATAGGGCCGCGCACCCTTGAAGCCAGGCAAGAAGGAGTGGTGGATATTGATGCAGCGGCCGGCGAGCTTCGTCGCCAGGTCGTCGGACAGCACCTGCATATAGCGCGCGAGCACCACGAAATCGGTGCGGGTGTCCTCGATCAGCCGCCAGAGGGCCGCCTCCTGCGCTGCCCGCGTCTCCGGCGTCACCGGCAGGTGGTGGAAGGCGACGCCCTTCAGATCGGTGTGCGGAAAGCTCGACGCTGGGTGGTTCGAGACCACCGCGGCAAGATCCATCGGCAGTTCGCCCTGTCGCCAGCGCCAGATCAGGTCGGCCAGGCAATGGTCGGTCTGTGAGGCCAGGATCATCACCCGGCGGCGCGCCTTGCGGTCGCGCAGCGTCCAGGTCATGGCGAACGTATCGGCCAGGGCGGCGAAGGCCTCGCGCAACGCCGCCTGGCCGTCCGGAGCCAGATCGAACACCACCCGCATGAAGAAACGGCCGGTCTCTTCGTCGTCAAACTGCTGGGCGTCGAGGATATTGGCGCCGTGCTCGAAAAGCAGGGTGGCGACGCGCGCCACGATGCCGGTGCGGTCCGGGCAGGAGAGCGTGAGGATCATCGGTGCCGGGTCGCAGTTGGGTGTGGCGGCGTCAAGCGCGCCGGCGATCCCGCCAGATGCGGACCGCCGCGACCGCCAGGACAATCACCACCAGTGCGCCGGCCGCCGCGAGGGTCCAGCGGCCCGCATGGCGGCCGCCAAAAATCCGCTCCACGGCCTCTCCGAACAGATAGCCCGCCGCGGTGAAGGCCGCGGCCCATATCGCTGCGCCCAGGATGTTGAGCACCGTGAAACGCCAGGTCGGGATCTGCGAAACCCCGACGGCGATCGGGCTGACGAGCCTCAGGCCGAAGATGAAGCGGAAGACCAGGATATAGATCACCGGCCGGCGCTCGATGAAGCGGAGGGCCAGCGCGAAGGCCGCCCTCTCGCTGACCCGCACCACGTATCGATGTGACCGGAAGCGTCGCCCGGCGACGAACAGCAGGTGGTCGAGAACGCCCGACCCGGCCGTGGCGCTCGCGAACGTCAGCCACAGTGCGATGAGCTGCTGGCGCGCCAGGAGGCCGCCCACCACCACGGCGGTCTGGCCTTCGAAGGCGGCGCCCAGGAACACGCCGATCGCGCCGAATTTGGTCAGGAACTCGTCCATCGCCTCGCCAAGAGCCCCCCGGGAGGCGGGCTCATAGCACGATGCGGCGGTGGAAGGTTCCCGCGGACCTCAGGCGGCGAGCCGGCCCCTGAAGCTCGCACCCTCGTGGGCCAGCAGCCAAGCCTTGCGGGGCAGCCCGCCGCCGTAACCGATGCGATCGAGATGGATGACGATCGCGTGGGGCGAAATAATGTTGACGAGGCGTGCGGCCGGCGCTGAGTCAGGGCCGTAAGAGCAATAGCCCGCTGCTTAAACCGACGGCGTCGCGAGAAAAGACGCGTCAGCCATAATAAGTCCTTTAACGGGTTGGCGCATATCTCGAAATGCAGCCTCTTCA
>JBBREC010000243.1:0-3063 GCA_038203295.1 Caulobacterales bacterium
GCTCCAACCCGCCCCGATAGGTGTCCCAGGACTGCATGGCTTCGCTGTTGCCGACCTGTGCGCCAACAGCGTTGATCGCGGTCGCCGCGATGTGCGGCTCGGGACAGAAGAGCACGGCCCCCTTCCCCAGGGCGTGGGCCACCATATTGAAGAAGCTGTAGCTGAAGTTCGGGATCGGTCCGGCGATCCCTGGCAGCACCGAACGCCGCATGACCCAGCATTCCGGGAAGACGTGGTTCTGGATCATGAAGGCCAGGCAGTTGCCGTACTGGCCGCTCTCGAACCGCCACTCGCCATCGAAGTCGTAGAATTTGCCGATGACGGAGTTGTCCTTCGTCTCGTCCATCAGCAGCCAGGGCGCCTGGATCATCACCAGGTCTGGGTCGTCCGACATCCGCCGCACATAGGCCAGCAGCTGATCGGCCAGCATCAGGTCGTCGTCGGCGATGCTGACCACGAACTCACCGCGCGCCTGATGCAGCGTCGTCAAAATGTTGGGATAGGCGCCGACATTGCGCGGCTGGCGGCTGACCCGCAGCCGCGGATTAGCGGCCGCATAGCGCGCCAGGATCTCCGGCGTTTCGTCCGTGGAGCAATTGTCGGAGACCACCAGCTCATAGTCGATCCCCGCAGCGTCCAGCGCGATCAGGTGATGGGTCAGGTAGCGATCCAGATAGCGAGCGCGATTATAGGTCGCCAGGCACAGGCTCAACGTCGGCGTGGTTGGCGAGCCCTGCATGACCCAAGACTCTGGCACGGCGCATGAGTCGTCAACGCGGCGCCTCCCCTCGCGTGAACTTGACGAGCGGTGCGCGTGCGGCCCATTTCCACAGCATGTTGCAAGCCACCGCCCTCGCCGCCGACTTTGTTCCTGCCACCGAGGCCGACTGGCGGGCCCTGGTCGCCAGGACGCTCGGCGAGGCGCCGTTCTCCAGCCTGGAGAAGGCCACCGCCGAAGGCCTCCCGATCGAGCCGCTCTACCCGCAGGCGGCACGGCCGGCGATCGGACCCCGCACGCTTGACCGTGACCGGCCCTGGGAGATCCGCACCCTAACCGCCCATCCCGATGCCGCCCGCGCCAACGGCGAGGTGCTGCGCGACCTCGGGGGCGCCGCCGCCTCGGTGATTGTCCGTATCGACCCGGCCGGCAAGGTGGGCGTCGCGGTGGGATCGGCCACCGACCTCGCCAGGGTGCTGGACGGCGTGATCCTTGAGTTCGCCGCGACCGGCCTCGACGCGGGCTTCCTCGGCCCCCAGGCGGCGGACTGGCTGGGCGCCGCGGCCAAGGCCTCGCCGGGCGCCTTGCTCAATTTCCATCTCGACCCGCTGAGCGCGCTCGCTGCAGCGGGCGCGAGCCCCGGGCCCATCGAGGCCCACCTGATCTCGGCCGCCACTGTCGGCGTGCGACTGGTCGACACCTATCCCCGGACCCAACTCTTCCTGGCGTCCGGCCGGGTAGTGCACGAAGCCGGTGGTGGTGAAGCCGGTGAGATCGCCTTCGCCATGGCCGCGGCGGTCGCCTATGCCAGGAGCCTGGTCCGCGCCGGCATGTCCAAGCGCGACGCCTTCGCCAGGATCACGCTTGGGCTGAGCGCGGATGCCGACTACTTCCTGACCATCGCCAAGCTGCGCGCCGCGCGCACGGTCTGGGCGCGCGTGGCCGGCGCCTGCGACGCAGAGCCCACAGCCCGCATCGAGGCCCGCTCCTCGCGCCGGATGCTGACCGCCAGGGACGCCTGGACCAATATGATCCGGCTCGCAGCCGCCGGCTTCGGCGCGGCAGTCGGGGGCGCGGACGCGGTGGTGCTTGGCAACTTCACCGACGCAATCGGCCTGCCCACCGCCTTCGCCCGCCGCCAAAGCCGCAACGCCCAACTGGTGTTGATGGAAGAGGCGCACATCGGCCGTGTCGCCGACCCAGCCGCGGGCTCCGGCTATGTGGAGGCGCTCACCGACGAGATCGCCCGCGCCGCCTGGGCCCGTTTCCAGGCGATCGAGGCCGCCGGCGGGATCGTGGCCGCCCTGGCGTCCGGCCGGATCGCCGCAGATGTGGCGGCAGCCCTCGCCGCGCGGCCCGACCAGAAGATCATCGGCGTCACCGCCTTCCCGCCGGACAGGGACGCCCCGGTCGAGGTGGAGATCGCCGCCGCCCGCGCCGTCGCCGCTCCGTCCCCCCGCCTGCCCGGTCCGGACAGCGCCTGCCCGCGCCTCTTGCCCATGCGTCTGTCGGAGGCCTCCGAATGAGCCCGTTCCCCGACTTCACCGCCCTGCCCTTCGACGCCGCCCCGCTGGGCGCGACGCCCGTCGGCGAGCCGTGGCAGACCCCCGAAGGCATCGCGGTGAAACCGGCCTACGGTCCCGCCGACACTGCCGGCCTGGACGCGATCGGCGGCTATCCGGGCCTGGCGCCATTCCTGCGCGGACCCTACCCGACCATGTACCTGACCAACCCTTGGACGATCCGCCAATATGCCGGCTTTTCAACGGCCGAGGACTCCAACGCCTTCTATCGCCGCAATCTGGCGGCCGGTCAGATGGGCCTTTCCATCGCCTTCGATCTGGCGACCCATCGGGGCTACGACTCGGACCACCCGCGGGTGAAGGGCGACTTCGGGATGGCTGGCGTGGCAATCGATTCCATCCTCGACATGCGCACGCTCTTCGACGGCATCCCGCTCGACAAGATGAGCGTGTCGATGACGATGAACGGGGCGGTGCTGCCGATCCTGGCGCTCTATATCGTGGCCGGCGAGGAACAGGGCGTGCCGCACGCCAAGCTGTCGGGCACCATCCAGAATGACATCCTGAAGGAGTTCCTGACCCGGAATACCTACATCTATCCGCCCTCGCCCTCGATGCGGATTGTCTCGGACATCTTCGCCTACACGAGCCGCGAGATGCCGCGGTTCAACTCGATCTCGATCAGCGGCTATCATATGCAAGAAGCCGGGGCGACGCTGGACCTTGAGCTGGCTTACACTCTGGCTGACGGCATCGAATACGTCCGTGCGGGCGTGGCGGCGGGCATGACGGTGGACCAGTTCGCGCCGCGCCTGTCGTTCT
>JBBREC010000244.1:0-3023 GCA_038203295.1 Caulobacterales bacterium
CGGGTCGTCGACCTCGAAGGCGTAGAGGATGGTCGTCTTCGAGACGCGGGTCAGGCGTTCGGTGACGCGGGCGTCGGGCGACATAAGGAAGGTGACGCGGTTGCGTTCCTGGAGGTGGAAGTTGGTGGTTTCGATCACCAGGGTCTCGCCCTCCCAGTGGCCGACGCTGTCGCCCATCCACAGGCGCACGCCCGGCGGCGGGTGATGGCCGCCGAGACGGACGATGCGCACGTCGTGGTTCATCTCCGAGAGGATGGCGACCTCGGCGCGGGTCTGGACGATCAGCTTCACACCGGCTACCGGCGGGTTGAGCATGGGCGCGGTGCCCGAGCCGCCGCCGCCCATCAGGCAACGGTCGGTGGGCGTGCGGTCCTCGGGCCCCGCGGCAGGGGCGAAGGCGGCGGCGGCGTCCATGGCCTCGAAACGCGCGCGGGCTTCCGGCCGCCAGGGCAGCCGGCCGTCGGCGGGGCTGACGATCCAGGAGGTTCGCAGGCGCCCGCCGATCCGCGCCATGGGATAGACGGGATGCCATTCGGAAACGCCCTGGCCGAGGCCGCCAGCCTCGCCCTTCGCGGTGGCCAGGGCGGCGCGGGCCTCGAAGGCGGCCTCCGCTGCACGGGTGGGAAAGGTGAGCGGCGTGCCGGGCGGACGCTCCAGATGGGTCGCCGAGACGCCGGTCCAGACGCCCTGTAGGTCGGGGGCGCCGAAGGCTGTGCGCGGGGCGTGGTAGGATTGGGCGGCGTGAGCGGCGCCGGCGGCCAGGCCAGCGAGCGCCGCGAGAATCCATCGTATCATTCCGACCCCCAGTACCGGAATAGAACGGCGTTCGGGGAATGAGGGCAAGCGCGCTGTCGGGCGGCCGGGCGTGGGGAGGAATTGGCTATTTCGGGCGGAAGCGTTTGCTGGCGGGGAAGCCCTTGGGGCTGAGCTTGCCGGCGCCGGCGCGGCGGCCGGCCCATTCGCGCCATTCGGGCCAGGCGAAGGTGCGGCCGCCTGAGGCGATCCAGCCGGCGCCTTCGGCTTCAGTGAAGACCTGAGCGTCGCGCAAACCCCCTTCACGGTACGTCTGGAGCTTGACGCCCTTTCCCCTGGGCATCTCCGGCAGTTCGGAGGTGGGGAAGATCAGGATCTTGCCGTTGTCGCCGATGACGGCGATGTGGTCGGCGTCGCCGAGTGGGAGCGAGATCAGGGCCTTTCCGTTGAGCACCTGTTTGCCCGCGCGGCGGAAGGCGATGGCCTCAGCCTCGGGCAGGATAAAGCCGTAGCCGTCCTTGCTGGCCAGGATGCGGCGCGCGCCGGGGCGGTGCACGAAGACATCGACCAGGCCGACCTTGTCGTCGAGGTCGATCATCAGGCGCAGCGGCTCGCCGTGGCCGCGCGCGCCCGGAAGCTTGTCGCAGGCCAGCGTGAAGAAGCGGCCGTCGGAGGCGAAGATCAGCAGCTTGTCGGTGGTCTCGGCCGGGACCAGGAATTCGAGCTTGTCGCCCTCCTTGAACTTCAGCTCCGAGGGGTCGTCGACGCGGCCGCGGGCGGCGCGAATCCAGCCGCGCTCGGAAAGGATGATGGTGATCGGCTCGCGCACGATCATCGCTTCGAGTGCGGCCTCGGTGTCGATCTCGGGCGCGTCGGCGAAGATGGAGCGGCGTTTGCCGAGCGTCGTGTCAGCGCCGACGATGCTGAGGGTGTGCTTGAGGCCCGCGCCGACCAGTTTCCACTGGGCCTTCGGGTCGGCCAGCATGCCGACGATGCCGTCGCGTTCCTCGGCGAGGTCGGCGTGCTCGCGGCGGAGCTCCATCTCCTCAAGCCTGGCGAGCTGGCGCAGGCGGGTGTTGAGGATGGCGTCGGCCTGGAGCTCGGAAAGCTCGAAGGTCTCGATCAGCTTCTGTTTCGGCTCGTCCTCGTAGCGGACGATGCGGATCACCTCGTCGAGGTTGAGGTAGGCGATCAGCAGGCCATCGAGGATGTGCAGCCGGGCCTCGATCTTCGCCAAGCGGTGGCCGGCGCGGCGGACCAGCACCTCGCGCCGGTGGTCGAGGAAGGCCTTGAGGACCTGCTTCAGGCCCATGACGCCGGGGGTGCCGCGGGCGTCGAGGACGTTCAGGTTCACGCTGAAGCGGTTTTCCAGGTCGGAGAGCTTGAAGAGGCTCTCCATGAGCACCTCCGGCTCGACGTTGCGGGACTTGGGCTCCAGGACCAGCCGGACGTCCTCGGCGCTTTCGTCACGCACGTCGCCCAGCAGTGGGGCCTTCTTGTTTTCGATCAGCTCGGCCAGCTGTTCGACCAGGTCGGCCTTTTTCACCTGGTAGGGGATCTGGGTGACGACGATCTGGTAGCGGCCCTGGCCCAGGTCTTCCTTCGTCCAGAGGCTGCGCAGGCGCACGCCGCCGCGGCCGGTCTCGTAGGTGTCGAGCAGGCTGGCGGCCGGCTCGACAATGACGCCGCCGGTGGGGAAATCTGGGCCTTTCACATGGGCCATCAGGTCGGCGGTGGAGGCGTCCGGGTTGCTGAGCAGGAGCAGGCAGGCGTCGATCAGCTCGGCGGCGTTGTGCGGCGGAATGGAGGTCGCCATGCCGACCGCGATGCCGGTGGCGCCATTGGCCAGGAGGTTGGGGAAGCCGGTGGGCAGGACGACCGGCTCGGTGTCCTGGCCGTCGTAGGTCGGCTTGAAGTCGACAGCGTCCTCGTCGATGCCGTCCAGCAGCAGGGTGGCGGCCTCGGTGAGCTTGGCCTCAGTGTAGCGCATGGCGGCGGGGTTATCGCCGTCGATGTTGCCGAAGTTGCCCTGGCCGTTCACCAGCGGATAGCGCTGGGCGAAGTCCTGGGCCATGCGCACCAGGGTGTCGTAGATCGACTGGTCGCCGTGCGGGTGATAGCCGCCCATCACCTCGCCCACCACCTTGGCGCATTTGCGCGCCGAGGCGTCCGGGTTCAGCCGCATCTCGCGCATGGCGTAGAGCACGCGGCGCTGCACGGGCTTGAGCCCATCGCGGACGTCGGGCAGCGCCCGGTCGGTGATGACACTG
>JBBREC010000245.1:0-3013 GCA_038203295.1 Caulobacterales bacterium
ATCCGCGAGCGGCTCGTGGCATCGCTCGCGCTCGCCATCACAGACAGCGACGCGCTCGCATCCGCGGCCCGCGCGAAGCTCGCCTGCGACCTGCGCGGCACGCCCACCGGTCGCCGGTTCCTGCGGGTCACGGGGGCGGGCCTCCTGCGGATCGACCGGGCGGCGGTGGGCGCCGACGCGAAGCTCGACGGCAAGTTCCTCCTGCGCACGAGCGACCCGACGCTCTCGGCAGCGGACATCGCGACGGGGTACAAGCAGCTGCTCGAGGTCGAGCGGGCCTGGCGGGACATGAAGACGACGCTCGACCTGCGTCCGGTCTACCACCGCAAGGAGAGCCGGATCCGCGCCCACGTCCTGCTGTGCTGGCTCGCCCTGCTCCTCGTCCGGCTCGCCGAGCAGGCCACCGGCGACACCTGGCGGACCCTGCGGCTCGAGCTCGACAAGCTCCATCTCGGGCGCTTCTCAGGACCTGTCGGTGAGGTCGCCCAGCGGACCGAGATCACCCCGCGGCAGGCGGCCATCTTCAAGGCCCTCGAAATCGCCGCGCCGCCGCGCATCGTCCGGGTGACCACTCCGTCACCGTCGCCGGCGCCGACCGCCGGCTGATCTATCCAGCCTGCACGCGCCCCTCGTGCCATAGGTACACGTTCACGCTCCAGCTGCGGAATCCGGGAATCAGAAGGCGGACACAGACAATGACCGATCAGAGCCTCAATCCATTCAACGGCAAGCTCGTCAAATCCTTCGATACGCTTGGCGACGCCGCGCTCGAGACGAAGATCGCGACCGCAGAGGCCTGTTTCGAGACCTGGCGTCACAAGCCCTTCTCGGGCTTGATGTCGGTCACGATGGTCGGCGCCATGAAGCGTGGTCGCCTGGTCCATCGGATCGCCGGCCCTGAGCGCACCCAGCGCAGCCCGGAACTTTACGCCGAGCGCGCGAAGATCATCGCGAAGGCAGCTTGAGATTCTTCACGCTGGGGCCGACGAGTTCGCCCGCATTGCCACCCTGCGGCTCGGTCTGGACCCAGGACGTCGCGCGCGGCAAGCGCGTCGCCAGCCGCGTCGAGACGGGCATGATGTTCATCAATAACATCGACTGGACCGACGCAGAGTTGCCGTTCGGCGGCATCAAGGACTCGGGCTATGGCCGCGAGCTCGGCGACATGGGCATCCAGGAGTTCGTGAACAAGAAGCTGGTCCGCACGCACACGGCAAGGCTCCCGCCTGACGTCCAGCCAAAACGGATCAAGGAATGGCGCCGCACTTGTTGTCACGTATCCATCGATGCCTTTAGCCTCTGCACTACGGCGGGGAGAGCGTCCGGAAGATCCTCTGCCACCAGGCCCAGGCCGAATTCGGCGGCGGCTGCACCATGCAGCCAGGCGGCCGCCGCTGCGGCCTCGAAGGACGGCATTCCTTGCGCCAGCAGCGCAGCGACAAACCCTGTGAGGACGTCGCCGCTGCCGCCGGTTGCGAGTTGCGGTGGCGCGTTGGTGTTGATGGTCGCGCGTCCGTCCGGCGCCGCGATCACGGTATCGGGCCCCTTCAGCAGGACCACGGCGCCGCACTCCCTGGCGGCGGTCCGGGCGCGATGCAGCTTGTTGCCTTCGAGGTGAAACAGGCGTTTGAACTCGCCGGCATGGGGTGTCAGCACGCACGGCCCCCCGATAGCGTTGAACAACTCTTCGGGCGCCTCGGCGAACGCGGTCAGCGCGTCGGCATCGAGCACCACGGCTCGTCGGGTGGCCAGCGCGGCCAGGACGTGATCGCGGGTTGATGCATCGACGCCTGCTCCGGGCCCGATCGCGATCACGTTGCGGCGGACATCGGCGAGCAGGGCCTTGAATTCCTCCTGGCCCTCGAAGCTGCGAACGATGGCGCTCACCAGCGACGCGGCATATATGGTCCACACCTTGGCGGGCGCCGCGACCGTGACTATGCCTGCTCCCGCGCGCGCCGCCGCCATGGCGGTCATCCGGCTGGCGCCGGTGATCGCTTCGCCGCCCAGGATCAGGACTTCGCCGCGCTTGTATTTGTAGCTTTCGGGCTGGGGCCAGGGATAGCTGTCCAGCCACAGATCGGGGCCGTTCTCCCAGGTTCTCAGGGCGTTCGCCGTGAGAACCGAAGCGGGTATGCCGATGTCGGCCAGGACAACTTCGCCACAAAGCCCCCGCCCCGGATAGAGCACATGGCCCGGCTTCTTGCGAAAGAAGGTGACCGTCAGATCCGCCGGCGCGGCCGCGCCCAGTATCTCGCCCGTGGACCCGTCGACGCCGCTGGGGATGTCGATGGCGCAAACGGGAATCTTGCGGTTCTTCAGCGCCTCGACCAGATCCAGCGCGGCCCCGGCCAGGGGCCTTGAAAGACCTGCGCCGAAAATCGCGTCCACCACGACACCCGCGCCGTCCAGGCAGTCCGGCAAGAAAGAATCGATGGGACCATTCCAAAGGCGGGCTGCGTCGGCGGCGGCGCCTGAGAGCATGTCGGGTGATCCCATCAAAGCCAGCTTCACCGGCCAGCCCGCCGACTTCAGATGGCTGGCTGCGACGAAGCCGTCGCCGCCATTGTTTCCGGGACCGCAAAGAACTGTCACCGCCCGCATCGGCCAGCGCGCGCCAACCGCGGCGGCGACTGCGCTGCCTGCCGCTTGCATGAGCGCGGACGCGCTGGCGCCACCCGCAATGGCAAGGCTATCGGCCGTGTCCATTTCCGCGGAGGTCAGCAGCGCCAACGCGGAACGACGCGTCGCAAATGATCCGTCCAGTATCGTCATGTCGAGGGTGACCCTATCGAGGCAACCAATGGCCAAGTCCGCGCGGTGTATCGCACCCCGAAGTCGACTGCCAGGTTGCTCTTCGTCGTGTGCGCCGATTTGAACCGCACTGGAGACTCTAGCGGTCTCGTCGAGGCCCGATGTGACGAAGGGTCATGACGGGAAGGCGCCGCGGGGGCAAGGTCGGGCCAGAATTCGACCGGACTCATGCGCCGCGGCCGGCCACGGCTCTACTACG
>JBBREC010000246.1:0-2965 GCA_038203295.1 Caulobacterales bacterium
GGGGGCGGGGCCGGGCACCGCGCCGCGCCCCTGGCCCTGCCGTCCGCGGCCCTGGCGGTTGTGGGCCGGCGGGCGACCGCCGGCCAGCCGCCGCCCAAGGTGCTGGACGCCTTCGCCGCCGCCTCGCCGTTCGGCGCCGCCCTGCTGGAGGGCGAGGACCCCTTCGAAGCCAGAATAGTCGAGGCCAACCCGGCTCTTCGGGCCGTGGCCGGTGGCGGCGAGAAGGGGCAGGCGTTCGGCGATCTGATCGAGCCGGCCAGCCGCGCCGACGCCGCTCAGAAGCTGGCCGCGGGCCAAGGCTCCGGCACGCCGGTCGAGGTCCGTCTGGCGCACGATCCGGCGCGCATCGCCCATCTCTATCTGCAGAAGAGCGACGGCCGCTGGGTCGCCTATCTGGTGGACGTTTCCGAGCAGAAGCAGATGGAGCTGCAGCTCGCCCAGAGCCAGAAGATGCAGGCTATCGGCCAGCTGGCCGGCGGCGTGGCGCACGACTTCAACAACCTGCTGACCGCCATCTTCATGCAGCTCGACGTGCTGGCCTCGCGCCATCCGGTGGGCGACCCGTCCTACGAAGGGCTGAACGAGATCCGCCAGACCTCGGCGCGCGCCGCCGACCTGGTGCGCAAGCTGCTGGCCTTCTCGCGTAAACAGACCGTGCAGCGCGAGATCCTCGATCTCGGCGAGCTGATCAGCGAGTTCGAAGTGCTGCTGCGCCGGGTGCTCTACGAGGACGTGAAGCTCACCACTGACTATGGCCGCAACCTGCCGCAGGTACGCGCCGACCGCGGCCAGCTTGAGACCGCAGTGATGAACCTGGCGGTCAACGCTCGCGACAGCGTCCGCGCTCATGGCGGCGGGGCGGTCAACATCCGCACCGCCCGCCTGACGCAGGAACAGGCCCACACGCTGGGCTATCCCAGCGCCCAGGGCGACCAGGCGCTGATTGAGGTGTCCGACGACGGCCCCGGCATCCCGCCGGAGGTGATGGACAAGATCTTCGACCCCTTCTTCACCACCAAGCCGGTGGGCGAGGGGACGGGCCTGGGCCTCGCCACTGTCTATGGCATCGTCAAGCAGTCAGACGGCTGGATCGGCGTGAGCTCCAAGCCGGGCGAGGGCGCGGCGTTCCGCATCTTCCTACCGGTGCATATTCCCGTGGCCGTGGTGGCCGCCACGCCCGTCGCCGCGGCGCCGAAGCGGCCAGCCGCTCGCGACCTTTCCGGCGCCGGGCGCATCCTGTTCGTGGAGGACGAGGACGCCGTGCGCGGCGTCGCCGCCAAGCTGTTGCGCGCCCGCGGCTACGAGGTGATCGAGGCGGCCAGCGGCGAGGAGGCCCTGGAACTCTGCGCGCTGCACGCCGGCGCCATCGACCTGATGATCTCCGATGTGGTCATGCCGGGCATGCAGGGGCCGGACCTCCTGAAGCAGGCGAAGGTCTACCTCGCCGGCGCGCCGGTGATGTTCATCTCGGGCTACGCGGAGAGCGAGTTCTCCGACCTGTTGGAAGGCGAGGTCAATGTCTCGTTCCTGCCCAAGCCGATCGACATCAAGACGCTCGCCGAACGGGTGAAGCAGGAGCTTCAGAAGGCCGCCTGACCCCAGGGCTTGCCTTGGCGGCGGGCGGACACCAAGACTGCTCTGTTTTCCAGGCCTGAGAAGCTGCGTCCGTGCCAGATCCCCATGCCGCTCCGCGCCGAACGCTCGACCTTCAGGCGGCCTTCTCGCATGCCGTCGCGGCCGCCAACGCCGGGCGCACGGTCGAAGCGGAGGCTCTCTATCGCGCCATCCTGCGGAGCCTGCCGGTGGGTGAGGCCTCGCGGAATCTGGGCCTGATCCTCGACGATGACGGGCGCCATGCCGAGGCGGAAGCGGTCTATCGCGCGGCGCTGGCTGCCGATCCGGCCGACCCGGTCATTCGCCTGCAACTGGCCTTCCTGCTGCTGCGCGACGGCCGCCTGGCCGAGGCATGGAATTTCTTCGAAGCGCGCCTGCAGCGTCCGGGCGCCAATCCGAAGCCCGCGCTCAGCTTTCCGGAGTGGTCGGGCGGGCGGGTCGGCTCGCTGCTGATCTGGCACGAGCAGGGTCTGGGCGACCAGATCCAGTTCGCCCGCTACGCCCGGCTGCTCTCCAGCGGCATCAAGGTGACGCTGATGTGCCACCCGGCCCTGGGGCGCCTGTTCGAGCCGCTGGGGATAGCCCTGATCCCCACCGAGGGGGCTGTGAACATTCCGCGGCACGACGCCTGGGTGCTGTCCGGGTCGCTGCCATGGCGGCTTGGAACGACGATCGAGACCATCCCGCCCGGCGTCTTCATCTCCTCGACGGCGGGAGGGACCGGCGTCGGCCTGGTCACCAGGGGCAATCCCGGCCACTGGAACGACGCCAACCGGTCGCTGCCGGAAGCCGCCGCCTCTGCGCTGCGGACCTTGCCTGGCGTCGTCAGTCTCGACCCGGCCGACACCGCGGCCCGCGACATGCGCGATACCGCCGATATCGTCGATGGCCTCGACCTGGTGGTCAGCGTCGACACCTCCGTCGCCCACCTGGCCGGCGCCATGGGCAAGCCCTGCTGGCTGCTCCTGCCGCACAAGGCCGACTGGCGCTGGCTTCGGGATCGCACCGACAGCCCCTGGTATCCATCGATGCGTCTCTTTCGCCAGCCCGCGCCCGGCGACTGGGACAGCGTGGTCGCCGCGGTGCGCCAAGGGTTGGCGGCTCGCTCCGCGGTGAGCTCGGGCGCAAGATGATTGAAGGAGATGCGCCATGAGCGATCCCATGCCGGCGAAGCCGCGCCTCCCGTTGTCCGCCCTGGTAGCCACCGCGGCGGGTGCGGCGGCGGTGGGCGCACTTGCGGTAGGCGCCGTTTCGCTGGGCGCGCTGGCGATCGGAAAGCTGGGCATAGGCCGCGCCCGCATCCGCCGGCTGGAGATCGACGAGCTGATCGTGAAGCGGTTGCACGTCCTAG
>JBBREC010000247.1:0-2817 GCA_038203295.1 Caulobacterales bacterium
CGCCCTCGCCGATGACGATCTCGCCATCGATGTCGAGGTCGTTGAGCGCGGTGCGCATGGCGTCGACGGCGGCCTGATCGGCCTCCTTCTCATCCCCGCGGCCTACCAGCTTCCAGGCGGCGATGGCGGCGATCTCGGTCACGCGGACCGCTTCCAGCACCAGGCTGCGGTCCAGAACTTCGGAACTCATGTCTCAGCGTCTCCCGCCAGCGGCGCGTCCCTCGGAGGGACCCGCTCGGTTATGTCTCAGATGCGCGCAATACGCAGCAAGCGTGGCCGGTCTAGCACGGCCGGCAGGCCAGCGATCCGTTCGATGGCAGCCTTGAGCACGGATTCGGCGACTGCGTGGGTCGTGAGCACGATGGGCACGCCGCTGGCGTTTTCCATGGGCTTCTGCAGGAAGCTCTCGATCGAGACCCCTGCCTCGGCCAGCGTCTCCGACACCGCCGCGATCACGCCGGGCTCGTCCTTGACCAGCAGGCGCAGATAGGCGCGGCCGATGGATCGGGACGGATCGACCGGCGTGAAGGGGCTGAGCTTGCCGGCCGGCGCCTGGAAGACGGGCCGGACCGCGCCGGCCATCACGTCGGCGATGTCGGCGGCGACGGCCGCGGCCGTGGGGCCGGCGCCCGCGCCGGGACCCTGGATAAAGATTCGGCCGGTGCGGGCGCCCTCGATGAACAGCGCATTCAGCGCGCCGCCGGCCTGGGCCAGCGGATGAGCGAGCGGGGCCAGCGACGGGTGGACGCGTACCAGCACGCCGTCAGGCGAGCGGTCGGCGGAGGCCACCAGCTTGATCCGATAGCCGAGGTCGCGGGCGAGTTGGATATCAAGAAGGTCAACGCCCTCGATCCCCTCGATCTCGGCGGCGGCATAGTTTGGCGCGCAGCCGAACGCCAGGGCCGCCAGGATGGTGATCTTGTGCGCCGCGTCGAAGCCGCCCACGTCCATGGTCGGGTCGCTCTCGGCGTAGCCCAGGCGCTGGGCCTCAGAAAGGACGTCGGCGAAGGTACGGCCGGTCGCTTCCATCTCGGTCAGGATATAGTTGCAGGTGCCGTTGAGGATGCCCGCGATCGAGCGGATCTCGTCGCCGACCAGGGCCTCACGGACGATCTTCACCGCCGGGACGCCGCCCATGACCGCGGCCTCGAAAAGCAGCGGCACGCCCCTGGCTTCTGCGAGCGCGGCGAGTTCCGCGCCGTGCTCGGCGATCAGGGCCTTGTTTGCGGTGACAACGGGCTTGCCAGCGTTGAGCGCAGCCTCCACTGCGGCCTTGGCCGGGCCGTCGGAGCCGCCGATCAGCTCGATGAACAGGTCGATGTCGGGCGATTGGGCGAGCGCGACGGGATCGTCGAACCAGGGCAGGTTGGAGATGTCGAAGGGCCGTGGCCGCGAGCGCGAACGGGCCGACACGCAGGTGACGGCCGCCCGGCCCCCGGCCGGCGCGAAGTCCGGATGCTCGGAGAGGAAGGTCAGCAGGCCCGCGCCCACCGTGCCCAGCCCCGCGACGCCGACGCGCCAGGTTTTTGGATCGCTCATTGGCTTGCCAGGCTGTTGTGATGACGGGCGAGAATCGCGTCCGCGTTGGCGAGGAATTTCTTCACGTTGCGCGCGGCTTGCCGAATACGATGCTCGTTCTCGACCAGGCCCACGCGGACGAAGCCCTCACCATACTCGCCGAAGCCGACACCAGGAGCGACGGCGACGCCGGCCTCCTCGATGAGCAGCTTGGAGAACAGCAGACTGCCGGCTTGCCTGAACTGCTCCGGCACCGGGGCCCAGGCGAACATTGAGGCGCCCGGCGAGGGGATGTCCCAGCCGGCGCGCTTCATGGAATCGACCAGCACGTCGCGGCGCGACTTGTAGATCGCACGGATCTCGTCGACGCAATCCTGGGGTCCGTTAAGCGCCGCGGCGGCCGCGACCTGGATGGGCGTATAGGCCCCGTAGTCGAGGTAGGACTTCACCCGGGCAAGCGCGGCGCAGATTCGCTCGTTGCCGACCACCATGCCAACGCGCCAGCCGGCCATGGCGTAGGTCTTGGAAAGCGAATTGACCTCGACGGCAATGTCCTTGGCGCCATCGACCTGCAAGACTGAGGGCGGCGGATTGTCGTCGAAGTAGATCTCCGAATAGGCGATGTCGGAGATCACCAGCATGTCGTGCTTCTTCGCGAGCGCGATGGCGTCCTTGTAAAACTCAAGATCGACGCACTGGGCGGTCGGGTTCGACGGATAGCTGAGGATCAGCACGGTGGGCGGCGGGGCCGAGTGCTTCACCGCACGGCTGACGCCGGCCAGGTATTCCTCCGGCGAGTGGGCCGGCACGTGGCGGATCACCCCCCCGGCCATGATGAATCCATAGGCGTGGATGGGGTAAGCCGGATTCGGGCAGACGATGACGTCGCCCGGCGCGGTCAGGGCCTGGGCCAGGTTGGCGAAGCCTTCCTTGGACCCGAGGGTCGCGATCACCTCGGTGTTGGGATCCAGCTTCACGCCGAAGCGGCGATCGTAGTAGCCGGCCATGGCGCGCCGCAGGCCGATGATGCCCTTGGAGGCGGAATAGCGGCCCGCCTTGGGGTCGCGGGCGGTTTCGATCAGCTTTTCGACGATATGCTTGGGCGTCGGCATGTCGGGATTGCCCATGCCGAAGTCGATGATGTCGGTGCCCTGGGCGCGGAGACGCGCCTTGATGCGGTTCACTTCCTCGAAGACGTAGGGCGGAAGGCGTCGGATACGGTGGAATTCGGGGGTCATTTTGAGCTCGGGCCGCATGCCTAGCGGCGATAGGGAGCTGAAGTCGCACATGGCGGGTCCC
>JBBREC010000248.1:0-2794 GCA_038203295.1 Caulobacterales bacterium
CACGCCTATGTGCCCGGCAAGGCCAGGGTCGAGGGCATCGCCGAGCCGGTGAAGCTGTCGGCCAACGAGAACGCCCTGGGCTCCAGCCCCAAGGCCCAGGCCGCCTACGCCGCGGCCGCCCAGAACCTGCAGATGTATCCCGATCCCAATGCCGGCATCGTGCGGGCGGCGATCGCCGGGCGCTACGGGCTGGAGCCGGAGCGGCTGATCTTCGGCTGCGGATCGGACGAGGTGTTCCAGATCCTCAACCAGGTCTACCTCGAGCCCGGCGACAACATCGTACAGGGCGAACATGGCTTCGCCGCCTTCGCCATCGGCGCGCGCGCCTGCCAGGCCGAGGTGCGCATGGCGGCCGAGCCCGACTACCGCATCGACGTCGACGAGCTGCTGGCCTGCGTCGACGATCGCACGCGGATCGTGTTTCTCGCCAATCCCGGCAACCCCACCGGCACGTGGATTCCGTTCTCGGAGGTCCGACGCCTGCACGAGGCCCTGCCGCCCAGCGTGATCCTGGTGCTCGACGGCGCCTATGGCGAGTTCGTGGCCGACCCGACCTTCGATGACGGGCTTGAGCTGGCACGCCGGTCGGACAACATCGTGGTCACCCACACCTTCTCCAAGCTACACGGCCTTGCCGGCCTGCGGATCGGCTGGGGCTATGCGCCGCCGGAGATCGTGGCGGCCTACGACCGCATCCGGCCGCCGTTCAACACCTCGATCCCGTCGCAGCTGGCCGCGGTCGCGGCGCTGGGCGACGAGGAATTCCAAAGCGCCTCGCTGGCGCTGACCGAGCAGTGGCGGCCGTGGCTGGCCCAGCAGCTGGGCGGCCTTGGCCTTGAGCCCGTCGGCCCTTCGGCGGCCAACTTCGTGCTTGTGGGCTTCCCGAAGACCCCGGGCAGGACCGCGGCGGAGGCTGAGGCGTTCCTGGCCTCGCGCGGCCTCCTGGTGCGCGGCGTCGGCGGCTACGGCCTGCCGAACCACCTGCGGATGACCATCGGGCTCGAAGGCCAGAACCGCGCCCTGATCGACGCCCTCGCCGACTTCATGCGGGGCTAGATCCGCGGCCCGCCTCGGCCACCTGATCCAGCAAGCTGCGCGCCTCCCGGACGAAGGCCTCCACCACATCAGCGGCGAAGGGGTTCTGCGTCTGGATCGCCGTGAACAGTTCGAAGGTGTCCGCGCCGATCAGCGAGCACAGCTCAAGCAGGTGTTGATAGGACGGGGTCTTCAGCTGCTCGTCGGGGATGCTCAGGTTCACGAGGCTCCGGCCGATCAGGTGGGTCAGGGCCTGCACATACGCCATCTCGCGGTCGTGCTCTTCCGGCGTGGTCACCGTGACGGCCAGACCCAGCGAGCGCCCGAAGGTGGCGACCTGCTCGTGCCGCTCGCCCCGCACCGGACAGACCACAAAGCGCAGGCCTGCCAGCCCGCCCCGGGCGCTCTGGGGGCCGAACAGGGGGTGGGTGGCGACCAGGTCAACGTGCGCGGGGAGGTGCGCCATCATCCAGGAAACCGGAAGCATCTTCACTGAGCCCACGTCGATGACCAGGGCGCCAGGCCGCAGCCGTGGCGCCAGCGCCTCGAACACGCCCTCCATGGCTGGGACCGGTACGGCGACGACCACGACCTCACACTCGGCCGCGGCCTCGAGCGAGCCGAACCCGACGTCCATCGCGCGCGCTGCGGCCTCGGCGCCCAGCGCGGCGTCATGGACCAGCACATCGAAGTGCGCCTTCAAGTGGCGTGCAGCCAGCTGTCCGAACTGTCCAAATCCGATGATGCTCAAGCTCTTCATCGCCGCTCACTAGCTTGCGAAGCTTCGGACACAAAGCCGCAATAGATCGGGTATCCATTCGCCGTCTCCAGCGGCAAGGCGACGAGGGACCGGCATGGACAGCCATGAAGACAGGGGTGGGTTCCAGGCGCTGACCGGCGCCGGCGCGGACGACGCGGCGGCCCGGGCGCTGACCACCCGGCTCAAGGCCAGCCCCAACCCTGCGGACCTGAAGGCCCTGGCGGCGCTGTGGCTGCACGCCGCCGCCGCCGCGCCCGAGCGGGTGGCGGGGGTCTATGACGCCTGCGCTGAGGGCTGGCTGGGGGCGCCCGTCGGCGGGCCGGCCGTTCGCATGCCCGAAGCCCCGCCGGAGCCGATCCCCCAGGCGTTCTGGGACGGCCTGTGGAACCTGCTGGACGAGTCGCGGCAGAGCCTGGGCGCCCTGAACATCACCACCCGGACCGCGGCGCTCAGCGGCCTGATCGCGCCGGGCATGGAAGGACGCATCGCGCGCGCGGCCATGGCCTATGCCGGCGTGCCGGCGGCGGTGGCGCAGGGCGTGCCGCGCAGGTTCACCCTGGAGGCGTTGGCCCGCTGCCCGGCGGGATCGCTGGGCGCGACCTTCCACACCCTGATCGTCGACAACGGTTTCGACCTGGAGGTGCTGGACCGCGACGCGCTTGGGCTCGACAGGCTGTCGCCGACGCTCGCGTACCTGAATGTCCGCATCCTGCAGTGCCACGACCTTTGGCACATCGTCGGCGGCTACGCGACGACGGCGCTCCACGAGGTAGCGATCTCGGGATTCCAGCTCGGCCAGTTCGGCCACCACTACTCCTCGATGTTCCTCGGCATGGTGCTGGCCCGCGTGGCGTTCGAGCGGCCGGAAGGCGGGCCGCTGCTGCTGGACACCATCCTGACGGCCTGGGCGCACGGGCGGCGCACGCCGCCGCTGCTGGGAGTCGACTGGGAAGCGGTGTGGGACCTGCCGCTGGACCAGGTCAGGTCCCGGCTTGGCGT
>JBBREC010000249.1:0-2779 GCA_038203295.1 Caulobacterales bacterium
ATCGGCTTGGCCAAGTGCCCGTCCATGCCGGCGGCGGCGTACTGCTCGCCGCCTTCACTGGCGAGGAGAAGGGCCTGCTGGGCGCGCGATGGTTCGTGGACCATCCGACCGTTCCGAAGACCTCCATCGTCGCGGACCTGAACCTCGACCAGCTGCGCCCGCTGTTCCCGCTTGAGATCATGACCCAGCTGGCGGTGGACGAGAGCACTCTGGGCGCGACGGCGCGGAAGATCGCCGGGACCATGGGCATACGAATCCAGCCTGACCCCGAGCCCGAGCGCAGCCTGCTGACGCGGGCCGACCACTATCCGTTCATGCAGGCCGGCGTGCCGGCGACCGGCTTCATCTTCGGCTATGAGCCAGGGACCGAGGCCGAGCGGCGCTATCGTGAGTGGTACCAGGTCCGCTATCATCGACCGCAGGACGACCTGACCCAGCCCATGGATTTCGAGGCGGCGGGCAAGTTCAACCGCTTCTTCCATGCCCTTGCGGAAACCGTGGCGGACGCCCCCGAATGGCCGGCCTGGACGCCGGGCAGCGCCTACGCGCCGAAGCCTTGAAGCCGGCCGATGCCACGCGCGACAATGTGGTCTGGCCCGGGCGTCCCAAGATGGGCTAACTTGCAGGCTGTCGGGTTGGGGCGAGTTCATGGGGCGTAAGACCATTTTTCCGCCGATCGCATGCGCCGTCCTGGGCGTGCTGGCGCTGATGGCGGCCGCGCCTTGCGCCGCGCAGGTGCTGGAGATCAGTTCGGACGGCGCAGTGACCACCTATTCCGGGCCTGCCGTCTATTCCAGCGAGGGCGTCCGTTCGCTGGCGCCGGTCCCCACATTCGCGCCGAGGCCCGCCACCCCGGCTGAGATTTCCCAGGCCATTCAAGACTCCTCGACCCGCCATGCTGTCAGCGCGACGCTGGTCGAGGCCGTGGCCTGGCGCGAGTCCCGCTTCAACCAGACCGCGATCTCGCCCAAGGGCGCGATGGGCGTCATGCAGCTGATGCCGGCGACCGCCCGCCAGCTCGGCGTCGACGCCAGCGACACCCGCGCCAACATCGAGGGCGGCGTGGCCTACCTTTCCCAGATGCTGCAGCTGTTCGAGGGCGACATCCCCAGGGCGCTTGCCGCCTACAACGCCGGTCCCGGCGCCGTACAGCGTTATGGCGGGGTGCCGCCTTACGCCGAGACCCGCGCCTATGTGCGCGCTATTCTCGGCCGGCTGGGTCCCGTTGGCGGCGGTGCGATTGGCGGCCTTGGCGTGCGTGCGGAGTAACCGATGAAACGACCTGCCGTCCTTCTGGCCGCCCTCGCCTGGGCCGGAGCCGCCCAGGCCCAGGTCGCCAGCGACCCCGCGGGCTCCTCGCCTCTCATCGCGGCGCTGAACTGGGTGCAGGGGACGCTGCTGGGCAACCTCGCCACCACGGCCGCCGTGATCGCGGTGGCCGCCGTAGGCTTTCTGATGCTGACCGGCCGGATCGACTGGCGCCGTGGCCTGACGGTGGTGATTGGCGCCTTCATCATCTTCGGGGCGGTCTCTATCGTCGCCGGCATCCGTTCGCTGGCCGGCGGACTGCACTAAGCCCATGGCGCAGCTGACCTCCGATCCTGTCTTCGCGGCCCTCACCCGGCCCCAGATGATCGCGGGCGTCACCTACGCCTACGCCGTCTTCAACCTTGTCGTGACCGTCGAGGCGTTCCTGATCACCAAGTCGTTCTGGGCGCTGGGCGTCGCCGTCCTCCTGCATGCCGTGGGCTACCTCGGCTGCCTGCGCGAGCCCCGGTTCTTCGACATCTGGATCACCAAGCTCAGGACCTGTCCGCGAGTGCGCAACTTCGGTTTCTGGCAGGGCAATTCGTACCGCCCATGAGCCGCACCTTCCTCACCACCGGCGCGGCCAAGGTGCTGGCGCCCCGGGAAGCCTCGGTCGGCGACCGCCTGCCCTATGACGGACACCTCGACGATCAGACCCTGCAGACCCGCGATGGGCTGCTCATCCAGACGATTCACCTGGCCGGATTCCCCTCCGAAACCGCACCGGACGAGGAGTTGAACTACCGCAAGGCCGTCCGCGAGACCGTGCTTCGTGGGGCGTCCAGTTCCCGGCTCGCCATCTACCATCACGTGGTCCGGCGGCGCGTCACGCCCGCGTTCTCCGTCGCACCCGAGGAGCCGTTCTGCGCGCGGCTCGACGCCGGATGGCGCGAGCGACTGGCGGGCCGCCAGCTTTATGTGAACGACATCTTCCTGACCCTCGTGCGCCGGCCGCTTCAGGGCGCAGGCGGGTTCCTGGAGCGGCTGGTACGCCAGCCCGGCGCCCGAAAGATCGAGATGGAGCGCGAGCTGCGCCAGCTGCATGCCGCGCGTGACGCTTTCGCCGCGGTGCTGGCGCCCTATGGTCCGCGCACTCTGGCTCTCTACGAAGGACCCGGCGGCGCGCTGCGCTCCGAACCGGCCGAGTTCCTCAGCCTGATCCTGAACGGCGAGCTTCGGCCAGTGCTCGCCCCCACGGGCGACCTTGGCCAGGCCATCGCCGCGCGACGCCTTAGTTTCGGCTTCGACGCCATGGAGTTCGGCGCGGGGCCCGGACCCACGCAATTCGGAGCGATGATCTCGCTGAAGGACTATCCCGCCCGCACCGCGCCCGGCCTCCTGGACGGCGTATTGCGCCTGCCGCAGGAGATGGTGCTGACCGAGAGCTTCGCCTTCGTCGACCGCCAGGCCGCGCTCGACCGGATGGGGCTGGCGCTTCGCCGCCTGAAGGCCGCGGACGACGACGCCTACA
>JBBREC010000250.1:0-2773 GCA_038203295.1 Caulobacterales bacterium
GCCCGCAGTGAGCGCCTGCGCCCGCAGGTGAGCCAGCCGAGCTCTCCCTGGACGGTGGTGCTGGGCCTGGGCGGCGCGGGACTGCTGGGCCTGGTGGTCTTCACGACGCTCAGCAACGGCCGCGAGGCCAAGGCCCAGACCGCGCCGGTCCGCGTGGCGACCGCCGAGGCGCGCCCGGCCACCTTTCAGGCCGGCCTGAACGCGCTGGCCCAGAATAACCCGCCGCCGCCCGCGCCGGTCCAGATGGCGCCGCAGAGGCCGTCGACGGCGACACAGCCGACACCACCGGATCCGCCGGAGACGCACTGGCGCGCGCCCGCCGTCGTGGTCGACCTGAGCGAACCAGGCGGCCAGCCCGCCCTGAAGCTTGCCCAGGCGCAGGCGCCCGTCGCCGGGGCGCCGGAGGGCGGCGATCGCCTGAACGCCGAGGAGCGCTTCGCCGCGCGGATCTCGGGCGCCTCAAACGATACCGCCCATGCAACCCAGATGCGCGACCTCGGGCGCATCGTACCGCAGGGTTTCGTGATCCCGGCGACCCTGGAGACGGCGATCGATTCCGACCTGCCGGGCTCGGTTCGCGCGGTGGTCAGCCGCGACGTGCGAGGCTTCGACGGCGCCCAGGTGCTGATCCCGCGTGGCTCGAAGCTGATCGGCCAATATCGCAGCGCCGCGGCCATCGGCCAGACCCGGGCCTTCGTGGTATGGTCGCGGATCATCACGCCCGCCGGCGTAAGCATCGACGTCGGCTCGCCAGCCACCGACCGCTTGGGCAGGGGCGGCCTTGAGGGTAAGGCCGACAGCCATTTCTTCCAGAGGTTCGGCGCGGCGATCCTGCTTTCGGTGATTTCCGGTGGCGTCGACGCCATCTCCCGCGGCGGGAACAACAACAACGCCCTGGTCATCGGCTCGCCCGCGCAGGCCCAGAACGTAGCGGCTATCGCGCTGCAGAAGCAGATCGACATTCCCACCACCATCCGGGTGCCTCAGGGCAAGCCGGTGCAGGTCTCGGTGGCCCGCGACCTCGACTTTACCGGCGTCCGATGAGCGCGCCCCAATGAGTGCTGGCGTCTATCTCGACGCCTATCTTGCGCCGCTGGCCCCTTGGCTCTCGCGGCCGGACGTCACCGACGTCCTGATTAACCGACCGGGCGAAGTCTGGATCGAGACCAGCGGCGGGCTGATGAGCCGCGAGCCGGCCGACCAACTCACCGAACAGGCGCTGCAGCGCCTGGCCCGTCAGATCGCAGCGGCCAGCCATCAGGGCGTCAACCGCGAGCAGCCCCTGCTCTCCGCCACCCTGCCCGACGGCGCCCGCGTGCAGGTGGTCTCGCCGCCCGCCACCCGCGGCGGCCTGGTCATGGCGGTCCGCAAGCACGTGCTCTCCGACATGAGCCTCGACGACCTGGCCCGCGACGGCTTGTTTGACGCCGCCCATCGCAGCGACGCCACCCGGGACGCCCAGGCCGACGCCGACCTTGAGGCCCTGCTGGACTCAGGCGACCTGCCCGCCTTCCTGCGCGCTGCGGTGCGGCGGCGAAAGACGGTGGTAATCTCCGGCGGCACCTCCAGCGGCAAGACCACCCTGTTGAACGCCATGGTCAAGGAGGTCGCCCGCACCGAGAGGCTCGTGGTCATCGAGGATGCTCCAGAGGTGCGGCTGAGCCACCCCAACGCCGTGGGCCTGGTCTCCGTGCGCGGTGACCTGGGCGAGGCGCGGGTCGACGCCGACGCCCTGCTGGCGGCCGCGCTGCGTCTGCGACCCGACCGCATCCTATTGGGCGAACTGCGCGGGAAGGAGGCCTTCGCTTTCCTGCGTGCGGTGAATAGCGGCCACCCGGGCTCGATCACCACGGTGCACGCCGACAGCCCGGCTGGCGCGCTGGAGCAGATCGCGCTGCTGGCGCTGATGTCGGGCGTCGATCTCAGCTGGGACAAGGTCCGCACCTACGTCAGCCGGGTGGTCGATGTGGTGGTGCAGCTCGACCGCACCGAGGGCGCGCGCAGGATGACCGAGGTCTTGTTCCGACCCTCAGGCTCGGAAGAGGTCAGACGAAGCCCAGGTTCCGCGAGCTGAAGTTCCGCAGGTTCGGGAAGATCAGGTCGAGCGCGGTATCCGACGTTCCGAACCATGACCCGAGCGTCGAAGCGTACTGTTCCACCGAAGTGGTCGGAATCAGCGCCTGACCCACCATGTTGGGGTTCGAAAACCCGGCCAGGTCGGCCCCGATCGTCGGATATTGGCCATACATGTCGCCGCCCCTGACCGCGCCGCCCATCACCAGGTGGTGCGAGCCCCAGGCGTGGTCGGTGCCGTCCCCGTTGGTGGCGAACGACCTGGAAAAATCCGACGCCGTGAAGGTAGTGACGCTGGCGCGCCGGTCCACGCCGCCGACGTTGGCCAGGGCGGCGTCGAAATAGGTCAGCGCATGGGCCACCTTGGCCAGCAGGTTCGGCTGGGCGTTGTTCTGGAAATCGTGGGTGTCCCATCCGCCAAGACTGACGAAGAACACCTGGCGCTTGACGCCGAGCGTAGCACTGGCGGCGACCATCCGGGCCACGGTCTGAAGCTGCAGCGCCAGCGAATTGCTTTCCGTATTGCCGGTGACCGGGTTGGCGTAGGGCGGCGCTGCCGGGATTGCGGCGACGATGGGCTGGGCGAAGGCGCCGTTGACCGTGCCGGCGGCGCCTATCGAGCGGTTAACGACGTTGGCGTAGTCCGAGGCGAAATTGCTGGTGACGTTGGTGTCGGTGATCAGGTCCTTGACCCGCGAAG
>JBBREC010000251.1:0-2722 GCA_038203295.1 Caulobacterales bacterium
CGAAGTTCAGCGCCTGCATCAGCAGCTGTGCGCCCAGGATCACCGGCAGGGCCGCGGCCATGACCACGCCGGCCGACGCCGCGCCGCGGTGCGGCGCCGACACATAATGGGCGGCGTAGCCAAGCCCGAACAGGATGAAGACCGCGCCGAACACCAGCTCCAGGCTGGCCGCGCTGAAATCGCGGACGAAATACTGGCCCAGGATCCGCTGGAAGAAGTTCTTCACGTGCTTCAGCGCGAAGGGGCCCATGATCGCGCTGATCCGCAGGTTGGAGACTTCGTCGGCGTAGCGCGCGGGCATCGGAACGTCGCGGACCACGGCGCGCAGCGTGCCCAGATGATAGAGCAGGTCGGTCTCGAAGAAGAATCGCCGCGAGATTCGCTTGCCCATGACCATCTTGGCGACCTGGCCCTCTATCGCCGTAAAGCCGTTGGTGGGATCGAAGATGTTCCAGTAGCCGGTGGAGAGCTTGGCCGCGAAGCTCAGCGCGGCGTTGCCGAACACCCGCACCGAGGGCATCGAGGTCAGGTGGCTGATGGAGGTGAAGCGGTTGCCCTTGGCGTAGTCGGCCTCGCCCAGGAGGATCGGCGCCACCAGGTGGCTGATGTAGGCCAGGTCCATCTGGTCGTCGCCGTCGACCTTGACCAGCACCTGCCCGCCGCGCGCCACCGCCTCGCCGTAGCCGGCGAGCGTCGCGCCGCCGACGCCCTGATTCTGCGGCAGCCGGATCACCGTGACGCGGGGATCCTTGTTGTTCGCCTCGATGAAATCTCCGGAGCCCTCCGGGCAGGCGTCGTCGACGCAGACGATTCCCTCTACCCAGGCTGGCGTCTTGGCGATGACGTCGAGGATCTTGGCCTTCACCTTGTAGCAGGGCACGACCAGCCAGACACCCGCCGTGCCGAGGCTGGGATCGAGGTCCCTGAGCGCCCGGCGCCGTTCCTCGCGGGCCGTGGTCGAGCCGCGGCTGGTCTTGTCGATGGAGGTCATGGTCTGGGTCCGGGGCTAACACGGAAGGCCCGGCGGTTGCAAAGCGGGCCGGCGCCGACTACCCCCCAGGCATGGTGGAACGAAGGGTGCGGGCGCGGGCCCCTCTCAGGCTCGGCTTCGGCGGCGGGGGCACGGATGTGTCGCCCTATTGGAACGCCCATGGCGGCGCAGTGCTGAACGCCACCATCGACCTCTTCGCCCACGTCACCATCGAAAGCCGCGGCGACGGCAAGGTCGGCCTGGTCGCCGCCGACCGCGACGTGGCGTGGGAAGGCCCCGCCACCCTACCCCTGGCCGCGCCGCCCGAGCTGCGGCTGCTGGCCGGCGTCTACGAGCGAAGCATGCGGGATTTCGCCGACGGCGAGCCGTTGCCCCTGACCCTCACCTCCTATGCCGACTGCCCGCCAGGCTCGGGCCTGGGCTCGTCCTCGGGCCTGGTGGTGGCTATGGTCGAGGCCATGCGACGGTTTCTGGGCGTCGATCTCGATCCGGACGCCGTCGCGCGGCTCGCCTTCTCCATCGAGCGCGAGGACCTGGGGCTGGCCGGCGGGCGGCAGGACCAGTGGACCGCGGCGTTCGGCGGCGTGAACCTGATGCGCTTCGAGACCGACGGCCGCGTGGAGGTCGAGCGGGCGCCCGTCGAGCCGGCCATCCTTCGTGAACTTGAATCCTCGCTGGTGCTCTACTTTACCGGCGTCAGCCGCGACTCGGCGGCGATCATCGACGAGCAGACCGCCAACATGCGCTCGGGTTCGGCCCGGTCCTTCGAAGGCCTTCACGCGCTCAAGGCCGGGGCGTTCGACATGCGCGAGGCCTTGCTGGCCGGGGACATCGTCCGGCTGGGCGAGCTGCTCGACGCCGGCTGGCGCTCCAAGAAGCTCACTGCCCAGAATATCTCTTCCGCGAAAATCGACGAGGTCTATGAGGCGGCCAAGGCGTTCGGCGTGCTGGGCGGCAAAGTCTCCGGGGCCGGCGGCGGCGGCTTCATGATGTTCCTGGTCGAACCGACCCGCCGCGAGGGGCTGAAGCGGCTCTTGACCGGCTTCGGCGGCGTGGCGCAGGGCTGCCGCCTTGAAGAGCGCGGCGCCGAGTCCTGGGTCGTCGCACCGGGAGTTGCGGTTTGAAAGAGCTGTCTAAGTCCATCGTGCGGCGGATGAGCGAGCCCAACTTCGCGCGGCGCTGGTTCGTGGGCGAGGGCTTCGACATCGGCGGCAAGCCCGACCCGCTGTCGCTCTACGTGGAATTCTTTCCGCTGATGACAGCCTGCCGGGTCTGGGACTGGGAAGACGGCGACGCTCAGGAACTCGCTGGGGTACCGGAAGACAGCCTCGACTTCATCCACTCCAGCCATTGCCTGGAACACCTGCGCGACCCGGCCATCGGCCTGGCGGCCTGGTTCAGGGCGCTGAAGCCCGGCGGCTTCCTGGTGATCACCGTGCCGGACGAAGACCTCTATGAGCAGGGCGTCTTTCCGCCGAGCGGCTTCAACCGCGACCACAAATGGACCTTCACGATCCACAAGGCCCGCTCCTGGAGCGGGCAGTCGATCAATGTGCTGGAGCTGCTGTCGGGCCTCGGCCCCGCGGCCGACATCGAGAAGATCGCGCTGCTGAACTCGACCTATCGCTACGGCCTGCCGCGCTACGACCAGACACTCACCCCTATCGGCGAGAGCGGCATCGAATTCGTGGTGCGCAAACGGTCCGGCCGCGAGTTGGCCGCCGGCGGCCT
>JBBREC010000252.1:0-2688 GCA_038203295.1 Caulobacterales bacterium
CGGCTCGTCGCCCAGTACGCCGCGCAGGGCCTCGAGCCGGCGCACGGTGCGCTCGGTGCCGGCCAGGACGGCGAGTTCGCCCTCCAGGCCCGACAGGTCGAGGCGGGCCACCACACTGTGGTCGCCGCGCTTGATCAGGAAGCAGCGCGAGGTGTCGGGCAGGGTCCGGATCAGCTCGAACTCATGCTCCGAAAGGCCGAAACCCTCCACATAGTCTGCCGCCCGCGCCCGGCTGTTGGGGAAGAACACCTGGGTCGCGGCCTGCTCGATGATCGCCGAGGCGATGCGGCTCTCCAGGGCGTCGCTGGCCGACTGGGTGCAGAACCCAACCAGGCCGTTGCGCTTGCGGATGGTCTTTTCCCAGTCCTTGATGCGGCGCACGAACACCGGATCGTCCAGCGCCTTCCAGCCCTCGTCGACGACGATGATCGCGGGCGAGCCGTCCAGCCGCTGCTCCAGCCGGTGGAACAGATACATCATGGCCGGCGTGCGGATCGTGGGGGCGTCCAGGATCTTCGTCATATCGAAGCCAAGGATGCGGGTGTCGGTGTCGAGCTGGTCCGAGGCGTTGTCGAAAAGCCAGGCGTGCTCGCCGCCCTCGCACCAGGCGCCGAGCCGTGCGGCCAGATCGCCGGCGCTGGGCCGACGTCCGCCGCGGAAAAGCTCGCGCAGGTATCGTAGCCGGCGATGGCCGGGCGGCTGGGCGTAGTTGGCGTCGACCGCGTCGGCGATCACCGCACGGTCCTCGCTGTCCAGCGCGGCGCCGTCGGCGGTCAGCAGCTGGCCCAGCCAGTCGGCCAGGAACGCGCGGTTGGCTGGCGAGTCGGCCAACGCCAGAGGGTTGAACCCGGTGGGCTCGCCCGGGGAGATTATATCGTATCGGCCGCCGATGGCGCGGATGAAGGGTTCCGCGCCGCGGTCCTTGTCGAAATAGGCGATGCGCGGCTTCAGCCGTTCGGCCTGCGCCAGCAGGAAGGTGAGCAGCACCGTCTTGCCCGAACCTGATGGACCAATGACCGTGAAATTGCCGAGGTCGCCGTTGTGGAAATTGAAGTGGTACGGGCCGAAGGACGTGGTCTCCAGAACCGCGATGGCTGGCCCCCAGTGGGTCCCATCGGCCTGGCCAGTCGGGTGGTTGTGGAAGCTCGCCAGACTGGAGAAATTCGCCGCCGAGATCAGGGCTTTTCGCGCCACGAATTTGAAATTTCCGGGGAACTGCGCCCAGAAGGCCGGCTCCAGGTTGGTGTCCTCGCGCACCGCGATGGCGCCCGCCTCGGCCAGCGCCGACTGCACGTCGGCGACGTTGGCGTCGAGGTCGTCCAGGCTCTCGGCCTTGGTCAGGATGGTCAGATGATGCTCGCCATAGGCGGCGCGACCGGCGCCCACGTCGTCGCGGGCCTGGGCCAATTCGGAGCGCAGGCTGTAGGCGTCGTCGTCCGCGGCCTTCAGGCGGCGAAGCGCCAGCCCCATCCGGTCGAGCGCGGCCTGGCGGTCGACGAAGGCGAAGCTCTCGGTCAGCACCATCTCCATGGGCAGGCGCAGCACGCCGTCCAGCAGGCCTGGCGCCGTGCGGGCGGGATAGTCCTTCAGCGAGATCATCGCCCCGAACTGTGGTTCACCAGGACCCGGCCCGAACTCCATGGCGTCGAGGCCAAAGCTCAGTCGCCGCGCGGCAATCGCCTGGCCGAGGTCGCCGCTGGGGGCGAGCACCGGGCGAAGGTCGCCGTTCAGGATCAGGCTGAGGAACTCCGCGGGCTCGGAGCGCAGCGCGCCGCCGGGACCGTCATAGAGCGCCAGGGTGCGCGGTCCGTACGGCGCCAGCACGGCCGCGAAGGACTCGCGCGCCGCGTGCAACTGGCGAAGCTCGCGGTCGAGCTCGGCCTTGCGCGCGCCGGGTCGGCGAACCAACCGCTCCAGGAAGCCTGCGCCGCCCTGCAGCGGCCGGCGGACCAGGGTCAGGAAGATGTCGTTCACATAAAGCTGGCGGCCCGCCAGCCGCGCACGCCAGCCGGCGTCGAGGCGCGCGCAGAACGCCTCCTCGGGCGGGGCGGGGAAGGCCGGTGTCACACGGCGGCGCACCACGTGGTGGTAGATCGCCAGGCGCGAGCTCGATGCCCCGCGCAGCACGGTCTCGCGGACGGCCTTGCGGTAGTTCAGCTCATCGTCGGGCGCGGTCTCCGACGGGAAGCCGGCCAGGTGCAGGGTTTGCACCAGCAGGCCGTCGCGGGTCTGCAGGGTGACCTCGTCCAGATGCCCCTCATAAGGCAGGCGGTCGCCGACCGAGGCTTCCCGGGGCGCCAGCACCTTGGCCGCGCCGGTGGTGAGGAAGGTGCGGTTCATGGGCGGTACGAATTGCCCTGCCAGAAGCCGAAGTTGCGCACTCGCGGGCAGGCCCGGAGCTTGGTGATCCAGATGTCGAAGAACCGCGGCTCGCGCAGGCAGCCGAGGTAGCCCACGGCATGCAGGAGGACGGCGACGCCCAGCGCCCAGAACGACTTGGTGATCAGGAACGCCTCGACGGTCACGACAAGGTTGAAGACGGCGTAGGCATAGGTGACGCCCGCGATCATCTGGGGCCGGGTGCGGGCCGCGAAGACAGGGTCGGAGGTCAGCTGCGCCATGGGCTCAGTGCAGTCCGCCAGCCAGGGAACGGATGCCGGCGACGATAGAGACCGCCCCGAAGATGAT
>JBBREC010000253.1:0-2620 GCA_038203295.1 Caulobacterales bacterium
CGATCCGGGTGCGCGCCAAGGCCAAGGACGGCGAGGTCCGCTTCTTTGGCGATAGCGCCGAACCGATCGAGAAGGCCATCGAGAACGTGGTCGCCGGCCTGCGCGTGCACCTCGCGCCCCGAAGCGCCGAGATCGAGGCCCTGAAAGCCAGGCTTGAAGGCTCGGTCAACGACCGTGGCGGCGAGATCGTGCTGATCGCGGGCGTAGGTGACGGGCGCGAGGTGGAGGTCCGGCTGCCTGGCCGCTTCACGCTCAACAACGCCGTGCGCGGCGCGCTGAAGAGCGCGCCCGGCGTGGTGTTCGTCGAGGACCTCTAGCGGTCGTAGAGCGACTTGGGCCTGGTGGGTTTCGCGCCATATCTCGTGGGAGGCGCCGAATAGACCGATGACCCCTGGAACGCCTTGAAGCCTGTTCCGCCATCGGTCGAACCCGGAGAGGCCGGCGCCATGGGCATCGTGTGAGGCGGGTAGGGGGCCGGCGGCTGGTAGGGCGACGCCGTTGAAGGCGCGCCAAAGGTCTGGGGACGATTCTGCGCCGGCGGCTGGTGGCCGAAGAATGTGCCGCCGGCCTTCGGCTGATGCCTATAGTCCTGCGCCGACGCCGGGGCGACGATAGCAAGGCCGAGTAGGCTGATCGCAAGGCAGCGCATCCCAAGTCCTCCTCCTTACCGGTGAGCTTCACAGTGGCGCTCAGGGAAAGCAACCGGCGCGGACTTGCATTTCCGGGCCTTGTCGACTATCTCCGCGCCTTCATTCCACACGCAGGCGTTTGGCGACGTGCGGGGAGACATCCCGCCGCTTCCATTCCGGTCCTTCCGCAAATCGAATTTGGGGGAGGGTGTCTGCGGAGGTTCAACCGGATAAAGGACTAAAGAAGACAATGGCTCTTCCCGATTTCTCCATGCGCCAGCTGCTCGAAGCCGGCGCCCACTTCGGCCACCAGACCCACCGCTGGAACCCGAAGATGGAAAAGTTCATCTTCGGCGCGCGCTCGAACATCCACATCATCGACCTCTCGCAGTCGATCCCGCTCCTGCACCAGGCCCTGGTGAAGGTGCGTGAAGTCGCCGCGTCCGGCGGCCGGATCCTGTTCGTCGGCACCAAGCGTCAGGCCTCCGAGCCGATCGCAACCGCCGCGCGCCGCTGCGCCCAGTACTATGTGAACCACCGCTGGCTTGGCGGCACGCTCACCAACTGGCGCACCGTGTCGGGCTCGATCGCGCGCCTGCGCGAACTGGAAGGCATGCTCGAATCCCAGAGCGGCCGCACCAAGAAGGAGCTGCTGCAACTCAACCGCGAACGCGACAAGCTCGAACTGTCCCTGGGCGGAATCAAGGACATGGGCGGCATTCCCGACCTGATGTTCGTGATCGACACCAACAAGGAAGCGATCGCTATCCAGGAAGCGCGCAAGCTCAACATCCCGGTGATTGCAATCCTGGATACGAACTGCAATCCGGACGGCATCACCTTCCCGATCCCCGGCAACGACGACGCCGCGCGCGCCATCCAGCTCTACTGCGACCTGATGGCCGATTCGATCCTCGACGGCCTGGCCGCCGGCCAGTCGGCCGCGGGCGTGGACCTGGGCGCCTCGGAAGCTCCGATGGAGCCCACCCTGGCCCGCGAGATGACCCCCAAGGCCAAGGCCGAGCCGGTCGCTGAACCCGAGGTCACCGCGCCGGAAGCCGCGGCCCTCGAAGCCGAGATGACCGGCGCATCCGCTCCAGTGGAAGCCGCTCCCGAAGCCGCGCCCGCCGAAGCCGTCGCCGGGGCCGTCCCGGAGGCCGAGGCGGCCGCTGAACAACCGAGCGAAGAACCGGCCGGCTAAGGGCGTCATTCGCCTGTCGCCGATCGACCATCCCATAGGGCGGACCCGCGAGGGTCCGCCGACACTCAAAATCTGAAGGAGCTGACCATGGCGGAGATCACCGCTGCGCTGGTCAAGGAGCTGCGCGAGAAGTCTGGCGTTGGCATGATGGACTGCAAGCGCGCCCTGTCGGAAAACAACGGCGATATCGCCGCCTCGATCGACTGGCTGCGCGCCAAGGGCCTGTCCAAGGCCGCCAAGAAAGCCGACCGCGCCGCGGCTGAGGGCCTGGTGGCTGGCAAGCTGAGCGACGACGGCAAGGCCGGCGCGCTCATCGAGCTGAACGCCGAGACCGACTTCGTAGCCAAGAACGACATCTTCCAGGGCGTAGCGCGCGACTTCGCGGCCGTGGGCCTGACCGTCGATGGCGTCGAAGCCCTGACGGCCGCCAAGACCGCAAAGGGCGAAGTCGTCGGCGACGTCGTCACGCACCTGATCGCCACCATCGGGGAGAACATGCGCCTGCGACGTTCGGCCCGCCTGACGGTGAGCCAGGGCGCGGTAGCCCTCTACCTGCACAACGCGCAGGGCGACGGCGTCGGCAAGCTCGGCGTTCTCGTGGCGCTGGAAAGCGCGGGTGACCCGGCCGTGCTGAAGGAAGTTGGCCGAAAGATCGCCCTGCACGTGGCCGGTACGCCGACTCCGCCGCTGGCGCTCAGTGAAGCCGATCTCGATCCCGCGGCGGTGGCCAAGGAAAAGCAGTTCCTGACCGACCAGGCTCTGGAATCTGGCAAGCCTGTCGCCGTCGTCG
>JBBREC010000254.1:0-2532 GCA_038203295.1 Caulobacterales bacterium
GAGGTCTGCCCAGGCGCGCGCTTCTGGGGCGAGTTTCAGCAGTTGGGCGGAGTCCCAGGCGTGACGGGACCAGAACTCGGGGAGGCTGGCGGGGCCCACGAGGTTCATCACCTCGTTCTTCTCGGCCAGCATGACCCGGAACCGCTCCAGGTCGGCCATCTGGGCGGGTGTGGCGCCGCTCAGCCGCGCAAAGCGGGTGGCGTCCATGGGCTCGGCGGGGGGAGCGGCCTCAGGCGGCGCGGCGTCGGACATGGGCCAGCAGGGCTGTGAGCGCGCCGGGGGTGACGCCTTCGATCCGGGCGGCCTGGCCAAGCGTCAAGGGCCTGACCGCGCTCAGCTTCTGGCGGACCTCATTGGAGAGCCCGCCGATCGCGGCATAGTCCAGGTCGCCCGGCAAGCGCAGGTCCTCGTCGCGGCGGAAGGCGGCGACATCGGCCGTCTGGCGGTCGAGATAGCCCGCATAGGACGCGTCGATCTCCACCTGCTCGCGCACGGCGGGCGCCCAGGCGGCGAGTTGCGGCCAGACCGCGGCCAGGTCCCCGAACCCGATTGTCGGATAGGCCAGCAATTCCATGACATTGCGGCGGTGGCCGTCGGCCTTTACCGGCAGGCCGTGCTTCGCGGCCTCCTGCGGGGTCAGCATCAGGGCGGCGGCTTCGGCGCGTGCGGCGGCGAGGGCTTCAGCCTTGGCGGCGAAGGCCGTGGCGCGCGTGGGACCAACGATGCCCAGGGCGACACCCTTGGCCGTCAGCCGCTGGTCGGCGTTGTCGGCGCGCAGCAGCAGGCGGAACTCCGCGCGGCTGGTGAACATCCGGTAGGGCTCGGTGACGCCACGGGTCACGAGATCGTCGATGAGCACGCCGATATAGGCCTCGTCACGGGCGAAGGCGGCGGGTTCGGCGCCGGCGGCAGCGCGCGCGGCGTTCAGGCCGGCCACCAGGCCTTGCGCGCCGGCCTCTTCATAGCCGGTCGTGCCGTTGATCTGGCCGGCGAGATAGAGGCCGGGCAGGCGCTTGGTCTCCAGGGTGGGGTAGAGCTCGCGCGGGTCCACGTAGTCGTATTCGATGGCGTAGCCGTAGCGGCGGACCACGACGTTCTCGAGCCCCGGGATGGTGCGCAGGAAGAGGTCCTGAGTTTCCTCCGAGACCGAGGTCGAGATGCCGTTCGGATAGACGGTGTCGTCGTCCAGCCCTTCCGGCTCCAGGAAGACCTGGTGGCTGGTCTTGTCGGCAAAGCGCACCACCTTGTCCTCGATGGACGGGCAGTAGCGCGGGCCGATCCCGGTGGCGCGGCCGCCATAGACCGCTGATTCATTGAGCCTTTCGGCGATGATCGCGTGGGTCGCGGGCGTGGTGTAGGTGATCCCGCAGGAAATCTGGCGGATCTCGATCCGGTCGGTCAGGAAGGAGAACGGCACGGGCTCATCGTCCGCCGCCTGCATCTCCAGCCTGTCCCAGGCGATGGTCGAGCCGTCGAGCCGCGCGGGTGTGCCGGTCTTCAGTCGCCCCATCTTCAAGCCCGAGGCATAGAGGCGGTCCGACAGGCCGATCGCCGGCGCATCGCCCACGCGGCCGGCGGAGATGCGCTCTTCGCCCCGATGGATCACGCCCTTCAGGAAGGTGCCGGTGGTCAGCACGACACGGCCGGCGAAATACGCTTGGCCAGTCGCGCCCAGCACGCCCACGACCGCGCCGTCCTCGACGATCAGGTCCTCCACCGTTTCGGCCGTGATGGTCAGGTTCGCGGTGGCGGCCAACTCGGCCTGCATGGCTTCGCGGTAGAGCCGGCGGTCGATCTGCGAGCGCGGGCCGCGCACGGCGGCGCCCTTGGACCGGTTGAGCATGCGGAACTGGATGCCGGCCTTGTCGGCCATCCGGCCCATCAGACCGTCGAGCGCGTCGATTTCGCGGACCAGATGGCCCTTGCCCAGCCCGCCGATGGCCGGGTTGCAGCTCATTTCGCCGATCGTCTCGACCTTGTGGGTGAGCAGCAAGGTGCGCGCGCCAAAGCGGGCCGAAGCCGCCGCGGCCTCGCACCCGGCGTGTCCGCCGCCGATGATGATCACGTCCCAGGTCATGAGGCGCTGCATATAGGCGAAAGACGGGTGTGTTTCACGTGAAACAACGCCGCGAGCGCTCTGCCGCGTTCACTTCCCGATGCAGAAGGTCGAGAAGATGCGGCCCAGGACCTGTTCCGGGTTGATGCGGCCGGTGATGCGGTCGAGGGCGCGGGCGGCGAGGCGGACGTCTTCCGCGGCCAGCTCCAGGCTTTCGTCCTGCGACAGGGCGTGGCGCAGGCGCTCGGAGGCTTCGGCCAGCAGGTCGCGGTGGCGAAGGCGGGTCGCGGCAGGCGGCTCAGCGCCGCTCAGCGCCTCGACCACCGAGTCCGTGAGCGTGCGCTCCAGCCAAGCGACGTCATTGGGGCTGCGCGCGGTGAACGGCTCGCCAGGCAGGCCCTCATGGCCCTCGCCCAAGTCGCGCTTGGTGGTCAGCACGATGTCGCCGATGCGGATCGACGCCGGGACGTCCGGCC
>JBBREC010000255.1:0-2514 GCA_038203295.1 Caulobacterales bacterium
CGACACCACCCATAAGGGCAGCTCCCTGACCCAGGTGGACCGCGGTTCGCTGGCCATCGTCTCGGGACAGATCGCCAAGGAGAACAAGGACGCCATGAAGGTCCGCACCCCCACGTCGCTGCTAGCGGCGCGCGGCACCCACTTCGTGGTGGAAGTGCCATGAGGGTCGTTCTGTATTCCGTCGGCCTCGCGGTCCTTCTGAGCGGCTGCGCCTCCCGAGGCGCGGTGACCCTTCTGCCGGGCGAAGCCGGCGCGCCCGTCGGCGCCGTGGCGGTGTTCGATCCGAAGAGCGAGGCCGAGAAAGGCGTTCTCGACAAGGAGAACACCCAGGCGGCCCTGGGCGCCGCCAAGGTGAAGGCCCGCCCGGTCAAGGCCGATCTCTACGCTTCGCTGGCTTCGGTAATGCCGCCTCCGCCGCACCATTTTACGGTCTACTTCCTGGAAGGCTCCACGACGCTGGCGCCAGGCTCCGAACCGGTGCTCAATCAGATGTTCAAGGAGCTCACTCTGCGCTCGGGCGCCGAGGTGGAGGTCATCGGCCATACCGACACCGTGGGGTCAAACGCAGATAACGACGCACTGTCGCTGAAGCGGGCTCAGGAAGTCACCAAGGTCTTGGCGACGATGGGCCGCCTGGACCTGTCGATCACCAGCTTCTCGGGGCGCGGCGAACGCGAACCGCTCGTGCCGACCCCCGACAACACCGACGAGGCCCGCAACCGTCGGGTGGAGATCGTCGTCCGCTAGAGCGCAATTCGACGAAGTGGAGACTGGCTCGGCCATAAATTGCGCGACAAAACAGATATTTAGAACGCAGCTCCGATTAAGTCGGAGCGGATAGCGCTCTAGTCCCGCAGGCGTACCGCCAGCACGGTCAGGTCGTCGCTGGGTTCACCGCCCGCCTCGAAGGCGCGGACGGCCACCACCAGACTGTCGACCACCTCGGACAGCGGCCTGCCCGTCGTGCGGGACAGTTCCGCCATGGCGCCGTGGCGGTCGAAGAGGTCGCCCGCCAGATCCTGCGCCTCAGTCACCCCGTCGGTATAGGCGATGAGCGTTTCGCCGAGTGCGAGATGATGGGTTTCCACCGGATATGGAAAACCCTCCGCCGCACAGAGCGCTGGACCGCCATCGAGACGAAGCTCGCGCACCGTGCCGTCCGCCGCCACGATCAGCGGGTTCTCGTGGCCGGCGCAGCAGAGGTCGAGCCGGCCATCGGTCAGGTCAAGCACGCCCACCAGCAGAGAGACCGCCATCATCTGCCCGTTGTCGCGGCTGAGCTCGCTGTTGATTCCGTCCACCGCCTCGGCCAGGTCGATGCCCGGCCGCACCAGGATGGAACGCGATAGCGCCTTGGACAACGCCATGAACAGCGAGGCCGGCACGCCCTTGCCGGTAACGTCGCCGACCAGGAAACACAGACGAGTCCTGTCGATCATGAAGGCGTCGTAGAGGTCGCCGCCGACGCTGCGGGCCGGCTGCAAAACCGCGTCGATCTCCACCGCCGGCGAAACCTTCTGCAGGCTTGCGCGCGGCAGCAGCATGCCCGACTGGATCTCGCTGGCCGCCGAGAGTTCGCCGGCAATCTTGGCGGCGTCCAGGCGCTGGGTCTCGATGGCTGCGCGCAGCCTCGCCTGCACCTGCCCGCCCTCAACGAACATCATCGCGATCATCATGGCGGTCGCCGCCGTGCCCGGGACCAGTACCGGCGCGGGATCAACGAGCAGCCCACGACTGAAGGCGAACCAGCTCGCGGCCAGCACCACCACCGCGGTCCCGCCCCCCAGGCTGGTGATCGCCCGCAGGCGAAGGCCCGGGACCAGCAGCCAGGCGGCGATGACCATGAAGAGGCCGAGGCCGGCTTCCGCTGGCGCCGCCCAGTCTGGACGTCGCAGGGCCGCGCCGCGCAGGATCGCGTCGACCGCCTGGGCCTGCACAAGAACCCCATAGGTCTCGGTCTTCAGCGGCGTGGTGACCACATCCGAGGTGCCGGCGGCGGTCAGGCCGATCAGCACGATCTTGCCGTCGAAGGCGTGGGCCGGAACACCGCTGCGAAGCAGGTCCGCCGCCGAGGTCATGGCCGTCCCCGGCACATCGGCGAACCGCAACTCCATGCGCCCCTGCCCGTCGATCGGCAGCCGGTGCTTGCCCAGCCGCACCATCCGCTGACGCCCGCCGCCGCCGCCTTCCAGGTCGATCCGTTCCGCGCCCTCCGCCACCCGGACCAGCTCCAGGGCGAAGCCCGGCGTCAGCAGCTTGTCGGCCCGCGCCAGCAGCGGGACCCGGCGCATGACGCCGTCGGCGTCGGGGGGACCATTGACCAGGCCGTGGCCCAGCGCCGCGCCGTCGAGCATCGGAATATTGGCGACCACCTCGGGAAAGGTCGGGATCTGCGGCGGCGGCGGCCCGAAGAACTGGGCCTCGGGCGGCAGCGGCGGGGCGCCGTTCACCGTGTCGAAGGTGCCGCCCGCGACGCCCGCGCGGGCCAGCACAACCGGGCTGCGCCCCACCACG
>JBBREC010000256.1:0-2480 GCA_038203295.1 Caulobacterales bacterium
GGCGATGGCGCTGCTGAGCGCCTGCGACAACGGCCCTTCAGCGGTCAGCAAACAGGCCGCAGGCACACAGATGGCGACGTCGGACGTCGCGCCGCGCACGGGCTCGCCCGCAACCGCGGACTCGGCGACGGATCACCGCAAAGACACGGTCGCGGTGGCCGACGACGGAAAACCCGTGTGGGCGCCCAGCCGCAAGAACTCAGCCGAAGAGGGCGCCCAGCGCGCCTTCGAGCGCAACGGCGAGGCGTTTGGCGCCGCGAACATCGACCAGTTCGTCAGGAAGGCGCACGCCTTCGTCGGGCACCCGCCCAAGGGCACCGAGACCCTGGTCCGCAAGAATGGCGACACGCTCTTTTACAATCCCAAGGCCAACATCTTCGCGGTGGCCAACAAGGACGGCGCGCCGCGCACCATGTTCAAACCTGACGACGGGGCGGCCTACTGGCAGAAGCAGAAGGACCGCGAGACGCGTCGCGAGACCGCTTCCCGCCGGTCGCGTTCGGCCGACGACGACGCCTGAGGGCGGCCTTCCTGACCGGGAGGCGGCGCTCGACTTTTCTCCCGTTCGCAAAGGAGGCCGCCATGGCTGACGACAGGCATATCGTTCGCACCGCCGGGTTCGACTGGTCGCAGGCCTGGCGGGGCCGGCACCCGTTCAACCCCGCGTCGGAGATGACCATGCTGCCGCTCGGGCGGCCGACCGGCATGAAGCGTGTCGGCGTCAGCCTGATCCGCGTCCCGCCGGGCAAGGAGAGCTTCATTCCCCACGCCCACTCGATCTCGGAGGAGTTCGTCTTCGTGGTGGAGGGCCGCGGCGAGGCGGTTCTTGACGGGGTGACGCACGTCATTGAGCCGGGCGACTTCGTGGGCTTTCCGATCGATGGGGTGGTGCATTGCCTGCGCGCCACCGGGCCGGGCGACCTCGTCTATCTCACCGCCGGCAACCTGGACCCGGTGGAGGTGGCCGACATGCCCTCGATCGGCAAGACCACAGTCTTCCGAAGAGGGACCATGACTCTCTTCGGCGAGGACGGGATCGAGCAACTCACCGAAGCCGAATGGATGGCCCGGACGAAGCTCGGAGATTGAAAATATGATCCTTCTCCCAAAGGGGGAGAGGGGGCCAACTACCGAAGCAGCATACCCAGCAGGAACGCCGCACCGGCGGCTCCGGCGCCCAGGGCGAACCATAGCAAGGACGATCGGGTCGAGCGGTCTTCGTGGATCTCGACCGTGGTCGCCGCGGGCGGGTTCTCTATCAGGCGGACAAGGTTCTGCAGCGCCATGGCCGCTTCGTCGGCGAAGCGCTTCACCCGCGCGATGGGCGACAGCTCGCGCAGGATCCAGCGGCGGACAACAGGATCGGCAGCCTGCCAGATATTGTGCTCGGGATAGATGCGCCGCGCGACGCCCTCGACCGTGGCCATTGTTTTCTGCAGCAGCACCAGCTCCGGGCGCAGACGCATCTCGTAGAGGGCGGTGATCTCGAAGAGCTGGGTCAACACCCGGCTCATGGGAATCTCGGCGGCGGCCCGGCCGAAGACCTGTTCGCCCACAGCCCGGAGCGCCTGGGCGAAGGCCGAGACGCTGTGGCGCGCAGGCACATAGCCCGCGTCGAAGTGCACCCGGCTGACGCGCTCGTAGTCGCGTTCCAGGAAGCCCAGAAGAATCTCGGCCAGATAGCGCCGCTCGGGCGCACCCAGCCGGCCGATGATGCCGAAGTCGATGGCCGTGAGCTGGGCGGGGGCGGCCACGAACAGGTTCCCCTCGTGGAGGTCGGCGTGGAACACCCCGTGGTCGAGCGCCTGGGAGAGGAAGGCCCGCGTGAGGTTGTCGGCCAGGTCCTTGCGGTTGAGGCCGGGCTGGGTGAGCGCGGCAGGGTCGGAGAGCGGCCAGCCAGGCGCCCACTCCATGGTCAGCACCCGTTTGCCGACGCCTTCCCAGACGATTTTCGGGGCGGACATGTAGCCGTCCTTGGCCATGACCTCGCCGAGTTCATCGGCGCCGGCCGCTTCCAGGCGCAGGTCGAGCTCCAGCAGGTTGGCCCGAATGACCGTGGCGGCTAACGCTTCCGGCTGGAGGCGCCGGGCGCGCGGCGCCCAGCGGTCGATCAGCCGCGCGGCGAGGGTCAGCGCCTCGGCGTCGTCGATGACCCGGCGCTCGATGCCCGGCCGCAGCACCTTGACCGCCACCTTGCGGCCGTCGGCCAGCACCGCGGCGTGCGCCTGGGCAAGGGAGGCGGCGGCCACCGGTTCGCCAAAGCTCGAGAACAGGCTCTCGACCGGCCGGCCGAGTTCGCTCTCGACCTGGGCGCGGGCGAATGCCGATGGGAAGGGCGCCAGTTTGTCCTTCAGGTGCGAGAGGTCCTCGGCGAAGACCGCGCCGAAGATGTCGCCGCGGGTGCCGAGAAGCTGGCCGAGTTTGATCGCCACCGGCCCCATCTGTTCGAGCGCGGTCGCCAGGCGCTGGCCAGGGCGGCC
>JBBREC010000257.1:0-2440 GCA_038203295.1 Caulobacterales bacterium
CTGGAAGGAGACGGCTTTGGCCAGCAGTCCGAATCGATCCCGTCTACGCTCAAGATCGCGTTGAGTCGTTACGATTTACCTGCTGGCTTCGCGATCCCCTCTGCCCTGCCCCATGATCGAATTCAAGGCATAAAGAGCCGCATGCGCGCTCGCGCCGCGCGCGAGTTTGTGACAGGCGCCCGCCACCTATTCGCCAAGATGCTGCGGGCGGCGTCCGCGAACCGCAAAGTCGGTGTGCCCTAGGCTACTCCACGGCCAGGATGACGTGCGGCGCCTTGATCAAAGCGGTGAGTTTCTCGCCGGGCGCGAGGCCCATGGCCTCGGCGCTCTCGCGGGTGATTGTGGCGGTGAGCGTCTTGCCTTCGGCAATGGCAAGGGTGATCTCGCTGGAGACCACGCCATCCTCGCGCGACGCCACCACACCCACGATGTGATTGCGGGCCGAGGTGACCAGACCCTCGCCCTTGGCCAGCACGACGAAGCTCGATTTGATCAGCGCGATCACCGGCCTGCCGACCGCCAGCCGCAGGGCGGCGATGCTGTCGTGGGTGACCACCGCGACGATCTCGACCCCGTGGGCCACGTTGAGCGTCACCTCGGCGTTGACCGCCCCCTCAGCGATCTTCGTAACAACCCCACGTAGGGCGTTGCGGGCACTGGTCTGCATGCCGAGGCTCCAGAGGCTGCCGATGTCGGCGGAGGGGGCGCCCGCCAGGCCAGCTTCGAGCCGCGCCAGGACGTCGGCCAGATCGGTCTCGACCCTGCGAAACGCCGCCACGACCGCGCGACCCGACGGGGTCAGTTCGGCGGTCCCACCCTGTGCGCCGCCGGCTTGGGCCGCAACAAGGGGCGCGTCGAAGAGATTGTTCAACGCCTGCACGGCGTCCCAGGCGGCTTTGTAGCTTAGACCGACTCGGGTCGAAGCCGCGCGGATCGAACCCAGCTCGCCCAGCGCCTCCAGAAGTGCGATCCGCTCGCCGCCCACGCGCCCACCGTCGCCTCGGCGAAGCGAGAGGGCGGCGTTGAGAGCGGTGGCGGTCATGGCGTCATGTAGCGCCACGGCGCAACGGTGCGCAAACCTCAGCCCAGGGCGGTCATCAGCACGCCAACCGCCGCCATGGCGCCGCCCGCCCACTGGCGCAGCGACAGACGCTCCTTGAAGAGCCGACGCCCGGCAGCCGCGGCGATGGGACCTTCGATGACGCCCACCGCCCGGACCGGACCGGCCGGCGCCAACGCCAGGGCGGCGAACCAGCAGGCCGACGCCGCCGTGCCGAAGAATCCCGCCCCCAGCGACACTTTCCACGAGGCGCCGACCGCCCTGAGCGCGCCGGGTCGGATCGCCGCCAGCAGCAGCACCATCACCAGAGACTGCAGCATCTGGGCGACGCAGAGCGTCGCGGTGGCCGAGTAGATCGGTTGGGCCGGCTCCAGCGCCAACCCCGCCTGCCGGTAGCCGTTCAACGCCACCGCGAAGGCGGCCCCCGAGGCGAGACCATAGAGTGCGCCCAGCGCCTTGCTGGTCGCCTGGCTCTTCGCGGGCCATGAGAGCATGAGCAACGCGATCGAGGTGGCCGCCACGCCCGACCACTGCACCAGGCTCAGCCTGTCGCCGAACGCGAAGAGGCCCAGCAGCGCGGCGAGCGGCAGCGATGACTGCTGCATGAAGGTGGCCACCGCAAAGCCGGAGGTCCGCATAGCCATGAGCAGGGCGGCGGTCGCGCAGATCTGCGCCACACCGCCCGCCGAGACCGCAATCAGGAAGCGCAGGTTGGGATCGGGCGCCGCGTGCGGCGTCAGCGCCGCCACCACGGCGAACAGACTGAGCGAGAACGGCAGGCCGAACAGGAATCGGACCAGCGTCGCGCCCCACGGGCCGGCGTCACCCACCAGCCCGCGCTGCAACGCATTGCGCGCAACCTGCAGCGGCGCGGCGGCGGCCGTCAGTAGGATCCAGAGCATGGGATTACTCGCCGGCCCGCTTGCGCGGGCCCGCGATCAGAAGCCGCTGGCGATCGAGGCGGGCGCGGACTTTTCCTTGCGCGCCAGGAGGTTGTTGAGGGCGTTGACGTAGGCCTTGGCCGAAGCCGTCAGCGTGTCGGTGTCCGCCGCTTGGCCGGTGGCGATGCGACCGTCTTCCTCTAGTCTGACCGAGACCTGCGCCTGGGCGTCGGTGCCCTCGGTCACCGCGTGCACCTGAAAGAGGCGCAGGATCGCGTCGTGCGGCATCACCGCATGGATGGCGTTGAACACCGCATCGACCGGACCGTCGCCGGTGGCGTTGGCGGACTTTTCCTCGCCGTCGATGGTTACGGTCAGGAAGGCCTCCTGCGGCCCCTCGGTGCCGGCGATGACCCGCAGGTTCTTCACCTGGATGCGGTCGGCGCCCGAGGCCAGGGCGTCGTCCACCAGGGCCACGATGTCGTCGTCGAAGACGTGT
>JBBREC010000258.1:0-2072 GCA_038203295.1 Caulobacterales bacterium
TTATTCACGGCCTTGGGCTGGCCGGGATCGAAATGGACCGCAAGGTCCTCGCCGACATCGCCGGCGCCGATCCGACCGCGTTCAAGGCCATCGCCGACAAGGTTCGCGCCGCGCTGGCTTGAGGCTGAAGGTCGACTGACCTCGAAGCATTCTCAAAGCCCTCCGGTGTGAACCGGGGGGCTTTTTGCTGTGCGCTCTCAGCGGGTTCCCCTCCCCTTCAACGCCCTCTAAGAACCGAAGCCTCATGACCGATCTTACCCAACTCGAGGCCGACCTCGCCGCCGCCGTCATGGCGGCGTCCGACGTGGCCGCCCTGGAAACCGTGCGCGTGGCCGCGCTCGGCAAATCCGGCTCCATTTCAGACCTGCTCAAGACCCTGGGCGCCATGTCTCCGGACGAGCGCCGCGAGCGGGGGCCGCTGATCAACGGCCTGCGCGACCGCATCTCCACCGCCATCGCCGAGCGCAAGCAGGGCCTCGAGGCTGGTGAGCTGGACGCCCGGCTGGCCGCGGAGCGCGTCGACCTGACCCTGCCGCCGCCGCCCGAGCGCCGCGGTCGGGTGCATCCGACCATGCAGGTGCAGGACGAGATGGTCGCCATCTTCGCCGAGATGGGCTTCGGCCTGGCGGAAGGCCCCGACATCGAGGACGACTTCCACAACTTCACCGCCCTTAACTTCCCGCCCAAACATCCGGCGCGGGAGATGCACGACACCTTCTGGCTGCAGGCTGACGAGCATGGCGAGCGCAAGGTGCTGCGCACCCACACCAGCCCCGTGCAGGTGCGCGTCATGCAGCAGCTCAACGAGAAGCTGCCCGGCTGGATCGCCAACGGGCCGCCGAACGGCGAGCCGCCGATCCGCGTGATCGTCCCCGGCCGCACCTATCGCTCGGACTCCGACGCCACCCACAGTCCGATGTTCCACCAGCTGGAAGGCCTGGTGATCGGCAAGGACATCCACATGGGCCATCTGAAATGGACCGTGGACACCTTCATCAGCCGGTTCTTCGAGACGCCGTCGGTGGAGACCCGTTTCCGCCCGCACCACTTCCCCTTCACCGAACCGTCGGCGGAGCTGGACGTGCGCTGCGATCGCTCCGGCGACGACATCAAGATCGGGCAGGGCGACGACTGGATGGAAGTGGTGGGCTGCGGGATGGTGCACCCCAACATCCTGCGCAACTGCGGGCTCGACCCGGACGTCTGGCAGGGCTTCGCCTTCGGCTTCGGCATCGATCGGCTGGGCATGCTGAAGTACGGCATCCCCGACCTGCGCGACATGTTCGCGTCGGACGTCCGCTGGCTGGAGCACTACGGGTTCTCGGCCTTCGCCGCGCCCAATCCCGCGACCGGCCTGAGCTGAGGAGAGCGCCATGAAATTCACCCTCTCCTGGCTCAAGGATCACCTTGAAACCGACGCCTCGGTTGATCGCGTGGTCGACGCCATGACCATGGCCGGCCTCGAGGTCGAGCATGTCGACAACCCGGCCGCCAAGCTCGCCGCCTTCTCGGTCGCCAAGATCGTCGAGGCCGTCCAGCACCCCAACGCCGACCGCCTGCGGGTCTGTCAGGTCGACACCAGGGATGGCCGCAAGGAGATCGTCTGCGGCGCGGCCAATGCGCGAGCCGGCCTGACGACCATCTACGCCCCGCTGGGCGCCTACGTTCCTGGCTCGGGGATCACCCTCGAGGCCCGGCCGGTACGGGGCGTCGTCTCCAACGGCATGCTCTGCTCGGCCGCCGAGCTTGAGACCGCCAGCGAGTCTGACGGGATCATGGAGCTTTCCGACGACCTCGCCGTGGGCGTGAGCGCCGCCGAGGCGCTGGGCCTGGAAGCGGTCATCGACTTCGAGGTCACCCCCAACCGGCCCGACTGGCTGGGCGTCGTCGGCATCGCCCGCGACCTGGCGGCCGCGGGCGTCGGCAAGCTGAAGGACGTCTCGGTCGAGCCGGTCGCCGGCAAGGGGCCCTGCCCCATCGAGATCCGGGTGAACGGCGACGAGTGCCCGGTGTTCGCCGGCCGGCTGATCCGGGGCGTGAAGAACGGCCCCTCGCCAGCCTGGCTGCAGCAG
>JBBREC010000259.1:0-2068 GCA_038203295.1 Caulobacterales bacterium
ACCCTCACTCACGAACCGTTTTAGCGCTCTTCCTCGAACTTGCCTTCGACCAGTTCGACCAGGGCGTCGATGGCGGCCTGCGCCTCGGGACCTTCCGCGTCGAGCCGGATGTTCGCGCCGGGGCCGGCGGCCAGCATCATCAGGCCCATGATCGAGCGGGCGTCCACCGTCTGGTCGTCGCGGGTGACGCTGACCTCCGCGTCGAAACTGGTGGCGAGCTTGACGAACTTGGCGGAGGCGCGCGCGTGCAGGCCGCGCTCGTTGATGATCTCGACCTCACGGGACGCGGTCATTTCTCCCCCGCCATCACGTAGGATGCGACGGAGATATATTTCCGGCCGGCCTCCTGGGCGCAGCTGACGCAGGACTGAAGATCCTCGCGGCCTCTGATCGAGGCGAGCTTGATCAGCATGGGCAGGTTCAGCCCCGCGATCACCTCGGCGCGGGTCTGGTCCATGACCGAAATGGCGAGATTGGACGGCGTGCCGCCGAACATGTCGGTGAGCATGATCACGCCCTGGCCCGCATCGACCTCGGAGGCGGCGGCGATGATGTCCTTGCGCCGACGCTCCATGTCGTCTTCGGGGCCGATACAGATGGACGCGACGGCGCGCTGGGGCCCCACCACATGCTCCATCGCCAGAACAAATTCCTCGGCCAGACGGCCGTGGGTGACGATGACCAAACCGATCATGCGGGCGCGAAGCTCGGACCGCGCCTTTCGCGGCGCCGCGCGCTTCTACGCCTCGAATCGCGCCGCTCCAAGACGTTGCAGCGCGCGGCGTAGTTTCGCAGGGTGAGAAGCGACGGGCCGGCGCCAGCCGGGCCGTATGTGATGGCCAACGATTTGGCCATCACCGCGCCGAACGCCCGTAGCGTAAGCGCAGGGCCGGAGCGGCTTCTAAGCTTCAAATCGCGCCGCCCCAAGCCGCTGCAACGCGCGCCGCAGCTTGGCCGGAGCCGAAGGCTCCAGGGCATGCAACCTTAGCTTGGGCAGATCCACACCCATGACCGCTTCGGTAGCTGGGTCGGGGAGGCGCTCGATCTCCTCGGCCGCCGGCGCGCATTCCGCCACGATCAGAACCTCGGCGAAGGGCACGACGCCTTCGCGCTCGATACACAGTCCCCGCGCCTCGATGAGGCCGGTGATGGTGTCCGGCGCGCGGCCGAACAGCCGGCCTTCCGAGGACCACAGCAGGGTGCGGTCATCGGCGGCCAGCCGAAAGCCCTGGTCGAGCAGGCGGAGCATGAGATCGCTCTTGCCTGAGCCTGATGCGCCGGTGATCAACGCCCCTCGCCAGACGCCCAGGGCGCGGCAGGCGATCAGGCCGGCGTGGACGATCATGGCTTGGCCTCCGGCAGCGAAACCGAGAACCGGGCGCCCAGAATCCTGCCGCTGGAGTCGGTGCGGTTCTCCGCCCAGATGCGGCCGCCCTGCGCCTCGACGATCTGGCGGGCGATGGACAGGCCCAGGCCCGAATGGCTTCCGAAGGCCGCGCCCTTGGGCCGCGAGGTGTAGAAGCGCTGAAACACCGTCTCCAGGTTTTCCCCCGGGATCCCCGGCCCTTCGTCTTCCACCATGGCCACCACCTCGGCGCCCTGGCGGCGCAGGCCCACGGTGACGGTGGCGTCCTTCGGGCTGAAGGAGCGCGCATTGTCGATGAGGTTGCGGAACACCTGGGACATGGGTCCCTCGCGGCCGGTCACCTGGACCGCCTCCGCATCCTCCGGCGCCGTATAGCGCACACCCGGTTCCCCCGGGGCGGCGGAGGCCTGGTAAAGCGACACGATCTCCGAAAGCAGACGATTCACGTCCATGGTTCGCGTCGGCTCGCGCGACAGTTCGGCGTCCAGGCGGGAGGCGTTGGAGATGTCGGTGATCAGGCGATCAAGCCGGCTGACGTCCTGCTGCAGGATGGCCAACAGCCGTTTGCGCGCCACCGGGTCGCCGACCAGGTCCAGGGTCTCCACGGCCGAGCGGATCGAGGTCAGCGGATTGCGGATCTCGTGGGCCACGTCGGCGGCGAAGCGTTCGATCGCCTCCATGCGCTCCGAGAGCGTGTGGGTC
>JBBREC010000260.1:0-2030 GCA_038203295.1 Caulobacterales bacterium
AGCTCGCTCCTTGTTGGCGGACGCTACGGGGAAGCCTTCTAGTGAAGCGCCTCGGTCTTGCAACGTCCCCGGGTTCGATCTGTTCTAATCTGGGCTGTGCAGCAGGAATTTAATCTAGCGCAACCCGTCGATGCCAGCCGATATGGGGAAACGAGACGCGCCCGCAAGGGCGAAACTCTCCAATCTCACCAAGCACATGACTCAATCTGGCGCCGGATCGCGTCCTGTTGACCGGTTTCGGCCGTTCGGCGGGCATGTCCGCAAACGTTGGATTCATGGCTTTGACAGCGGGCCAGCGGCCGGCGCAGGGTCACCGATCATACGCAACAGGCGGAGGCGCTCCATGGTCACTTTCATCCGTGCGGACGGAAATTGGGTCGGCGAGCGGCCGATGACGCGCCGCACACTCGCGGCGGCCGTGGCCGGCGGCTATGCGGTGGCGGCCTTTTCCGCCGACGCCGAGCCGATCACCACCGACACGCAAGGCATCCTCACCGAAACCGTCGATATCCAGACTGCCGACCGCAAGATCCCCGGTTACCTCGCCCGGCCGGCCGGAAAGGGCAAACATCCGGTGGTGTTCGTCAATTCCGAGGTCTTCGGGGTCCACGAGTGGGTCAAGGACATCTGCCGGCGCCTCGCCAAGGCCGGCTACGTGGCGCTCGCCCCCGATCTCTTCGTCCGCACGGGCGATCCGTCAAAGACGACGGACTTCAAGGTCGTCATGGACATCGTCAAGGCCCAGCCGGAGGCGCAGGTGTTGGGCGACACGGCCGCCTCACTGAAATATCTGGCGGCTCAGCCCTACGCGGACATGAAGAAGCTGGGCGTCACCGGCTGTTGCTGGGGCGGCGGGGCGACCTGGCGCTGCTGCGAGACCTTTCCCGAATTCAAGGCCGGCGTCGCCTGGTACGGCCCGCTGAAGGCCGGGGCCTATCCGCGCCTAGCGCCGATCGAGGCGGTGAAGGACCTGAAGGCGCCGGTGCTCGGTCTCTATGGCGCGTTGGACAAGGGTATTTCGCAAAAGGACGTCGAGGACATGCGCGCCGCGCTCGCGGCGGCGGGCCGAAAGGACGAGATCATCGTCTACCCCAATGCCGACCACGGCTTCCTGGCGGACTACCGTGGCAGCTACAACGCTGAGGCGGCCAAGGACGGCTGGGCCAGGATGCTGGCGTTTTTCAAGGCGCACGGGGTGGCCTAGGGGCCTGAACCCCGAACGGCTCGCCATGGCCCGGCTCGTCCGGGAGATGAAGCTCTAGTGCGGCGCTTCTTCCTGCGCTGGCGGCGGTTGCGGCGCCTCAGGCGGAGCGGCTGACGGCGGCTTCGGCGCGGTGACGGCCGCCTGCGCCTCGGGCGTCGTGGCGGCGGCGGCCTTGGCGGCTTCGGCGGCCTCTTGCCTGGCCTCCTGGTCGGCCAGGGCCTTTTCCTTTTCCTCGGCGGTCAGTTCGCGCGGCGCGAGGCCCTCGATACGGTCCTCGCCGAGCGCCACGGCTTCCGCCGCCGCGATCGGGGCGGCGCCCACAGAGCCGGCAGCCTTTTCGCCCGGCATGCGGCCGCGCTGCGGGGCGTTCATCACGCCCAGAGTGAACGCGGACAGCGCCAACAGGACAATCAGAGACGCGACCACCTGAAGGACGCGATGAGGCATGGACCACTGCATGGGCCGGACCCTAGTGCGGCGACGGTCGCCTCGCAAATCCGCAACACCGTCTGCGGCAAGGTAAATGCCGGTTAACCCTCTTTCCCTCAAAACGGGGCTAAGCGATTTGAGTGGGAGTGGTTCGGGCATGGCGCGGACGGCGCGAAAGACCGGCATGGCCTTGGTGTGGCACATCGCGGGCCTGGCCTGGACACATCCAGGGACCGCGCGCCTGCGCGGCGGCATGGTCGCCGCCACGGGCGCCGCCCTGGCCGTCGCCTTCGCCACCTACAATGCAGCCGACCCCAGCCTGAATGCCGCAGGTCCCGCCGCCCCGACCAACGCGCTGGGCGGCCCTGGCGCGACGCTGGCCGACCTGGGCGTGCAA
>JBBREC010000261.1:0-1935 GCA_038203295.1 Caulobacterales bacterium
GGTTCAAGGCGCTACCCTTCCATCCCTTCCAGCATCCGCTGCAGCGTCGCCAGTTCATCCGCCTCCCGCGCCGGCTTGTCCCATCGGATGCGGCTGATCCTGGGAAAGCGCATGGCCACGCCGGACTTGTGCCGTGTCGAGCGCTGCAAGCCTTCGAAGGCCACCTCGAACACGAGGCCGAAGTCGCGGTCGGCGCGAACGGCGCGGACCGGGCCGTAGCGCTCCAGGGTGTTGGCGCGGACGAAGGCGTCGATCTGTTTCAGCTCCTCGTCGGTGAAGCCGAAATAGGCCTTCCCCACGGGGGTGAGCGCGTTGTCCTCGGTCCACACCCCGAAGGTGTAGTCAGAGTAGAAGCTCGAGCGCTTGCCGTGCCCGCGCTGGGCGTACATCAGCACCGCGTCGATCAGGAAGGGATCGCGCTTCCACTTGAACCAGGGTCCCTTGGGTCGGCCGGCCTCGTAGATGGACTTCCAGCGCTTCAGCATCAGGCCTTCGGCGATCTGCGGATCACCGGCCGGCGGATCGCGACGCAGGGCGGCCAGCGCCGCCCATGTCTCGAAGGGCTGGATCGGCGATAGGTCGATACGCGGAGAAGCGGCGCGGGCGACGAAGGCTTCCAGCCGGGCGCGGCGCTCACGGAAGGTCAGGGAACGGGTGTCCTCCTCGCCGTCGGCCAGCAGGTCATAGGCGCGGATGGCGGCCGGGTGGGAGGCGACCAGCTTGGCGTCCACCGTCTTGCGGTTCAGCCGCTGCTGCAGCTCGCCGAAGGAGGCCACGCGGCCCTCGCGGATCACCAGCAGTTCGCCGTCGATGACGCCTTCGAAGCTCAGGGCCTCGATCACGTCGGGGAACGCCGGCGCGATATCGTCGCCGGTGCGGCTGAACAGGCGCCGCACGCCGCCTTCGCTCACCGCCTGGACGCGGATGCCGTCCCACTTCCATTCCGCAGCGTAGTCGGCGGCGTCATAGCGGTCGAAATCCACGGCCTCGTCGATGGCCTGAGCCAGCATGACCGGGCGGAAGCGGGCGGCGTGCTCCGGCGTGGGCTTCTCCGAGCGGCCCTCCAGCCAGGCGAACAGGTCAGTGTAGGGCGGCTCCAGCCCGTGCCACAGCTCCTCGATCTCGCCCACCGGCATGGGGCCGAGCTCGGCCGCGGCGGTCTTGGCCAGGCGCGCGGAGAGGCCCACCCGCAGGCCGCCGGTCATCAGCTTCAGCAGGGCCCAGCGGCCGTCGGCGTCCAGCGCGTCCAGCCAGCGCTCCAGCAGGCCCGGGACCTCGGCGCGCTTCGCCTCGCGCAGGGCGTCCACCACCTCGGAGAGGTCGGGCTCGCGGTTGGCGCCCGGCCGCGCGGGCCAGACCAGGGCCACGGTCTCGGCCAGGTCGCCCACATAGTCATAGGACCAGGCGAACAGGACCGGATCGACCCGGCCCTCCACGGCGGCGCGGATCATGGCCGGCTTGGCCGCATTGAACGACAGATCGCCGGTGAGCGCCGCCAGCGCCCAGCCACGGTCCGGATCGGGCGTGTCGCGCAGGAAGGTGCGCACCAGCGTCAGCTTGGCGTTCCGCGAGGCGGTGAACGACAGCCGGCTGAGCAGATCGGCGAAGGCGCGCATGGAGGGGGAACGCACGAGATCACGATAGCGGTTGCGCGGGCTTGACCCAATGGGGGTGGCGCCGATTGCGCCTTGCCGGCCGCTGGCGCAACAATAGCCAACCGGCCTGGAGGGACGCACCATGGTTCATCGACCGATCGTCGCGGCGGCGGCCGCCTTGATGCTGCTGGGAGGATCTCGTGCGTTCGCCGCCCCCGTGACGTCGTCGCTCGACGACTGCGCTCTGTTCGGGGCGGTGATCGCGCATCTGGGGCATGGGGCGCACCTGACGCCGTCGGACGCCTCGGATGATCAGCGCGATCCGACTCCTGCGGAGAGT
>JBBREC010000262.1:0-1930 GCA_038203295.1 Caulobacterales bacterium
CTACGACTTTCCGCCCGGCCATGGCGGCGCCAAGGCGTTGCGCGGCTGGAAAGGACAGAAGCAGGTCTGGTTCGCCTTCGGCTTTGAAGGACACGACGCCGAATTCGACCTGGCGGCGCATGGCGAGCAGGAATTTGACGCTTGGCGCTGGGCGCTCCTGGAAGAAGCGGCCGAACTGATCGTGCCCTTCAAACGGGCGTCCTATGTCCGGGTCGTTGAAGCCTTCGGCGCCTTCGCCCTGGCGCGGGGCCGCGTCTGAAAAGCTGGAGGCCTAGGCCGTATCAGCCCTAAGATGCCCTCCAAGTCGGGCGGCGCGCGTCAGGCGCCAGTGAGGAATTCAATGACCGCCATCGTGATGGTGCACGGCGCCTTTTGCGGCGGTTGGGCCTTCGAGCGTTTCCGCACGCCTTTCGAGGCGGCCGGATTCGATGTGATCGCTCCAGACCTGCGCGGCCATTCGGACGCCGCTTCCGCCAACGCCGTGGTCGGAGTCTCGATGACCGACTACGCCGCCGACATCGCGAAGCTTTGCGCGGAACAGTCCGAGCCGCCCGTCCTGCTGGGCCATTCCATGGGCGGACTGGTGGCCCAACTGGCGGCTCGCCGGGCCAATATCCGAGCCCTGGTGCTGCTTGCGCCCTCGCCCCCCTGGGGCGTGGCCGCCTCCAGCCTGGAGGAAGCCGCCACGGCCTTTGGGGTGCAAATGATGGGCCCCTTTTCCTCCGGAGCCCTGCAACCGGATAAGAGCCTTATGCGAGCCTACAGCCTCGACCGCATGCCCAAGCCTGAGCGCGAGGCGGCGGTGGCGCGACTGCGCGCCGAAAGCGCCATGGCGGTTCGCGAGACCCTGAATTGGTGGCTGGACCCGTTTATGACCACCAGCGTCGGACCGGGCGCGATCAAGGCCCCCTCCCTAGTGATCACCGGCCAGACCGATGTGGTTCATTCGCCAGGCACTGCGAAGGCGATCGCCGACCGGATTGGGGCGACTTGCAAGGTTATGCCCGGCATGAGCCACTGGCTGGTGGGAGAGCCCGGCTGGGATGACGTGGCCGAGGCGGCCCTGACCTGGCTGGAAAACGAGGTCAGCCTTGCCGCTTGATCACCGCCAAGCGGATCAGGCCCGCGAGCGCCACCAACGCCCAGGAACCTTCCATCACAGTCGAGGAGAGGTTGAAGTGCGCGATCAGTAGGGACACCAGGATCGCGCAGGCGCCGACGAAATTCGCCAGCAGGGACCAGACGCCCTTGGGATCGAGCCGGCCCAGCGCCGCGCCGGCGTAGGCTGCCAGGATCATCAGGACGCCGGCGCGACCCGCGGCGTCCGTCCAGGTCATCAGAACTTGCGTTCCTGGTAGAAGATTTCGCCGGTCGAATATTTAGCGTTCAGCGAACTGTCGTCCGGCTTTGTCCAGGTGGAGAAATTGACCGCTGTCGAGCTGGTCGCGTCCACGTGCTCCCAGGACTTCCGCACGCGTTTGATGCCGTCCGGATCAACCGCCACGTAGTTGGCCTGCAGGATCAGTTCCGGCTTGTGCAGAAACGACCAGATATTCACCGCGCTGACGATCGGCTTGTCTTCATTCAGAGCGTAGTGAACCTCGCCACGGCAGACATCCTTGTTTGAACCTACCGGGAATATGGTGATTGAGGTGTTCTTGTTGGCCGGGTCCAGCGGCATGACATAGGTCATGTCGCGGCGGTTCTTCTTCAGGCCCAGGTCCGGATTCCTTTTGACCAGGTCATCGAGATTGCCGCCGCGCACCAAGGGCACACAGAGCTTTTCAATCAGGTTCAGAATAACCGCGCCGTCGCCAGTGGTTGGCAAGGTCGGCGGCGGAGGAGCAGGCTCGGCGACCGGAGGCTCGGTGGCAGGGGGCTGGGGCGGAGTCTGCGGCGCGGCCGCACCGGCGGCTGGAGCGGCAGGCGC
>JBBREC010000263.1:0-1691 GCA_038203295.1 Caulobacterales bacterium
GGTCTTCGCCATAGCCGCATCCATCACGCTGCCGCTGACCCGCTTGTGGATGATCATCGCCGCGCGCGTGAGCGGCAGTTGGCTGGCCGCGTCCGGTCTGCTGCTCGCCGGCTGGGTCTGGCGCTACGGCGCACGGGCGGCCGGAACATGAAAGAACAAGAACCCCCAAGGGAGACTTTGATGAAACATCGCGGACTTTGGATCACGACCGCGCTGGTGGCCGTGGCCGCCACGGGGGCCTTCACCCAGGTGCACAGGCCGAGGCACATGGCCGCGGCGCACGCTTCCGCCAAGATGCAGCCCGAGGCGCGGCGCGCCTACTTCGGCGAACTGCACCTGCACACGGTGATGTCCTTCGACGCCTGGACCTTCGGAACCAAGGTCACTCCGGATCAGGCGTACAAGTTCGCCCGCGGCGAGACGGTGATGGTGCCCGCCAGCCAGGTGGCCACGCAGCAGGGGCTGCCGGTCACCGGCCTCGTCCCGGCCCGTCGCGCCTGGCCGCTCGACTTCACCGCGGTCACCGATCACTCCGAATATCTGGGCGCCATGACCCAGCTGGACGATCCGGGCAGTCCGTTCTCGCGCTCAGCGATCGGCCAGGAACTCAGCAAGGGCGGGCAGAGGGCCTTCTTCCGGGCTGGCGCTCTGCTGCACGCGGAAGACGGCGGCGAAGCCGCCCCGGAGATGAAACAGGCCGCCCAGGCCGCCGACGGCTGGAACGTGGAGATGAAGGCCGCCAACGCCAACTATCGACCCGGAAAATTCACCACCTTCGTGGCCTACGAATGGACCTCGTCCCCGGGCCAGGGGATTCACATGCATCGCAACGTGATCTTCAATTCGGACCACGCGCCGAACCCCTTCACAGCGGTGGACTCGAACAAGCCGGAGGATCTCTGGAGCTACCTGAACGCGGTGCGCAAACAGGGGATCGATGTGCTGGCCATCCCGCACAACAGCAACTTCTCCGACGGTCGCGACTTCGACTGGAACATGTCTGACGGCCGGCCGATCGACGAGGCCTACGCACTGAACCGCGCGCTGAACGAGCCGCTGGTGGAGATCGGCCAGACCAAGGGCTATTCGGACACCACTCCGCAACTGTCGCCCAACGACGAGTTCGCCAATTTCGAGATCATGGACCGTGTCTACAAGGGCGAGACCTCGTCCCACGAACACGGCTCCTATGTGCGCGAGGCGTTCGGCCGCGGCCTTGTGGTGCAGTCGCAGGTCGGCGCCAATCCTTTCAAGATGGGCGTCGTCGGCGCCTCGGACATTCACAACGGACTCAGCGTCAGCGACGAGAACGCCTACGCCGGGCGCATCAGCGGCCTGGACCGCAACACCATGCTGCCGAGTGGCGAGGCCGCGCGCACGGCGCTGGGGATGAAGATGGCGGCGGGAGAGGTCACCGTCCGGCCGAACGGGCAGAAGGAGAACGATCCGCTTCAGTTCGCCTCGGCGGCGATCACGGGCGTCTGGGCCGAGGAGAATACACGGGAATCGATTTTCGCGGCCCTCCGCCGCAAGGAGACCTTCGCCACCAGCGGCACTCGGATTCGCGTGCGGATGTTCGCCGGCTGGGATCTCGACCCGACGCTGATCGGCAAGGCCGACTGGGTGAAGCAGGCCTACGCCAAGGGGGTGCCCATGGGCTCCGACCTGCCGGCCGCCACGTCCGGCAAGGC
>JBBREC010000264.1:0-1682 GCA_038203295.1 Caulobacterales bacterium
CATGTCCTTCTGATAGGCGGCCAGCACCCGCGTCTGCTGCGGCCTGGAGAGCCTGGACCAGATGCAGGCGCCCAGCGGTTCGGCGCGGGCCGCGCCGCCGAGCGCGACCGCCGCTGCGAGACCGATGAGAAGTGTCCGGTATGCCATCGCCGATGTGATGGCCGATGCCGGCTGGACGCGCAATCGCCGCCGAACCGCGCAACCCGCCCACGTTGCTGTGGAGACTTTCGCGCAGCCGGTTGGCGGCGTCCCCGGCGGAGCCTAAGCATCGGGGCGATGCTCATCGTCCTTTCTCCCGCCAAGTCGCTCGATTTCACCGCCGCGCCGCCGGCCGTGGCGATGACCGCGCCGCAGATGTCCGATCAGACGGCTGAGTTGGCCAAAGCCACGAGGAAGCTGCGCGTCATCGACCTGAAGCGGATGATGGACCTGTCGGACGCCCTGGCGAAGCTGAACCGCGAGCGCTTCCAGGCCTTCCAGCCGGACAGCGAGGACGGTTTGCAGGCGGCCTTCGCCTTCAACGGCGACGTCTACCTGGGGCTTCGCGCCCGCGAACTCGACAAGCGGGCGCTCAATTGGGCGCAGGATCACCTGCGGATCCTGTCGGGCCTCTATGGGGTCCTAAGGCCGCTGGACGCCATCCAGCCCTACCGGCTCGAGATGGGTGTGCGGATCAAGACCAAGCGCGGATCGAGCCTCTACGACTTCTGGGGTCCGCGGGTGTCTGAGAGCCTCGACGCCGCCCTGGCCGGCCACAAGGATCGCACCCTGATCAACTGTGCGAGCCAGGAATACTTCGGCGCCGTGGACCGCGCGGTCCTGAAGGCGCCGGTGGTGTCCTGCAAATTCCTCGAGGAAAAGGACGGCGAGGCCAGGATCATGTCGTTCTTCGCCAAGCGGGCGCGGGGCATGATGGCCCGCTTCGCCATCGACAACCGGATCGAGCGCCCCGCAGACCTCAAGGCCTTCGACCTTGAGGGCTACAGCTTCCAGCCGTCGCTCTCATCCGAGGAAGAATTCACCTTCACCCGGCCCCAGCCGCCGCCGGTGGCGCAGACCCGCGCGGCCCAAAAGGCCAAGCTCAAAGAGGACGCCTGACCATGGCCGTGGACTATCACCTGGACGGCCACGTCGCGGTCATCACCGGCTCGACCTCCGGCATTGGCCAGGCCATGGCCCAGGCGCTGGCCGAGCAGGGCGTCAACGTGGTGCTGAACGGCTTCGGCGACCCGGCGAAAATCGAGGCCGACCGCGCGGCGATGCAGGCGAAGACCAACGCCGCCGTCCGCTACCACGGCGCGGACATGTCCAAGCCCGCCGAGATCGCCGACCTGATCGCCTTCACGCACAAGGAGTTCGGCCGCCTCGACATCCTGGTGAACAACGCCGGCCTGCAGTACGTGGCGCCGGTCGATGAGTTCCCGGACGACAAGTGGGACACCCTGATCGCGGTGATCCTGTCGTCCACCTTCCACGCGTCGAAGGCGGCGATCCCGATCATGAAGGGCCAGGGCCGCGGGCGGATCGTCAACATCGCCTCGGCCCACGGCCTGGTGGCCTCGCCGTTCAAGTCGGCCTACGTGGCCGCCAAGCACGGCGTGGTGGGCTTCACCAAGTCCTGCGCCCTGGAGCTGGCGCGGACCGGGATCACCGTCAACGCCATCTGCCCGGGCTATGTGAAG
>JBBREC010000265.1:0-1646 GCA_038203295.1 Caulobacterales bacterium
GGCCACCGCCGCCGCAGAGCCGGACGGCGTCGTCATCGAGATGCGCGACCGCGCGGATCAGCCGATCTCCGGCCTCGCCTTCTCCGGCGAACTGGAGCGCCCGGCCACCGAAGCCGGGAAGCGGCCGCTGATGTTTCGCGAGATCCGCCCCGGCCGCTATGAGGCGCGAGCCGGCGGCCTGACCGGCGCCTGGGACTTCACGGCCCACGCCACCAGCCGAACGGGCGAACACTTTGCGGCCGACCGGAGGCTCACTTGGCCCTGACCTACGACCTGGCCCCGGCGCCCGATCTTTCCGCGTTTCTCAAGCGCCGGCCGGGCGACAAGCCCAGCCTCGAACTCCTTGTAAAGGGCGCGCGCTGCGCCGCCTGTCTCGGCAAGATCGAACGCGAAACCGCCGGTCTGGCCGGTGTCAGCAACTCGCGCCTCAATCTCACCACCGGCAAGCTCACCGTCCATTTTGACGATGACCGGACCGCCGATCCCGGCGCGGTGATCGCGGCCCTTGAGACGCTGGGCTATCCGGCCTCACCTTACGACCCGGGCCTGGCCGCCGAAGCGATGGATCGCGAGGGCCGCCGGCTCCTCCTGTGCCTGGCGGTCGCGGCCTTTGGCGCGATGAACACGATGATGTTCTCGGTCCCGCTGTGGGCGGGCCTGTTCGGCCAGGAGCTGGGTCCCGCCACGCGCACCGTCATGCAATGGTGGTGCGCGCTGGTCGCCACGCCTTGTGTGCTCTTCGCCGGCCGGCCGTTCTTCGAATCCGCCTGGCGGTCTTTGAAGGCTCGTCACGCCAACATGGACGTGCCGATCTCCGTCGGCGTGCTGCTGACCCTTGCGGTCAGTTTTTCCGAGACGATCCTTCGAGGCCGTGACACCTATTTCGACGCCGCCGTCTCTCTGCTGTTCCTGTTGCTGATCGGACGCTGGCTGGACCACCGGCTGAAGTCCCGTGCGCGCAGCGCCGCCGCCGATCTGCTGGCCTTGCAGGCGCCCTCAGCCATCGTTCTCGGGCCCGACGGCCTTGAGCACCGCCGGCCGATCCGGGAGGTCTCGGTCGGCGACCTGCTGATCGTGCGGCCAGGAGAGCGGATTCCGGTCGATGGCCTCGTTGAGTCCGGCTTCGCCGAGATCGACGCGTCGTTGCTCACGGGAGAGACGAGCACAGTGGACGCCGGGCCCGGCCAGATCTGCCGTGCCGGCGCGCTCAATCTTTCCGGCATGCTGCAACTTCGGGCCTTGGCCCTGTCCGAGGATTCCGCCGTCGCGGCGATTGCGCGGCTGGTGGAAGCCGGAGCCCAGTCGAAGTCGAAGTACGTCCGGCTCGCTGATCGTGCGGCTGAGATCTATGTCCCGGCCGTTCACTCGGCGGCGGCGCTCACCTTCGCGGGCGCATGGCTGCTGGGCCTTGGCCCGCGAGAGGCGGTGCTGCGCGCCGTGGCGGTGCTGATCATCACCTGTCCCTGTGCGCTGGGACTGGCCGTGCCGGCCGTCCAGGTCGCCGCCTCAGCCCGGCTCTTCCGCCGCGGGATCCTGGTGAAGTCGGGCGCGGCGCTGGAGCGCCTGGCCCAGGTCGACCACGTGGTTTTCGACAAGACCGGCGTGCTGACCGTAGGCCGGCCGGAACTCGTTGATGCCTCCCCATC
>JBBREC010000266.1:0-1596 GCA_038203295.1 Caulobacterales bacterium
CACCTTGCAGGCCCGCTCCAGCGTCTCCGGCGCCACCTCCGAAAGGCCGAGGTGGCGAACCTTGCCCGCCTTCACCAGCTCGGCCATGGCGCCCACTGTCTCCTCGATCGGGCGACCGCGCTCGGCGCGGTGAAGGTAGTATAGATCGATGGTCTCGATGTTCAGGCGCTTCAGGCTGGCCTCGCAGGCCTGCGCCACATAGTCGGGTGAGCCGTTGACGCCGTTCGCGGTGAGCCCGAACTTCGTCGCCAGGAAGACCTTGTCCCGCCGACCCTTCAGCGACCGGCCGATCAGGTCCTCATTATGCAAGGGGCCGTAGACGTCGGCGGTGTCCCAGAAGTTGATCCCAAGCTCCAGGGCCCGGTCCAGGGTCGCCAGCGGTTCGGCTTCGTCCGGACGGTCGCCGTAGACGCCGCTCATGGTCATGCAGCCCAGGCCGATAGCCGAAACCTCGGGACCTCTGGATCCCAGCTTGCGCGTCTTCATGGCGGCTCCTGACCTAATGACCAATTAGTTTAATTTGGTCATTCTGTGCGTCTGGCCCTTGAAGTCAAGCGCGGCGGGCGACAAGACAGGGACATGATCGAAACCGCGACCGTCGATGCGGGGGGAAAGACCGAGGCGATCCTCGGCGCCGCCGTTCGTCTGTTCACCCAGTTCGGCTATCGCCGGACGGCGATGGACGACATCGCCCGCGAGGCCGGGGTCGCCAAGGGCACGCTCTACCTCTACTTCGATGGCAAGGCAGCGGTGTTCCGCACCATGCAGCAGCGCAATTTCGAAGACGTGGAACGGCGCTGCGACGACGCAGAGGCGATCGATGGCCCGTTCGGCGACCGGCTGGCGCGCGTTCTGGAGGCCAACTACGGCTGGATGCACGCCCGGTACGGCGGTTCGGAGCACCTTTCGGAGCTGGGGGCCACGCGCCTCAGTGTCGGCGGCGACCTCGCCGAGGCGCACGGCCGGGTCTATGTCGAGCGCTTGGTCCGCCTGTTCGAGGCCGCCGACGCCGCCGGCGAGATCGGTCTCGCCCGCAGCGGTCTCTCTGCCCGCGACCTGATAGAGACCCTCCTCGCCGCCGCACGGGGGGCCAAACATTCCGCAGCCGCCGAGCCGGTCAGTCCTGAGGCCTATCGACAAAGCCTGGCGCAGATCGCCGTCATGGCCGCCGCTGCGGTGCGACCGGCCTAGCGGTCGCGTTGCCCGACGGCCGGATTGTCTGTAAGTCCACCCTTCCCTGCCCCGAAAGCTGAAGCATGCCGGACCTTTACGACGTCGCCGCCATCGGCAACGCCATCGTCGACGTGATCGCGCCGTGCAGCGAGGAATGGCTTGTCGCCAACGCCCTCGACAAGGGCGCGATGATGCTGGTCGACCCGGCCCGCTCGGCCGAGCTCTACGGCAGGATGGCCAAGGGCGTGGAAGCCTCCGGCGGCTCGGCGGCCAACACCATCGCGGGCCTGGCCAGTCTTGGCGGCAAGGGCGCCTTCATGGGCAAGGTCGCCGAAGACCCGCTGGGCAAGGTGTTCGCCCACGAAATGCGCGCCATCGGCGCGCGGTTTGAGAATGCGCCCCTGGTGGGCGGTCCGGCGACGG
>JBBREC010000267.1:0-1534 GCA_038203295.1 Caulobacterales bacterium
CAGGAGAATGTCGTTGTCTTCCAGCCAAGCTTCCAGCGGCGCCAGGCTGCCGAACAGGGCTGTATCCGGATCGAGGTAGATCACCGCGTCGGCGCCGGAGGCGCAGGCCTGGTGGATGAAGGGCCCCTTCACCGCCGTACAGACCTCGACCACGTCGTGCTTGAAGAGCCAGCCCTGGAAATCCGGGATATTCAGATCCTCCGCCCAGACCACCCGGTCGAAGGGTTCCTTGGACGGATCGAAACGGAAGCCGGCCGGCGGCTTGTCGGTGATCAGCGCCACCAGCTCCCAGTCCGGATGGAAGCGGCGGAGCGTCTGGTAGAGCACCCGCGCCCGGTTGAGGTACGAGAAGGTGAAGCTGGAATAGCAGAGGACCTTCATTCGGCCCCCTCCAGCAGATCGACCGTCAGCCCGCTGAACGCCAGGTCGTAAAGGTTGGGCCTGCGGGCGGCGCGCGACAGCTCAGCGACCGCGCCGCTTTCGAAGGCGGCGGCCAGGGCGGCCTCGCCGCTCATCACCAGGCCGTGGCGGCCCTCCTCGACGAAGGCGGCCACATTGCCACTGTCCGGCCCGGTGATGATCGCCGCGCCCGCGCCCACGGCCTCGTAGGCGATGAAGGAGAAGGTTTCGCGGCAAAGCGGCCAGATCAGCACGGCGTCGGCCTCGTGCGTTTCCAGCGCCTCCTGCATGGCCCGCGGCTTGTGATCGGTGACGACCACCTTGTGAAACTCGAGCGCCGAGCCCGGCGCGGCGCGGCCGCCCAGATGCAGGAAGTGGTACCGCGGATCATCGGCGTGCGTGGCGGCCAGGTCGCGGAAGATCTCCCAGCCCTTGTGCGCACTGGGCATGCCGGCGTAGGCGACCCGCAGGGCGCGTTTCGGGACGCCGGGCGCCGGGCCGCGTTCGACCAGGTGGGCGTGCGGCAGGACGACTTCGGCGGCGGTCGGATAGGCGGCCACAGCCTTCCACAGATCCAGCGTCGGCTGCGACGGACTGACGACCGTCAGCGACAGGCGTTCGAACAATCGCTCATGCTCGGTCACATGGCGCGCGCGCCAGGGACCATAGATGCAGATGCCGCAGGCCGCACTGTCCGGTGGCGGCGCCGAGCAGTCTTCCACGTCATTTCGCAACAGGTGGAAACCCGCGCAGAGACTGGCGAAGTCATGCAGCCAGAAGAACCCGGCCTTCAGGCCAGCCGCGGCGGCGATATCGGCCGTCTCGCCGACGGCGTGGCCCAGGAGGCTATGGATCGCCAGGCTGCGCTCCCCGCCTTTCACCGCGCCGGCGGCTCTGGCGAGGGCGGCGATGATCGTCTTGGGCGCGAAGATTCCGACGGACTTGCCGTTCAGCAGTACGCCCAGCAGGCCGTCCTCGCCGCGCACCCGAATGACTGGCCAGGGCTTGGCGGGGAAAAAATGCAGGTGATCGCGGCCGAGCGCGGAGATCCGTGCGTCCTCGCGCTGAAGACAAAGCTGCACCCCGCCGGTGTTGGCCGTATAGTCGTCATGGCTGAAGGTGATGTGCAGATCCG